>NZ_JACCBK010000001.1:0-319255 GCF_013409875.1 Cellulomonas oligotrophica
GCCCAGCCGTCCGAGGCGGTCAAGCTCGCGCTCGCGCTGTGGCTCGGCGTCGTCCTGGCCCGCAAGCTCCCGCTGCTGCACGAGTGGCAGCACGCCGTGGTGCCCGCGGTGCCCGTCGCGGGCCTGGCCATCGGCACCGTGCTGCTCGGCCACGACCTCGGCACCGCCATGGTCATGGTCCTGCTCGTCGCCGGCGCCATGTTCGTCGCGGGGGTCCCCCTGCGCATCTTCGGCGCCGCGGCGGTCCTCGCCGGGGTCGGCGTCGCGTTCCTCACGATCGGCAGCGACAACCGCATGACGCGCATCTCCTCGTGGCTGTCCGGCAGCTGCGACGTCACCAACGAGTGCTACCAGACGCTGCACGGCGGCTGGGGGCTGGCCACCGGCGGGTTCGGCGGCCTCGGGCTCGGCGAGAGCCGGGAGAAGTGGTCGTACCTGCCGGCGGCGCACAACGACTTCATCTTCGCGATCCTCGGGGAGGAGCTCGGCCTGGTGGGCACCCTGCTGGTGCTCGTGCTGTTCGCGCTGCTGGCGGCGGCGATGATCCGCGTGATCCGCCGGCACGAGGACCCCTTCGTCAAGATCACCACGGCCGCGATCTGCACGTGGATCATCGGGCAGGCCCTCATCAACATCGCCGTCGTCATCGGCCTGGCGCCCGTGATCGGCGTGCCGCTGCCGCTGGTGTCCGCCGGCGGGTCCGCGCTCATCATGACGATGGCCGCGCTCGGCGTGGTGATCTCGTTCGCCCGCAGCGAGCCCGGGGCGCCCGAGGCGCTCGCGGCCCGTGCCGGCGTCGTGCGCCGCTCCCTCGCCGTGATCGGGCGGACCCGTGGCTGAGCCGCGCGTGTCCGTGCTGCTCGCCGGCGGCGGCACCGCCGGGCACGTCAACCCCCTCCTCTCGGTGGCCGACGCCCTGCGCGCCCGGCACCCCGACGCCGTCGTCGCCGTGCTCGGCACCGCCGAGGGCCTCGAGTCGCGGCTCGTGCCCGAGCACGGGTACACCCTCGAGGTCGTGCCGCGCGTCCCGCTGCCGCGACGGCCCACGCTCGACCTGCTGCGGCTGCCGGGCCGGCTCAAGGACGCCGTCGACGCGGCGTCCGACGCGATCAGCCGCCACGGGGCGCAGGTGGTCGTGGGCTTCGGCGGGTACGTCTCGACGCCCGCCTACCTCGCCGCGCACCGACGCGGGATCCCCATCGTCGTGCAGGAGCAGAACGCCCGGCCCGGTATCGCCAACCGCCTCGGCGCACGCTGGGCCGACGCCGTCGCCGTGACGTTCCCCGGCACCGCCCTGCCTGGTGCGCAGGTGACGGGCATGCCGCTGCGCGCGTCGATCGAGCGCCTGGCCGCGGAGCGCGCCGCCGACCCCTGGGGCACCCGTGTCCGGGCCGCGCACGCCCTCGGGCTCGACCCGTCGACCACGACGCTCCTGGTCACCGGCGGGTCGCTCGGCGCCGTGAACGTCAACCGGGCCGTCGTCGGCGCCGCCGCGGCGCTCCTGGGCAGCGGCGTCCAGGTGCTGCACCTGACCGGCACCGGCAAGACCGACGACGTGCGCGCCGCGCTGCGCGGTGTCGCCGGCGCCGACCGCTACCACGTGCGGGAGTACCTCACGTCGATGGAGCAGGCCCTCGCGGTCGCGGACGTCGTGGTCGCCCGCTCGGGCGCCGGGACGGTCTGCGAGCTCGCGGCCCTCGGCATCCCCGCCGTGTACGTGCCGCTGCCCATCGGCAACGGCGAGCAGCGCCTCAACGCGGCGTCCGTGGTCGCCGCGGGCGGCGGGGTGCTCGTCGACGACGCCGAGTTCACACCTGCCTGGGTGCGCAGCCACGTGGTGCCGCTGCTCGGCGGCGCCGGGCACACCGACGCGCACCACGTGCGCGCGGCGATGGCGCGGGCCGCGGCCGGCGCCGGTGTGCGCGACGGCGCGGACCGGGTCGTGCGGCTCGTCGAGTCGCTGCTGCCCGCGGGCGGCAGCGCACCGGCCCGCTCGGTCACGGGCTCGGCCGTGCCGCACCGACCGGCGGCGCTGTCACCCGCCACGGTCGCGCTGCCGATGCTCGCGCCGCCGGACGACGACGCGTGGGACGACGAGGGGTGGACGCAGGACGTGCAGGACGACCCGACCGACGACGGGCGCGAGCCCGGCACCGCCGCGACGCCCGCGCCGGAGCCCACGACCACGCTCGCCGACCTCGGCCGCCGGGTGCACCTCGTCGGCGTCGGCGGTGCCGGCATGTCCGCGATCGCCCCGCTCCTGGCGGCGCGCGGGCTGCAGGTCAGCGGGTCCGACGCGCACGACGGCCCCGCGCTCGCGGGGCTGCGCGCCGCCGGGGTGCGGGTGCACGTCGGGCACGAGGCCGGGCTCGTCGACGGGGTCGACACGCTCGTCGTGTCCTCCGCGGTGCGCGAGACGAACCCGGAGCTGGCCCGGGCGCGCGAGCGCGGCGTGCGGGTCCTGCACCGGTCGCAGGCGCTCGCGGCCCTCATGGCGGACCGCGACGCGGTCGCGGTCGCGGGGGCCCACGGCAAGACGACGACGTCGGCCATGGTCGCCACCGCGCTCGTGGAGGTCGGTGCCGACCCGTCGTTCGCGATCGGCGGCGTGGTGCGCTCGGCGTCCGGCACGCTCGGGGGCAGCCGGCACGGGGCGGGTCCGTTCGTCGCGGAGGCCGACGAGTCCGACGGATCCTTCCTCGCGTACGCGCCGCTGGTGGCGGTCGTGACGAACGTCGAGCCCGACCACCTGGACCACTACGGCACGCGCGAGGCGTTCGAGGACGCGTTCGTGGCGTTCGCGGCCCGGATCCGGCCGGGCGGCATGCTCGTGGCCTGCGCCGACGACGACGGTGCGCGCCGGCTGGTCGCCGCCGTGCGCGACGACCTCGCGTCCCGCGACGTCGTCGTCGTGACGTACGGGCGCGCGGCCGACGCGGACGTGCGCGTCTCGGAGCCGCGCCCCACGCAGGACGAGCGCTGGGAGGTCGAGGTCACGCCCCGCGGCGAGCGCCCGGTGCGGCTGCGGCTGCGGGTGCCCGGGGCGCACAACGCCCTCAACGCCGCGGCTGCCTGGTGCGCGCTGCGCCGTCTGGGAGCGGCGCCGGAGACCGCTGCTCGCGGCCTCGACGCGTTCGTCGGCACGGGCCGCCGGTTCGAGGACCGGGGCACGGTCGGGGGTGTGCGCGTGGTCGACGACTACGCGCACCACCCGACGGAGGTCGCGGCGCTGCTGCGCGCCGCGCGCCAGGTCGTCGGCGGCGGTCGGGTCCTCGCCCTGTTCCAGCCGCACCTGTACTCGCGGACGCGCACGTTCGCGTCGCAGTTCGGGCGGGCCTTCGACCTCGCGGACCTCGTCGTGGTGACGGACATCTACGCCGCGCGCGAGGACCCGGAGCCGGGGGTGACCGGGGCGCTGGTCGTCGCGCACGTGCCGACGCCCGACCGGGCCCGCTTCGTCGCGGACAAGGTCGCGGCCGCGCGCCTGCTGGCCGACCAGGCGCGGCCGGGCGACCTGCTGCTGACGGTCGGCGCCGGTGACGTGACCGAGCTCGGCGCTGTCGTCCTGGCCCGGTTGCGCGAGCGTGCGGGGGTCGGCCGCGCGTGAGCCCCGCCCGTCCGCCGACGCCCCGACGCCCCGCGCGCCCGTCCGCGCCGCGGCCCGGTGGCGCGCGGACGGGCGCCCCGTCGACGGGTGCGACCCCGACGACGGCGACGCCGACGAGCTCGAAGCCGACGGGCTCGAAGCCGACGGGCTCGAAGCCGACGGGCTCGACGCCGACGGGCTCGACGCCGACCAGCGCCACGAAGGCCGGCGCCAAGGCGTCGGGTGCGGGGCAGGCACGCGCAACGCCTTCGGGCGCGACGCCGGCGGTGGTCCCCGGGTCCGGCTCGCGGGCCGCGGCGACCGGGGGCCGGTCGGCCCGCGGCGGGCCGGTGCCCTCGCAGCGCCGGGACGTGACGAGCCCGACGACCGGGGCGACCCGGCAGGTCACGACGTACACGGTCGGGCCGCGGTTCTCCGGGCCGGTGCGCCCGGCGGTGGTCTCCACGACGTCGCAGGAGCGGTTCGCCGAGCGGGCCCGGGCGCGGCGCAACCTCGCGCGTCGTCAGGTGGCGGGCGTGGTGGGTGGCGTCGTGGCGGTCGCCGCGCTGGCGTGGCTGCTGCTGCTCTCGCCGGTGCTGGCGCTGGACGTCGACGAGGTCGTCGTCACCGGGGCGGGCACCGTGGTGGCGGTCGACCAGGTGCTCGCGGTGGTGGAGCCGTCGGGCGGGACACCGCTGCCGCGGCTGGACACCGTGGGCCTTCGGGACGCCCTCCTCGAGGTGCCGGGGGTGCGGGAGGCGCGGGTGATGCGCGTCTGGCCGCACGGTCTGGCGGTCCAGCTGGTCTCGCGGGAGCCGGTGGCGGCGGTGCCCGAGCCGGGCGGCGGTGACGGGTGGGCGCTGCTGGACGAGGAGGGCGTGCAGGTCGGTCGCGCGGACGCGCCCCCGGAGGGTCTGCCCGCCGTGGACGTGCCGGTCGGCGACGAGCGCACCCTGGACGCGGTGCTGCTGGTGCTCGAGGACCTGCCGCAGGACCTGCTCGCGCAGGTGGCGGGTGTGTCGGCGCGCACGCAGGACACGGTGACGATGCAGCTGCGCGACGGCGACCGCGTCGACTGGGGGAGCGCGGACGAGACGGCCCTGAAGGTCGCGGTGCTGCAGGCGCTGCGCGCGTCGGCCGAAGCGGCGTCGGCGACCGTCTTCGACGTGTCGGCCCCGCGCATGCCGATCACCCGTTGACCGGCGTGGCGCGCGCGACACGCGGAGCGTGGTCGTTGATCGACCGGGACGCGGCACCTAGCGTCACCACCGAACGCAGTTGACATAACTCTAACCCTCAAGTAGAGGGTGAGGGTTGAACGCAGGACGTCCCGCGCACCGGGACGAGCAACCGCGCGGCCCCGTTGCCGCACCGCGAGCGAACGAGAGGCACCCACCGTGGCAGCTCCGCAGAACTATCTGGCGGTCATCAAGGTCGTCGGCATCGGCGGAGGCGGCGTCAACGCCGTCAACCGCATGATCGAGGTCGGCCTCAAGGGTGTCGAGTTCATCGCCATCAACACCGACGCGCAGGCGCTGCTGATGTCGGACGCCGACGTCAAGCTCGACGTCGGCCGCGAGCTCACGCGCGGCCTCGGCGCCGGCGCCGACCCCGAGGTCGGCAAGAAGGCCGCCGAGGACCACGCCGAGGAGATCGAGGACGTCCTGCGCGGCGCCGACATGGTCTTCGTCACCGCGGGGGAGGGCGGCGGCACCGGCACCGGCGGCGCACCCGTCGTCGCGCGCATGGCCCGCTCGCTCGGCGCGCTGACGATCGGCGTGGTGACGCGCCCGTTCACGTTCGAGGGCCGGCGCCGCTCGGTCCAGGCCGACGCGGGCATCGACGCCCTGCGCGCCGAGGTCGACACCCTCATCGTCATCCCCAACGACCGGCTGCTGTCGATCTCCGACCGGTCGGTCTCGGTCCTGGACGCGTTCCACTCGGCCGACCAGGTGCTGCTGTCCGGCGTCCAGGGCATCACCGACCTCATCACGACGCCCGGCCTGATCAACCTGGACTTCGCCGACGTGAAGTCCGTGATGCAGGGTGCGGGGTCGGCCCTCATGGGCATCGGCTTCGCCCGGGGCGAGGACCGCGCGGTGCAGGCGGCCGAGATGGCGATCTCCTCGCCGCTGCTCGAGGCCAGCATCGACGGCGCCCACGGCGTGCTGCTGTCCATCCAGGGCGGCTCCGACCTCGGTCTGTTCGAGATCAACGAGGCCGCGCGCCTCGTCCAGGAGGCCGCGCACCCCGAGGCCAACATCATCTTCGGTGCCGTCATCGACGACGCCCTGGGCGACGAGGTGCGGGTCACGGTGATCGCCGCGGGCTTCGACGGGGGCGGGCCGGTGCAGCGCCGCGACGCCCGCGCGCTCGGGCAGGTCAGCGGCTCCACGCCGCGGCAGGTCCCGTCGGTGCCGACCGGTCCCGCGATCGCGGCGGTCCCGTCGCCGCGCCCGGTGCAGGTGCCGGACGAGGACCTCGTGCCGGTCGGCACGCTGCGCCCCGTCGCACCGGAGCCGGTCCGCGAGGTCCCCACGTTCCTGCCGTCCCACCACGAGCCGGCGCCCGCGACCGGGGCCCTCGAGGTGCCGCGGATCCTGTCGGAGGAGCCCGTGCGTCGCGAGCGCGACGAGCTCGACGTGCCCGACTTCCTCAAGTGACCCCTCGGGCCGGTCGGCGCGGCCCCGGGGCCGGGTCGCGGGCGTGAGCATCGGCTTCACACCCGTCGACCTCGGCCCCGGGGTGCTCGCGGGCTTCACGGACCGGCGCGGCGGCGTCAGCCGTGGCCCGTGGGCCGGGCTCGACCTCGGGACGGCCGTGGGCGACGACCCCGACGACGTCGCAACCAACCGGCGGCTGCTCGCCGAGCGCGTCGGGGCGGTCGTGACCTTCGCCACGCAGGTGCACGGGGCGCGGGTCGTCACGGTCGACCGTCCCGCCGGGTCGCGCGGCGGCCCGCGTGCGGGTGCGCCCACCTCGCCGGACGACGACGGCGCGGGGGTCGGCGAGGCGGACGCGCTCGTGACCGCGACCCCCGGGGTCGCGGTCGGCGTCTACGTCGCGGACTGCCTCCCCGTGCTGCTCGCGGACGCCGGTGCCGGGGTCGTGGCGGCCGCGCACGCCGGCCGGCCGGGTCTGCTCGCGGGCGTCGTCGAGGCGGCCGTCGACGCGGCGGTCGCCGCCGGTGCGCGGCCCGACCACCTCGTCGCCGCGCTCGGCCCGTGCATCGCGGGACGCTCCTACGAGGTCCCCGAGCAGATGCGGGCCGACGTCGCCCGCAGGGTCCCGGCCGCGGCGTCGACCACCGCCTGGGGGACGCCGGCCGTGGACCTGCGGGCGGGTGCGGAGGCCGTCCTGCGCTCGCGCGGTGTGCAGATCCTGCACAGGGACGACCGGGACACCTTCACCGATCCCGACCTGTACTCCCACCGGCGGGCCACGACCGCGCCCGACCCGGTGGCCGGAGCCCGCACGGGGCGCCTCGCCGGCGTCGTCCGGCTGCTCCCGCGCTGAGCGGACGGGCCCGGCGGCGCGTTTCACCCGCGCGTCGCGTGCCCGCGGCCCCGCGTGTCGGCAGGTGCGGCACACCGCGCGTTGCTAGCGTGACCGGCGCAGCCGTCGTCGTCCCGGCCCGACCGCGGGGACGGGGCGGCTGCAGGGACCAGGTGGTTCCGGGAGACGGGAGACGACGCGATGGCCGGAGCGCTGCGCAAGACGATGCTGTACCTCGGCCTGGCCGACGACCGGGCCGAGCACGACGAGTACCTGGACGAGTACGAGGAGACGGAGGCGATCGTGCCCGAGGAGTCGTACGAGGCCCAGGTGACCCCGCTGCACCGCACGCCGCGCGTGGCGGCCGTGGCGCCGGTCACGGCAGGCGACGCGAGCGACCTGCGCCGGATCACCACGATCCACCCGCGGTCGTACAACGACGCCCGCAAGATCGGCGAGGCGTTCCGCCAGGGCACGCCCGTGATCATGAACCTCACGGACATGGACGACGCGGACGCCAAGCGGCTCGTCGACTTCTCCGCCGGGCTGATCTTCGGCCTGCACGGGGCGATCGAGCGTGTGACGAGCAAGGTCTTCCTGCTCTCGCCCGCGCACGTCGAGGTCGCCGGCGACAGGCCTGCGCCCGAGCCCGCGACCCGCTCCGGCTTCTACAACCAGAGCTGATCGGCGTGGGATTCGTCTTCTCCCTGCTGTACCTGCTCGTCCTGGTCTTCTTCCTGCTCCTGCTGGTCAGGCTCGTGCTGGACTGGGTGCAGGTGTTCGCCCGCGACTGGCGCCCCAGCGGCGTCGTGCTCGTCGTGGCCGAGGCCACGTACACGGTGACGGACCCGCCGCTGAAGGCGCTGCGGCGGGTCCTGCCACCCATCGGGATCGGCTCGATCCGCTTCGACCTGGCCTTCCTGGTCCTCGCGCTCGGGTGCTCGCTCCTGCTCTCGGTCCTCGCCTCGCTCGCCCGGTAGCGCCCGGGCGAGGATCCTGACGCCCCTGCGGGGGCCTCGCGGGCCTGCTCCCGGCGCGCCGTCCGCACGGTGTGTCGCGACGAGTGCGGCCCGCGCAATGTCCGCTACGGTGGCCCGAGGCGGTCGGTGGACTGCCACCGGCCTGAGCCAGCACGACCGACAGAGGTGACGACGATGGCACTGCTGACCGCAGACGACGTCCTGAACAAGAAGTTCCAGGCGACCAAGTTCCGCGAGGGGTACGACCAGGACGAGGTCGACGACTTCCTGGACGAGGTCGTCAACACCCTGCGCGACCTGCAGGGCGAGAACGACGACCTCAAGACGAAGCTCGCTGCGGCGGAGCGGCGCATCGCCGAGCTCAGCCGGGCCGGTGCCCAGCAGCAGGCGCCCGCGCCGAAGCCGGAGCCCGCCCCGGTGCCCGAGCCGCAGCCGGTCCCGGTGCCGGCCATGCAGGCGCCCGCCCCCGTCGTGCAGGCCCCGGTCCAGGTCGGTGGCCCGGGCCGCGGCAACGAGCCCGAGTCGGCGACGGGCATGCTCGCCCTGGCCCAGAAGCTGCACGACGACTACGTGCGCAGCGGCCAGGAGGAGTCCGACCGTCTCGTCAACGAGGCCAAGTCCCGCGCCAACCGCATCGTGCGCGAGGCCGAGGAGACGTCGCAGCGCACGCTCGGCCAGCTCGAGCAGGAGCGGTCGCTCCTCGAGCGCAAGATCGACGAGCTGCGGGTCTTCGAGCGCGACTACCGGACGCGTCTGAAGAGCTACCTCGAGAACCTCCTCGGCGACCTGGAGAACCGCGGCAACGCGCTCCCGCCGCGTGCGGGCCAGGTGCCCGAGAACCAGACCATCTGACGTCCCGCACGCACGTCACCCCACCGCCGGCGCCCTCGTGGTGCCGGCGGTGACGTGCGTCCGGGGGCGGGTGCGCGCGGGGCGGCCGTCCGGGTCGTGACACCGTGCGCGGCGCGCCGCCACTCGTGTTGTGCGGTGGCGGCGACACGCATACAGTCGCGGCACTCGAGACGGGGGGAACGTCCGTGGCCATCAACGATGCAGTCAGAACGACGACGAGGTCCGAGCGTGGGGTGCCGGTCGACCCGGCCACGCTGCCGGTGCGTGACGGTGAGGACCTGTGGGCGGAGGACGAGGTCGAGGCCGTCGCGGCCGAGCTCGCGTCCGACCGCGCACGGCTCACCGCCGAGCTCGCGGCCGCTGACGCCGAGCTGTCCGACCTGCTGCGCAACTCCGGCGAGGGCGCGGGGGACGACCAGGCCGACTCCGGCTCGTCCGCCCTCGAGCGCGAGCACGAGCTGACGCTGGTCAACAACACGCGCCAGCTCCTCGAGCAGACCGAGCACGCGCTCGACCGGCTCGCGGCCGGCACGTTCGGCGCGTGCGAGCAGTGCGGCGAGGCGATCGGCAAGGCGCGCCTGCAGGCGTTCCCGCGCGCGACGCTGTGCGTGCGGTGCAAGCAGCGCGAGGAGCGTCGCTGACGTCGACGGGCCGGAGCCGGGCGCTGCGTAGACTCCTGCGGTGCCCACGAACGACGAGAACGACCCGGCCGCCGACGTGAGCGCCGGTCCCCAGCAGGTGGCGCCGCCCCGGCGGCGCCACCTGCTGCGTCTGCTGACCGGCCTGACCGCGGGCGTGCTGCTGGTCGACCAGCTCACGAAGGTGTGGGCGGTCGCCGCCCTCGAGGAGGGGGAGCGGATCCCCCTGCTGGGTGAGCTGTTCGGTCTGCAGCTGATCCGCAACCCCGGCGCGGCGCTGGGCATCGCGACGGGCATGACCTGGGTGCTCACCGTCGTGGCCGTCGTCGTCGTGGTGGTCGTCGCGCGCGCCTCGCGCCGGATCGGCTCCACCGGGTGGGCCGTCGCGCTCGGTCTGCTGCTGGGTGGCGCGCTGGGCAACCTGGTCGACCGGCTGGTGCGCGAGCCCGGCGTCGGCAGCGGCCACGTGATCGACTTCCTCGCGTACTGGCGCCTGTTCATCGGCAACGTCGCCGACATCGCGATCGTCGCCGCGGCCGTGCTCGTCGTGCTCCTCACGGCCCGCGGCATCCACCTGGACGGGACCCGCGACTCCGACGCCGGGAGCGACACCGACGCCGAGAGCGTGGCCGAGACCGACGCCGGCACGGGCACCCGCGCCGTCGCCGAGACCTCCGCCCGCTCCGACGCAGGGCCAGATGCCGACGTCCGGACCGACGTGGCGCAGACCGAGGACCCGTCCAAGGACCGGGCGTGAGCGGGACGCGGGCGCTGCCCGTCCCCGACGGGCTCGCCGGCGAGCGCGTCGACGCCGGTCTGGCCCGCCTCCTCGGGCTCTCCCGCACGCGTGCGGGGCAGATCGCCGCCGACGGCGGCGTCCGGGTCGACGGCCGCGAGGTCGGCAAGTCCGACCGGCTCGTGGCGGGCGCGTGGCTCGAGGTGGAGATCGTCGAGCCGGCGCCGGCCGTCGAGGTCGAGCCCGAGCCGGTGCCCGGCATGCGGATCGTGCACGACGACGACGACCTGGTCGTCATCGACAAGCCGGTGGGCGTCGCGGCCCACCCGTCGCCGGGCTGGACGGGTCCGACCGTCGTCGGCGCACTGGTCGCGGCGGGCTACCGGGTGGCGACGTCGGGCCCGGCCGAGCGGCAGGGCATCGTGCACCGCCTCGACGCCGGCACGTCCGGCCTCATGGTCGTCGCCAAGAGCGAGCACGCCTACACCGCCCTGAAGCGGGCGTTCAAGGAGCGCACGGTCGAGAAGGTGTACCACGCGCTCGCGCAGGGCCACCCCGAGCCGACGAGCGGCACGGTCGACGCGCCGATCGGGCGGCACCCGTCCTCGGACTGGAAGTTCGCGGTCGTCGCGGACGGCAAGCCGTCGGTGACGCACTACGAGCTGCTGGAGATGCTGCCGGCGGCGTCCCTGCTGGAGATCCACCTCGAGACGGGCCGCACCCACCAGATCCGCGTGCACATGGCGGCGCTGCGCCACCCGCTCGTGGGCGACCTCACCTACGGCGCCGACCCCACGCTCGCGGCCCGGGTGGGCCTGACCCGGCAGTGGCTGCACGCCATGCGGCTGGGGTTCGAGCACCCCGGGACGGGGTCGTGGTTCGAGGTGGCCAGCGACTACCCGGACGACCTTGCGCACGCCCTGGAGACCCTCGCGGCGGGCTGGCGCTGACCCCGGGCAGACGGTCGGGAGCACTCCCCGGCAGGGGAAGCGTGCCGCTCGTCACGGGGGCCGGGCGTGTCGACGGGGGCGTCCGACCACGCGCCTAGGATGGCCGTCATGCCCCTGCCCCGACGCGCCAGCAGCCCCGCCGTCGACGTCCGGGAGGTGCGCCGGTGAGCGGCCAGGGGTTCGTCCACCTGCACAACCACACCGAGTTCTCCATGCTCGACGGGGCGGCCCGGGTCGACGACCTGTTCGCCGAGGCCCAGCGCCTGGGGCAGACGGCGCTGGCGATCACCGACCACGGGTACCTGTTCGGGGCCTTCGACTTCTGGAAGAAGTCCAAGGCGTACGGGATCAAGCCGATCATCGGCGTGGAGGCGTACGTCACGCCCGGCACCAGCCGCTTCGACCAGACGCGCGTGCGCTGGGGCGAGCAGCACCAGGCCTCGGACGACGTGTCGGCGCGTGGTGCGTACACCCACATGACGATCTGGGCGCGCAACAACGAGGGCATGCGCAACCTGTTCCGGCTGGGCTCGCTGGCCTCGCTCGAGGGGCAGATGGGCAAGTGGCCGCGCATGGACCGCGAGCTGCTGAGCACGTACGCGTCGGGCCTGATCGCCACGACGGGCTGCCCGTCGGGCGAGGTGCAGACGCGCCTGCGGCTCGGGCAGTGGGACGAGGCGGTGCGCGCCGCGGGCGAGATGCAGGACGTGTTCGGCAAGGACAGCTTCTACGTCGAGGTCATGGACCACGGCCTCGACATCGAGCGCCGCGTCATCAAGGACCTGCGCCGGCTCGCGCAGGCCATCGACGCCCCGCTCGTGGCGACGAACGACCTGCACTACACGCGGCACGAGGACTCCCACGCGCACGGCGTGCTGCTGTGCGTGCAGTCGGGGTCGACGCTCGCGGACCCGGACCGCTTCAAGTTCGACGCCGACAACTTCTACCTGCGCCCCGCCGAGGAGATGCGCCAGGTCTGGGCCGAGCTGCCCGAGGCGTGCGACAACACCCTGCGGATCGCCGAGCAGTGCGAGATCGAGTTCGACACGGACGCGAACTACATGCCGCGCTTCCCGGTGCCCGACGGGGAGAACGAGGACTCCTGGTTCGTCAAGGAGGTCGAGCTCGGCCTGCAGCGCCGGTACAAGGGTGCGATCCCGGACGACGTGCGCAAGCAGGCCGAGTACGAGACCGAGGTCATCACGAGCCTGGGGTTCTCGGGGTACTTCCTCGTGGTCGCCGACTTCATCAACTGGGCCAAGGCGCAGGACATCCGCGTCGGGCCCGGCCGAGGGTCCGCGGCCGGGTCGATGGCGTCGTACGCCATGGGCATCACCGAGCTCGACCCGCTGCAGCACGGCCTGATCTTCGAGCGGTTCCTCAACCCCGAGCGCGTGTCGTGGCCCGACGTCGACGTCGACTTCGACGAGCGCCGGCGCGGCGAGGTCATCAGGTACGTCACGGACAAGTACGGCGCGGACCGTGTCGCGCAGATCGTCACGTACGGCTCCATCAAGGCCAAGCAGGCCCTCAAGGACGCCTCGCGGGTGCTGGGCTTCCCCTTCGCGATGGGGGAGAAGCTCACCAAGGCGATGCCGCCGGCCGTGATGGGCAAGGACATCCCGCTGGCGGGGATCTTCGACGAGAAGCACGAGCGGTACGCCGAGGCGGAGGAGTTCCGCCAGCTCGTGGCCACGGACCCGGACGTCGCGCGCGTGGTCGAGACGGCGCGCGGGCTGGAGAACCTCAAGCGGCAGTGGGGCGTGCACGCCGCCGGCGTCATCATGTCCAGCGAGCCGCTGCTGGACATCCTGCCGATCATGAAGCGTCCGCAGGACGGCGCGATCATCACGCAGTTCGACCAGCCGGGCGCCGAGGCGCTCGGGCTGATCAAGATGGACTTCCTCGGCCTGCGCAACCTCACGATCCTCGACGACGCGCTCGAGAACATCGTGATGAACGGCAAGGAACCCCTGAAGATCGAGGACGTCCCCCTCGACGACCCGAGGACGTACGAGCTGCTGGGACGCGGCGACACGCTCGGGGTGTTCCAGCTCGACGGCGGGCCCATGCGGGCCCTGCTGCGCCAGATGCGTCCCGACAACTTCGAGGACATCTCCGCCGTCATCGCGCTGTACCGGCCCGGCCCGATGGGCGTCAACTCGCACACGAACTACGCGCTCCGCAAGAACGGCCTGCAGCAGATCGAGCCGATCCACCCCGAGCTGGAGGGCCCGCTCGAGGAGGTCGTGGGTGTCACGCACGGCCTGATCGTCTACCAGGAGCAGGTCCAGAAGGCCGCGCAGATCCTCGCCGGCTACACGCTCGGCCAGGCCGACCTGCTGCGGCGCGCGATGGGCAAGAAGAAGAAGGAGATCCTCGACAAGGAGTTCGTGCCGTTCCAGGCCGGCTGCCGCGAGCGGGGCTACTCCGACGCCGCGATCCAGGCGGTGTGGGACGTCCTGGTGCCGTTCGCCGGCTACGCCTTCAACAAGGCGCACTCGGCGGCGTACGGCGTCGTGTCGTACTGGACGGCGTACCTCAAGGCGAACTACCCGGTCGAGTACATGGCCGGCCTGCTCACGAGCGTGCGCGACGACAAGGACAAGTCGGCGCTGTACCTCAACGAGTGCCGCCGGATGGGGATCACGGTCCTGCCGCCGGACGTCAACGACTCCTCGGCGCTGTTCACGGCCGTGGGCGCGGACATCCGGTTCGGGCTGACCGCGGTGCGCAACGTGGGCGCCAACGTGGTGGACGCGATCGTCGCCGCGCGCGAGGCCAAGGGCGCGTTCACGTCGTTCACGGACTTCCTCGACAAGGTGCCGGCGGTGGTCTGCAACAAGCGGACCATCGAGTCGCTCATCAAGGCGGGCGCGTTCGACTCCCTCGGGCACCCGCGCCGGGCGCTGCTGCTCGTCCACGAGCAGGCCGTCGACGCGGTCATCGGCGTCAAGCGCAAGGAGGCCGAGGGGCAGTTCGACCTGTTCGCCGACGTCTTCGGCGCCGACGAGGAGGCCGGCTTCGCGGTCGCCGTCCCCGAGGTGCCGGACTGGGACAAGAAGCAGCGGCTCGCGTTCGAGCGCGAGATGCTCGGCCTGTACGTGTCGGACCACCCGCTGTCGGGCCTCGAGCACGTGCTGTCCGCGGCGGCCGACGTGTCGGTCGCCACGCTCATGGCCGACGAGGCACGGCCCGACGGGTCGCAGGTCGTCGTCGCCGGGCTCGTGACGTCGTTGCAGCGCAAGATGTCCAAGCAGGGCAACCCGTGGGCCGCGGTCGTGCTCGAGGACCTCGAGGGCTCGGTCGAGGTGATGTTCTTCGGCGAGACGTACCTCGCGTACTCCACCGTGCTCGCCGAGGACGCGGTCATCGTGCTCAAGGGCCGCGTGCGGCGCCGGGACGACACGATGCAGCTCCAGGCGATGGAGGTGACCCTCCCGGACACGTCGCAGACCGCGGACTCGCCGGTGGTGGTGACCCTCGCAGAGTCGCGCTGCACGCCCCCGGTGGTCGACCGGCTGCGCGAGGTCCTGCACACCCATCCCGGGGTCACCGAGGTGCACCTGCGGCTGACCAACCCGGGGCGGACCACGGTCGTGCGGCTGGACGACTCCTGGCGGGTGCAGCGCTCGCCGTCGCTGTACGGCGATCTCAAGGCTCTGCTGGGGCCGAGCTGCCTCGGGGGCCCGTCCGGTCCTTAACCCTTGCGTTATATAACGCAGAGTGAAAACATGAGGATGTGCACGCGATGGACGCCCTCGGCGACCCCGTCCGCCGCCGCCTCGTCGAGCTCCTCGGCACGCAGCGGCGGTCCGCCGGCGTGCTCGCCGCGGCCGTCGCCGAGGAGCTGGGCCTGAGCCAGCCGGCGGTCTCCCGCCACCTGCGGGTGCTGCGGGATGCCGGCGTCGTCGACGTCGAGCGCGACGGGACGCGCCGGCTGTACGCCGTCCGGACCGAGGCGCTCGACGAGGTCGAGGCGTGGGCCGCACGCGTCGTCGGGCGCTGGCAGCCTCACCTGGACGCCCTCGCCACCGAGGTCGCCCGGGGCCGCCGCGCGGACCGTGCGCTCACTACCGACGTCGGCGCACCCGCGACGACGGCCGACCGCCAGGAGGCGTCATGAGTGCGACACCGACCGGACCGGGGCAGACCCCGGAGCCCCTCGCCGTGCTGCGGCAGGGCGAGGGCGACGCCGAGGTCGAGCTGCGGCGCAGCTACCCGACCACCGCGGACGACCTGTGGGACGCGCTGACGGCCCCCGGGCGGGTCCGGCGCTGGCTCGGTGCGCTGCACGGGGACCTGCAGCCCGGCGGCACGGTCCAGCTGCGCATGGGTGACGACGTCCCGGGCGCCGACGACGTGGCGACGTGCACGGTGCTGGCCTGCGAGCCGCCGGAGCACCTGCGGCTCGACTGGCGGTTCCCCGGGGAGGAGGTCTCCCGGGTCGACGTGGCCCTCGTGCCGCGCGGCGCGCAGGGCACCGAGCTCGTCCTGCGCCACGCACGGCTCGCCGACGGTGCCGCCCGGGGCTACGCCGGCGGCTGGCACGTGGTGGCCGACCAGCTCGACGACCACCTCGCCGGCCGCCAGGTCCGCTCCTGGGACGACCTGTTCGACGCCCGGCTCGCCCTCTACCCCGCAGCGGGGCCCCGGGCGTCCTAGCTACTCGTCGTCGTCGAGCTCGACGACCGCCTGCACCGGCCCGCCGGGCAGGTCGACCACCACGACGTCGCCGACCTGGAGCTGGCGGCCGCGGCGCGTCTCGGGCTCGCCGTTCACGGTGACGGCGTCGTCGAGGAGCAGCGCGCGGGCGTGCCCGCCGGTGTCGGCGACCCCCACGAGCTTGAGGAACATGCCCAGCCGGATCGGTTCGTCGCGCGGTGCCACGGCACCAGTGTGGCAGCCCGTGCGGTGTGCCCGTGGTGCCCGCGCGGCGGCCGCACCGCGCACGTCCGGGTGCCGCGAACCGTCCTAGACTCGGGCGCGTGATCTCCCGCATCGACCTGCGCGGTCGGACCCTGTCGCGTCGTGAGCTGCTCGACGAGCTGCCCCGGGCCGAGCTCGACGTCGAGCACGCCGCCGCGGCGGTCGCCCCGATCCTCGAGCAGGTGCGCGCGCACGGGGCCGCGGCGCTGCGGGACCTGTCCGAGCGGTTCGACGGGGTGCGGCCGGTTCACGTGCGCGTGCCCGCCGACGTCGTCGCGGCGGCTGTCGGGTCCCTGGACCCGGACGTGCGTGCCGCCCTCGACGAGACGATCGTCCGCGTGCGACGCGTGCACGCCGCGCAGGTGCCCGCCGACCTGACGGTCGACGTCGCGCCCGGCGCCCAGGTGCGCCAGCGGTGGCTGCCCGTGCGGCGGGTCGGGCTCTACGTGCCCGGCGGCCTGGCCGTCTACCCGTCGTCGGTGGTCATGAACGTCGTCGCGGCCCAGGAGGCGGGCGTCGGCTCGCTCGCCGTGGTCTCGCCCCCGCAGAAGGACAACGGCGGCCTGCCCGACCCGGTGGTGCTGGCCACGTGCGCGCTGCTCGGCGTCGACGAGGTGTACGCGGTCGGCGGGGCCCAGGCGGTCGCGATGCTCGCCTACGGGGCCGCCGGCAGCGAGGACGTGGACGGTGCGACGCTCTGCGAGCCCGTCGACGTCATCACCGGCCCGGGGAACGTGTACGTGGCCGCGGCCAAGCGGCTCGTGCGCGGCTTCGTCGGGATCGACTCCGAGGCCGGTCCGACCGAGATCGCCGTCCTCGCCGACGGCACCGCGGACGCCGTGCACGTCGCGGCCGACCTGGTCTCCCAGGCCGAGCACGACCCCCTCGCAGCGGCCGTCCTCGTGACACCGTCGGTCGAGCTGGCGGACGCCGTCGAGGCGGCCCTCGTGGACCGTGTCGACGCGACCGCGAACCGTGACCGTGTGCTCACCGCGCTGGCCGGTACGCAGTCCGCGATCGTCCTGGTCGACGACCTCGAGGCCGGGCTGGCCGTGGTCAACGGGTACGGGGCGGAGCACCTGGAGATCCAGACCGTCGACGCGGGCGTCTGGGCGGACCGGGTGACCAGCGCGGGCGCGATCTTCGTGGGGCCGTGGAGCCCGGTGTCGCTGGGCGACTACATGGCGGGCTCCAACCACGTGCTGCCCACGGGCGGGTGCGCGCACTTCGCGTCCGGCCTGGGCGTGCACTCGTTCCTGCGGGCGGTGCAGGTCGTGGAGTACGACCGCGACGCGCTCGCGCAGGTGGCGGACCGGGTGGTCGCCCTCGCCGACGCCGAGGGCCTGCCCGCCCACGGCGAGGCGGTCCGCGCCCGGTTCTGAGCGGACCGGCCGCTCCCGGTGCCGAGCGCCCGGGGTCGCGCGCTCAGCCGACCCCGAGCACGAACGGGCGCACCGCCGTCGCGCCCGCGCGTCGCAGCAGGCGCCCGGCCACGGTGAGCGTCCACCCGGTGTCGGTGCGGTCGTCCACGAGCAGCACCCGCTGACCGGCGACCCGCCCGGCCACGTCGGCCGGCAGGTCCAGGTGGTGCACGACGTCGGCGAGGCGCTGCGCGGAGTTGACGTCGTGGCGCGGCGGCGTGCCCACCGGGAGCAGGCGACCGGCGTCGGGCACGCCGAGCAGGCGCGCGGTGCCGGCGGCGAGGTGCTCGACGAGCAGCCCCCGGGACGCCGACCCGACCGCCACGACGACGTCGACCTCGGGCGCCCACGCCTCGAGCACCTGCCGCACGGGCGTGCGCAGGCCGACGGGCAGCTCGGCCGGCACCTGCTCGCGCAGCGCCTCGCGCAGCGGACCGCCCCACCCGAGGCCGTCGAGCCGTCCCACGGCACGGCCCTCGGTGACGTTCTCCTCCGCGGGGATCCGGCCGCGCAGGTCCAGCCCGAGCGCGGTCAGGCCCGACGGCCACTGCCGGCGGGCGGCGACCGGCTCGCCGGGCACCGCCAGCAGCGCGCGGGCCGCGTCGACGGCCGCACCGGTCGGCGCGGCACCGACCTGGTGGCCCGTGCAGCGGTCGCACCGCCCGCAGGCCCACCCGTCGACGAGCTCGGGGTCGTCCAGCGCGGCACGCAGGAAGGCCATCCGGCACCCCGTCGTGGCCTGGTAGTCCAGCATGGTCCGCTGCTCGGCGTGCCGCGCGGCGGTCACGCGTGCGTAGCGCTCCGCGTCGTACGACCAGGGCCGGCCCGTCGGCTCCCACCCGCCGCGCACGCGCCGGACGGCGCCGTCGACGTCGAGGACCTTGAGCATCCCCTCCAGGCGGGTGCGGCGGAGCGAGACGTACGTCTCCAGCGCCGCGGTCGAGAGCGTGCCGTGCTCGGCGAGGGCCGCCAGCGCGGCGCGGACGTCGTCCTCGGGCGGGAACGCCGTCGAGGCGAACCACTCCCAGATCGCGCGGTCGTCCTGGCCGGGCAGCAGCACGACGTCCGCGCGCGACGTGGCGCGGCCGGCGCGCCCCACCTGCTGGTAGTACGCGATCGGCGAGCTCGGGGCGCCCACGTGCACGACGAACCCCAGGTCGGGCTTGTCGTAGCCCATGCCGAGCGCCGACGTCGCGACCAGCGCCTTGACGCGGTTGGCCAGCAGGTCGCCCTCGAGGGCCTCCCGCTCGGTCGGGTCGGTCTGCCCGGTGTACGCGCGCACGTCCAGGCCCGCGGCGCGCAGGTGCTCGGTGACCTGCTCGACGGCGGCGATGGTCAGGCAGTAGACGATGCCGGACCCGGTCAGCGTCGGCAGGGTCGCCGCGAGCCACGCGAGCCGGCTCGCGACGTCGGGCAGCTCGGTGACCTGCACGTGCAGGCTGGGGCGGTCCAGGCCGCCGCGCAGCACGAGGGTGGCGTCCTGCTCGTCCGCCAGCTGCTCGGCGACGTCGGCGGTGACCCGCGCGTTCGCGGTGGCGGTGGTGGCGAGCACCGGCACGCCCGCGGGCAGGTCGCCCAGCAGCGTGCGGATGCGCCGGTAGTCGGGCCGGAAGTCGTGGCCCCAGTCCGAGACGCAGTGGGCCTCGTCGACCACGACGAGGCCGGCGTCGGCGGCCAGCGACGGCAGCACCTCGTCGCGGAACCCGGGGTTGTTGAGGCGCTCGGGGGAGACGAGCAGCACGTCGACCTCGCCCGCCGCGATGCGGGCGTGCACGTCCGCCCACTCCTGCACGTTCGCGGAGTTGAGCGTCTGCGCCGCGATGCCGGCCCGGCGCGCGGCGTCGACCTGGTTGCGCATGAGCGCGAGCAGCGGGGACACGATCACCGTGGGGCCGCGCCGGGGGCCGGCGGCGCCCTCGCGCAGCAGCGCCGTCGCCACGAAGTACACCGCGGACTTGCCCCAGCCGGTGCGCTGCACCACGAGCACCCGGCGCCGGTCGGCGACCAGCGCCTCGACGGCCTGCCACTGGTCGTCGTGCAGGCGGGCGTCGTCGCGGCCGACGAGCGCGCGCAGCACCTGCTCGGCGCGCTCGCGCAGCGCGGTCCGGTCGACGGGCGGTGCGGCGGGGGGAGCGGGGGTCACCCGGCCAGCCTAGGTCGCACCCCGGACACGGCCACGGGCGGTGCCGTGCACGTCCCTAGACTCGTGCCGTGACCGCCGCCCCCGACCGCACCGCCGGCGTCCTGCCGCTGCGCCCCGAGCTCGTCGGCCTCGAGCCGTACGGCGCGCCGCAGCTCGACGTCCCGGTCCTGCTCAACGTCAACGAGAACCCGTACGCGCCGTCCGAGGCGGTCGTCGCCGACGTCGCCGCCGCGGTCGCGGACGCGACGCGCACGCTCAACCGCTACCCCGACCGGGACTTCCTCGCCCTGCGCGAGGACCTCGCCGCGTACCTGCGCACCGAGTCGGGCGTGGACCTCGACCCCGCGCAGCTGTGGGCCGCGAACGGCTCCAACGAGGTCATGCTGCACCTGCTGCAGGCCTTCGGCGGGCCGGGCCGCACGGCCCTGTCGTTCGCGCCGACGTACTCGATGTACCCCGAGTACGCCCGCGACACCTCCACCGCCTGGGTCGCGGGCCGCCGCGCGGAGGACTTCTCGCTCGACCCCGACGCGGCCCGGGCCGCGGTCGCCGAGCACGCCCCGAGCGTGGTGCTGCTCGCCAGCCCCAACAACCCCACCGGCACCGCGCTGCCCGCCGCGACCGTGGTCGCCGTGCTCGACGCCGCCGCGCAGGTGCCCGGCGGCTGCGTGGTCGTCGTCGACGAGGCCTACGGGGAGTTCCGCCGCGCGGGCACGCCGTCGGCCCTCGAGCTGCTGCCCGACCACCCGCACCTGGCGGTCAGCCGCACGATGTCCAAGGCCTTCGGGCTCGCCGGCGCCCGCGTCGGCTACCTCGCCGCGGCCCCGGCGCTCGTCGACGCGCTGCGGGTCGTGCGCCTGCCGTACCACCTCTCGGCCGTCACGCAGGCCGTCGCGCGCGCGGCGCTCGCCCACGCCCCCGAGCTCATGGCGCAGGTCGGGTCGTTGCGCGACGAGCGCGACGCCCTCGTGCTGTGGCTGCGCGGGCGCGGGTTCGACGTGGCGGACTCCGACGCGAACTTCGTGCTCTTCGGCCGGTTCGACGACCGGCGCGCCGTCTGGCAGGGTCTGCTCGACCGCGGGGTGCTCGTGCGCGTGGTCGGGCCCGACGGCTGGCTGCGCGTCTCGGTGGGCACACCCGCCGAGACGGCCGCCTTCAAGGACGCACTGGTGGAGGTGACGGGTCGATGACCGGTCCGCAGGGAACGACCGCGGGCACCGCCCGGCGGACCGCGCGCGTCGAGCGCGCCACGAGCGAGTCGACCGTCCTGGTCGAGGTCGACCTCGACGGCACGGGGCGCACCGACGTCGACACGGGCGTGCCGTTCTACGACCACATGCTCACCGCGCTCGGCAAGCACTCGCTGGTCGACCTCACGGTCCGGGCCAGCGGCGACACGCACATCGACGCGCACCACACCGTCGAGGACGTCGCGATCGTGCTCGGCCAGGCCCTGCGCGAGGCCCTCGGCGACAAGCGCGGCATCACCCGCTACGGCGACGCCACCGTCCCGCTGGACGAGGCGCTGGCCCACGCGGTCGTCGACGTGTCGGGCCGGCCGTACCTCGTGCACTCCGGCGAGCCCGAGGGGCAGCAGTACCACCTCATCGGCGGGCACTTCACCGGCTCGCTGACCGCTCACGTGCTGGAGTCGATCGCCCACCACGCGGCGTTCACCATCCACGTGCGCGTGCTGGCCGGCCGCGACCCGCACCACATCGTCGAGGCCCAGTTCAAGGCCCTCGCGCGCGCGCTGCGCGCCGCCCTCGCGCTCGACCCGCGCGTCGACGGCGTGCCGTCCACCAAGGGGGCCCTGTGAGCACCGACCCGACGTCCGGCGCGACCCCGGGCGCCGACGACGACCCGTTCGCCGACCTGCAGATCCCCGACGACCTCTCGGGGCTCGACGCGCCCGACGAGCCGACGGTCGCCGTCGTCGTCACCCAGGTCGCCGTCGCCGGCGCGCTCGCGGCCGCGTGCTCGCTCGCGCAGGTCGACGTCGACGCGGTCCCGTCCCCGGTCGGGGCGATCGCGGTGCTGCGTGACCCGGCCGCGGGCGCGACCGCCACCGCGGCGATCTCCCAGCTCCTGCGCCAGGCGCCCGTGGTCCTGCTCGAGCGGCGCGCCGAGCAGGTCTCCGCGACGCAGTGGGTCGCAGGGGCGCAGACCAAGGAGCTGCCCCCGGGCCTGGTGCTGTCCGGTGCGCCCGAGGTGCTCGAGGACCTGCTGCTCGGCGACCTCGACCCCGCGACGGTCGAGGGCACCGTCACGAGCGTCGGCCTCTCGCGCTGGAAGGCGATGCGGATGATCGCGGGGAACCGCCCCCGGGGCTGACCGCCCGGCCGTCCGCGCCGGGGTGCCGGCGGGCCGGACGCGGGCACGGCGCGGCCCGCGGCGCCGGTAACCTGGCGCCGTGCCCACACCCCGCGTCGTCGTCCTCGACTACGGCTTCGGCAACGTGCGCTCGGCGGTCCGCGCCCTCGAGCGCGTCGGCGCCGAGGTCGAGCTGACCGCCGACAAGCGCGCCGCGCAGGAGGCCGACGGTCTCGTCGTGCCGGGCGTCGGCGCGTTCGCCGCCGTGATGGCCGGGCTGCGCGCCGTCGGCGGCGACCAGGTCGTCGACCGGCGCCTCGCCGGCGGCCGGCCCGTGCTCGGCATCTGCGTCGGCATGCAGGTGATGTTCGCCGAGGGCGTCGAGCACGGGGTGCGGACCGACGGGCTGGGCGAGTGGCCTGGCGTCGTCGACCGCCTCGAGGCCGACGTCGTGCCGCACATGGGCTGGGCCACGGTCGAGCCGCCGCCCGGGTCGGTGCTCTTCGACGGGCTCGCCGACGAGCGGTTCTACTTCGTGCACTCCTACGCGGCGCGGTCCTTCCCCCTGCACGACGAGGTCCCCGCGGGCGAGCACCCGCTGCCCGCCCCGCTGGTCACGTGGGCCGAGCACGGCGACCGCTTCGTCGCCGCCGTCGAGAACGGCCCGCTGGCCGCGACCCAGTTCCACCCCGAGAAGTCGGGCGACGCGGGGGCCGAGCTCCTGCGGCGCTGGCTCGGCCTGCTGCGCTGAGCCGACGCACGTCCCTTCCGCAGCCCGCCTCCCCACCACCCGGAGAACACCCATGACGACCACGCCCCCCGCCCCGCGCCTGGAGCTCCTGCCCGCCGTCGACGTCGCCGACGGCCAGGCCGTGCGGCTCGTCCAGGGCGCGGCCGGCTCGGAGACCGGCTACGGCGACCCGCTCGCCGCCGCCCTCGACTGGGCCGAGGGGGGCGCGGAGTGGATCCACCTCGTCGACCTCGACGCCGCGTTCGGCCGCGGCTCCAACGCGGCGCTCCTCGCGGACGTCGCGAGCGAGCTGGACCGCCGCGGCGTGCGCGTCGAGATCTCCGGCGGCGTGCGCGACGACGCGTCCCTCGAGCGGGCGCTGGCCACCGGGGCCACGCGCGTCAACCTCGGCACGGCAGCCCTCGAGGACCCGGAGTGGACCGCCCGGGTGATCGCGTCCCACGGCGAGCAGATCGCCGTCGGGCTCGACGTGCGCGGCACGACCCTGGCGGCGCGTGGCTGGACCCAGGACGGCGGCGACCTGTGGGACGTGCTCGCCCGCCTGGAGGACGCCGGCTGCGCGCGCTACGTCGTGACCGACGTGACGAAGGACGGCACGTTGCGCGGCCCGAACGTCGA
This sequence comes from Cellulomonas oligotrophica, assembly GCF_013409875.1. Lineage (GTDB taxonomy): Bacteria > Actinomycetota > Actinomycetes > Actinomycetales > Cellulomonadaceae > Cellulomonas > Cellulomonas oligotrophica. The sequence goes on from NZ_JACCBK010000001.1 coordinate 23,413, forward strand.
GCTGCTGCGCGAGGTCTGCGCCCGGACCGACGCCCCGGTGGTCGCGTCGGGCGGCGTGTCCAGCCTCGCCGACCTCGAGGCGCTGCGCGCCCTCGTCCCCGTCGGCGTCGAGGGTGCCATCGTCGGCAAGGCGCTCTACGCGGGGGCGTTCACGCTGCCGCAGGCGCTCGACGTCGCCGGGCGGCCGTCCGCGTGAGCGGGCGCGCGCTGCCTCCGTCGTCGCCGTTCGCCGGCGACGACGGCTCGGCGGACCCGCGGCTGGCCGAGGTCCTGGCCGAGCACGCGCTCGGCCGGGCGGGCCTGGCCGACGTCGTCACGGCGCTGGTCCCCACGCGCGTGCTCGTCCCGGTCCTCGCCGAGCTCGAGCAGGCGGGCACGGTCGTGCACGACGGCCACGAGCACACGGTCGACAAGGAGGCGTCCGCGGGCGTCGTCGCGCTGCGGACCCCGGACGGGCGCACCGCGCTGCCGGTGTTCACGGGCGTCGACGCGATGCGTCGCTGGCGCCCGGACGCCCGGCCGGTGCCCAGCGACGTGCCGCGTGCCGCGCTCTCGGCCGTCGGCGAGGGCTGGGAGGTCGTCGTCGTCGACCCCGCCGGACCGGTGACCGTGGTGCTGCCCCGCACGGCCGTCTACGCGCTCGCGCAGGGGCGTGCCTGGGCCCCGGCCGTGCGCGACGACGCCGTCGACGAGGACGTGCGCGCCGCCGTGCGGGCCGCGCTGGCGCCCGTGCGTCTCGTGGTGCGCGCCGACGCCGTCCCGGGCACCCGCGCGGAGGTCGCCGTCGAGCTGTCGCTCGTCCCGGGCCTGGACCGCACCGGCCTGGACCGCGTGCTGGCGCAGGTCAACGCGGCGCTCGCGGGTGACCCGACCGTGGCGGAGCGGGTCGACTCCCTCGAGCTGCGCCTGCGCGCCGCCGGCTGACCGCCCGCGCGGACGGTGTGCCGGACCGCGGGGTCGTCAGCGTCGGCGGCGCAGGGCCCAGGCCAGCGCCCAGGCGGTCGCGGCGACGGCGCCGACGAGCTGCCCGCCCAGGATCACGCGGTTCAGGTCGAGCGCCGGTCGCCAGTGCGCCCCGTCGGCGTCGACGACGAAGACCCCCAGGGGCTTGACCTGCGTGCCCCAGCCGCCCCCGCCGGCGTCCCCGCTGCCCTGGGGCGAGGGTCCGCCGCCGCCGACGGCCCCGTCGCCCGCGCCTGCCCCGGCGCCCAGCGCACCGGTGACGCGCGCCACCGGCACGACGAGGGTGCCGTCGCGCTCGTACGCCTCGCCGAACACGCGGCGCACCGTCAGGGTGTCCTGCGCGGCCCGGGTCAGGGCGGCGACGTCGAAGCTGTGCTCGGTCATCTCAGGGTTCCCCTCGTCGACGGGTGCGCGTCGGGACCGGTGCGTCGCCTGCTCAGCCGCAGGTGGGCGCGGGGCCGAACGCCGTCCCGTCCTCCAGCATGGACCTCAGGGTGCTCACGGGCACGAGAAAGCTGAGGTCGTCCGCGTTCTTGGCGTAGACGACCCCGATGACGCGGCCCTCCGCGTCGAGCGCGGCCGACCCCGAGCTGCCCGGCTCCACGGGGGCGTCGGTCACGAGGACCTGCCCGAGGTTCGCGTTGAGCGGGTCGGTGACCTGGCCCACGACCTGCCCGTCGGTGACGGTGAGCTGGCGGCCCAGCGGGTACCCCACCACGGTCACGGCGTCGCCCACGACGGGGTCGGCGTCGGCCAGGACGGGGGCCGACGGCAGGGCGTCGACGGTGCGGACGATCGCGAGGTCGGCGAGGTCGGCGGTGCTGGCGGCCTCGGCGCCCACGTCGCGGCCGTCGTAGGTGCTCAGCTCCAGCGCGGCGGAGTCGGCCACGACGTGCCGGTTCGTGACCAGCGTGTGCTCGTCGATCGCGAACCCCGAGCCCGTCGAGAGCGTGCCGCAGCCGACGTTGCGGATCCGCACGGCCATCCGCTGCGCGGCGTCGAACCCGTCGGGGGACAGCCGGGACTCGCCGACCGACGCGGACGGCTCGGGGGCGCTGCTGGGCACGACGCCCGTGGGCACGGGCGTCGGCGGGTCGGGCAGGAGCGCGCAGCCGCCCAGGACGGTCGCGCCGACGAGGGCGAGCGCGAGGGTGCGGGTCGCGCGGCCCGGCGCGGCCGCGGTGGGTGGCCTCATCGGGTCAGCTCGGCCTGCAGGGAGTCGTTCGCCTCGGTCGCGGCGCCGCACACCTCGTCGACGTCGGCCTCGAAGCCGGCGAGCTCCTGCGCGTCGTACTGCTCCTGCTCGCGCAGGTACCCGATGAGCTGCTCCTGCCCCTCGATGCAGCTGGCCAGCGCGGTCGCGACCTGGCCGGCTGCCTGCGACACGCGCGCCTGGTAGTCGGCGAGCTGCTGCGTCGCGGCCGACGTGTCGCCGAGCTGGGCCTTCTCGTCGGCGAGCGACGTGATCCGGGACTGGGCGTTCGCGAGCTGGGCCTGCACGCCGGCCAGCTCGGCCGAGGTCGCGTCGAGGTCCGCGCGCGACTGCGCGAGCTCCTCGCCGTGCTCGCGCGCGAGGCGCTCCCAGTCGGCCGCCGCCTCGCCCCACGCCTGCGTGGTGCGCCACAGGTGCGTGCCGAGCACCCCGGCGCCGACCAGCACGGCGACGAGGACGACCGCCAGCACGACCGTCGCCCGGCTGCGCGGCCGGGAGGTGCGGCGGGCGCCCGGGTCACGGGCCTCGACGTCGTGCAGCGCGACCGGGACCGGTCCGCCTCCCGGCGGGACCGACGGTGCGGGGCCGCCCGCCGGCGCGCCGGGCGTGCCCGCGGCCGGCTGCCCGGGGGGTGTCGGGGGGAAGGACGGGGGAGGTCCGTGCATCGGCCCAGGATAGGCGCGCGGGCGTCCGCGCGAGGGTCGCTCGACGGTCGGCGGGGCAGCAGGTCGCAGCCCGCCGGCCGGTGGCCCGGCGGCCCGTGGGAGACGTCCGTCACGAGGCCGCCGTCCGGGACCCTCGGTGGACGGGGCGCACGCCCGCAGGGTCCATCATCGACACCTGTGAGAACCGCCTACGCCGACGTGCTGCGCCTGCCGGGCGTGCTGCGCCTGACCCTGATCGCCCTCGTCGCCCGTCTCCCGCACGCGATGACGGGCGTGGTGCTGACCCTGCACGTCGTGGGTCGCCTCGACGAGGGGTACGCGCGGGCGGGCGTCGTCGCCGCGGCGATGACCGTCGGCGTCGCGATCGGCGCGCCGTGGCGCGGGCGCCTCGTGGACCGGCTCGGCCTGCGTCGCGCCCTGGTGCCGTCGGTCGTCGTGGAGAGCCTCGTCTGGCTCGTGGCCCCGCACCTGGCCTACTGGCCGCTCGTCGGTGCGGCGTTCGTCGGCGGCGTCTTCCTCGTGCCGGTGTTCTCCGTGGTGCGCCAGTCGCTCGCGGTGCTCGTGCCGCCCGCCCAGCAGAAGGCCGCGTACGCGCTCGACTCGGTCGGCACGGAGCTGACCTTCATGCTCGCGCCCGTCGCGGGCGTGCTCCTGGTGACGCAGGGGTCGAGCGTCCTGGGCCTGACGGTCGTCGGGGTCGCCACGGTCGGGGCGGGCGTCCTGCTGCTGTGGGCGGACCCGCCGACGCGCAGCGCGCCGTCCGCGACGCAGGACGCACCGGTCGACGTCCCGTCCGGGCGCCTCCTGTCGGCGCCGCTGCTCGTCGTGCTGCTCGCGGGCGTGGGTGCCGCCTTCGTCCTCGTCGGCACGGACGTCTCCCTCGTCGCCGCGCTGAACGACGCCGGGAGGGCGCAGGACGTGGGCTGGATGATCGCGCTGTGGGCGGGCGGCTCCGTCGTCGGCGGCCTCGTGCACGGCGCGTCCGCCCGCCAGCCGTCGCCGCTGCTGCTGGTCGCGCTCCTCGCGCTGGCGACCGTGCCTGCCGCGCTCGTGGAGGGCCAGGTGGCCCTCGCCCTGGCGGTCGTGCTGGCCGGCCTGCCGTGCGCACCGGCGCTGTCGTCGATCAACGCCACGCTCGTGCGCCTGGTCCCCGAGCACCGGCGCGGCGAGGTGATGGGCTGGAGCGGCACGATGCAGACCGTCGGCAACGCGCTCGGCGCCCCGCTGTGCGGCTGGGCGATCGACCGGGCCGGTGCCGGGGCAGGGTTCCTCACGGCCGCGGGGACGGGCCTGCTCGTCGCGGGTGGCGGCCTCACGGTCGTGGCCGTCGTGCGTCGTCGGCGCGCGGTCCGGCCCGCTGCGGTCCGGCCCGTGGCGCCCGCGTCAGGAGACGGGGCCGGTGAACGCCTCGCCCGGCCCGTCGCCGGGGGCGTCGGGGAAGGGGCTGGCCTCGCGGAACGCGAGCTGGACCGACCGCAGCCCGTCGCGCAGGGCGCGGGCGTGCTGGTTGCCGAGGTCGGGCGCGGAGGCGGTGACCAGGGCGGCGAGGGCGGTGATGAGCTTGCGGGCCTCGTCGAGGTCCCGGTGCGCTGACCCCGGCCCGTCCGGCCCGTCGGGCGCGAGCCCGCACTTGACCGCGGCGGCGCTCATCAGGTGCACCGCGGCGGTGGTGATGATCTCGACGGCCGCGACGTCCTCGATCTCGCGGACCGCCTGGGCGGTGACGTCCTCGTGCGCGCCCGGCGCGTGCTCCTCGTGCATGGCGCCGATCCTCTCACCCGTGCACGGGCGCCCCGCACGCGCACGGCCCGCACGGCGACGGCCCCGCACCGCCGGGGGAGCGGTGCGGGGCCGTCGTGGCCGGTGCCGCGGTCAGGCGACCGGGACGCTCGCGGTGCCGGGCTCGCCGGCCTCGACGGGTGCGCCGGCGGCGGCCAGGGCGGCCGCGAGGGCCGCGCCGAGGCCCGCGTCGACGTTCGTCCAGTACTGCACGGCACGGGCACGGATCACGTCGCTCTTCACGCCGCCGACGTGGCCCGTGATCGTCTCCAGGAAGCGGGCGCGCGCGGCGTCGTCGAAGACCTCGCGGTACAGCGTGCCCGCCTGGCCCCAGTCGTCGTCCTCGGGGTGCGGGGTCGCCGCGGCGCGCACCATCTCGCCGTCGGACTCCCAGCCGCCGGACTCGCCGGCGCGCGCCGGGTCGGCCGCGGGGCCGCCCAGCGAGTTCGGCGCGTAGACCGGCCGGTCCGCGGGGGCGAAGTCGTACCGCGCCGCACCGTCCTTGGAGTAGGAGTGCACGGGCGCCTGCGGGGCGTTGACGGGCAGCTGGGCGTGGTTCGTGCCCACGCGGTACCGGTGCGCGTCGGCGTAGGAGAAGATCCGCGCGAGCAGCATCTTGTCCGGGCTCGGGCCGATGCCCGGGACGAAGCTGCTCGGCGCGAAGGTCGCCTGCTCGATCTGCGCGAAGTAGTTCTCGGGGTTGCGGTTGAGCTCCATGACGCCGACCTCGATCAGCGGGTAGTCCGCGTGCGGCCACACCTTGGTCAGGTCGAACGGGTTGAAGCGGTAGCTCTTCGCGTCCTCGTACGGCATGACCTGCACGCGCAGCGTCCACCGGGGGAACTGCCCGTCCGCGATGTGCTCGTGCAGGTCGCGGATGTGGTGGTCGGCGTCGGACCCGGCCAGCTGCGCGGCCTCGTCGGCCGTGAGGTTGTCGATCCCCTGCTGGGTCTGGAAGTGGTACTTGACCCAGAAGCGCTCGCCGGCCGCGTTGACCCACTGGTAGGTGTGCGAGCCGAACCCGTCCATGGTCCGCCACGAGCGCGGCAGGCCACGGTCGCCCATCAGCCAGGTCACCTGGTGCGCGGACTCCGGCGACAGCGACCAGAAGTCCCACTGCATGTCGTTGTCGCGCAGGTTCGAGCCCGGCAGCCGCTTCTGCGAGCGGATGAAGTCGGGGAACTTGATCCCGTCGCGCAGGAAGAACACGGGGGTGTTGTTGCCGACGAGGTCGTAGTTGCCCTCGGACGTGTAGAACTTCAGCGCGAAGCCGCGCGGGTCCCGCCACGTGTCGGGCGACCCGTGCTCGCCGGCGACCGACGAGAAGCGCGCCAGCATGTCGGTCGTCGTGCCGGGCTGGAACAGGGCCGCCCGGGTGTAGGCCGACACGTCGTGCGTCACCGTGAACGTGCCGAACGCGCCGCCGCCCTTGGCGTGCACGACCCGCTCCGGCACGCGCTCGCGGTTGAACTGAGCGAGCTTCTCGACGAGGTAGTGGTCGTGCAGGACGATCGGGCCGTCCGCGCCGACGGCGAGGGAGTGGGCGTCGGAGGCGACGGGCGCCCCGGCGTTGTTCGTGGTGGGCGGCACGTGGGTCACGTGGTGTCCTCTCGGTCGGCCCCGGTGGGGCGTGGCGCACCGCCGGGGCGGCGGTGCGGGCGGGGGGTCGGGCGGCGCGCCCGGGTGGCGTCGCGCGGGCGGTCAGCCGGCCGCGCGGCAGGCGGGGCACAGGCCCCAGAAGGTCACCTCGGCCGTCTCGACGTCGAAGCCCGACGTCGAGGCGGGCACCAGGCAGGGGGCGTGGCCGACGACGCAGTCGACGTCGTCGACCGCCCCGCAGCCCCGGCACACGACGTGGTGGTGGTTGTCGCCGACGCGGCGCTCGTAGCGCGCCGGGTGGCCGGCGGGCTCGATGCGCCGCAGCATGCCGGCGCCGGTCAGTGCGTGCAGGACGTCGTAGACGGCCTGCACGGACACCGTCGGGAGGGTGGCGCGCACGCGGCGCAGCACCTCGTCGGCGTCGAGATGGGGATGGTCGTGCAGAGCCGCCAGCACCGCGAGCCGCGGGCCGGTGACCCGCAGGCCGTGGGCTCGGAGCTCGTCGGTGTGGGGCACACGACGACTCAACCACGTTTTCTGGAATCGTTCAAGAGAAATGCTGACGATGTGTCGCGATCCTGGTGCGCGCGCAGCCCGGGTGCCGTCGCGCAGGGTGGCTCTGGTAGTGTCGACTCCGACTGATCCGCGCCGTCGTGCGTCCACGGGTCGTCGAGCGGGCCCGGACCGGGTCGTCGCGCGGCGGCTCGCGGGGGAGCGGCGGAGCGGTCGCACAAGTGGAGACCTCTCCCACCTGGGCCCCGACCGCCCGGCTCGCGCCGGCAGCAGGGGCCGGGTCGCAGTCCAGGACCGTCGTCCGTGACGCCGGTCCGGCGTCCGCCGTGCAGGCGGCCGCCCGGATTGTCGAGGCCTCCGACCTGTGCTCAGGGCGGGGGCCTTCCTCGTCCCTGGTGTCCACCACCACGACCGAGGAGCATCCACATCAGCGAGCCCCGCATCAACGACCGGATCCGTGTCTCCGAGGTCCGGCTCGTCGGACCCAACGGTGAACAGGTCGGCATCGTGCGCCTCGAGGACGCCCTGCGCCTGGCCCAGGACGCCGACCTCGACCTGGTCGAGGTCGCGCCGACCGCCCGACCGCCCGTGGCGAAGATCATGGACTTCGGGAAGTTCAAGTACGAGGCGGACATGAAGGCGCGTGAGGCCCGGCGCAACCAGGCCAACACGATCCTCAAGGAGATCCGCTTCCGCCTGAAGATCGACCCCCACGACTACGCCACCAAGAAGGGCCACGTCGAGCGGTTCCTCAAGGCCGGCGACAAGGTCAAGGTCATGATCATGTTCCGCGGTCGCGAGCAGTCGCGCCCGGAGATGGGCATCCGTCTGCTGCAGCGCCTCGCCGACGACGTCGCGGAGTTCGGCTTCGTCGAGAGCTCGCCGCGCCAGGACGGGCGCAACATGATCATGGTGCTGGGCCCGGCCAAGAAGAAGGCCGACCAGCGCAACGAGCAGCGTCGTGCCGCGGCGGCGCAGGCCCGCGAGTCCGGCGAGCCCGAGGCCGAGGTCACCGAGAAGCCCCGCGTGCCGTTCCCGGCCGCGGAGGAGGCTCGTGAGCGCATCGCCGAGCAGCCCGCCGCCGCCGCGCCCGCACCGGCGCCCGTCGTCGAGCAGCAGCCCGCTCCGGCGCCCGCCCGCCCGGCGACGTCCGCCCCCGCCCGTTCCGGCGCGCCGGCACGGTCCGGCGGCCCGTCGCGCTCCTCCGGCCCCTCGCGGCCCGGCGGACCCGCGCGCTCCGAGCAGCCGGCCCGCCCGGCGGCGTCTCCCGCTGCGGCCCCGCGTCCCGCGCCCCAGGCGCGTCCGCAGGCCCCGCGGCCCGCAGCGGTGCCCCGGCCCGCCGCACCGCGTCCCGCCGCCGCACCTGCACGCCCCGGACCCCGGAGCGCCGCCGGCGCGTCCGCACCGAAGCCGACCCCCCGGCCCGGCCCGGCAGCCCCCCAGGGCGCCGCGGCGGGCTCCGAGGACGCCGGCTGACCTGCACGACGGACGGGTGCCCCCGCGCCCGCACGACACACCGCCGCACGACCGTGCGGCGTGAACGACAAGGAGAGACGGCAGCCATGCCGAAGAACAAGACGCACTCCGGTGCCAAGAAGCGGTTCCGGGTCACCGGTACCGGCAAGGTCATGCGCGAGCAGGCCGGTGGCCGGCACCTGCTGGAGCACAAGTCGAGCCGCCGCACCCGCCGCATCGCCGGTGACGTCGTCGTCTCGCCCGCCGACACCCCCAAGATCAAGAAGCTGCTCGGCCGCTGACCCGCGCGGCGCCCACCCGGCGCCGGCAGGGCCGACGAGCCCCTGACACCCCAAGGAGCATCACGTGGCACGCGTGAAGCGGGCGGTCAACGCCCAGAAGAAGCGTCGCTCGACCCTCGAGCGGGCAAGCGGCTACCGCGGGCAGCGCTCGCGCCTGTACCGCAAGGCCAAGGAGCAGGTCACCCACTCCCTGGTCTACGCCTACCGCGACCGCAAGGCGCGCAAGGGCGACTTCCGCAAGCTGTGGATCCAGCGCATCAACGCGGCGTCCCGCGAGCAGGGCCTGACGTACAACCGCTTCATCCAGGGCCTCAAGGCCGCGGGTGTCGAGGTCGACCGTCGCGTCCTCGCCGACATGGCGGTCAACGACGCCGCGGCGTTCGCCGCGCTCGTCCAGGTCGCCAAGGCCGCGCTGCCCGAGGACGTCAACGCGCCCTCGGCCGCCTGAGCCGTCCGACCCCGCAGCCCCCGTCGTCCCCCGGGACGGCGGGGGCTGCGTCGTCCCCGGGGGACGGCGGCGTCGTGGACCTCCCGCGCCAGGGATGATGGACGACGTGCCGGACGACCTGATGACCAACCCGCGCGCCGACCGCGTCCGCGCCGTGCACGCGCTGACCACCCGGGCGGCGCGCCGCCGCACGGGCACCTTCCTCGTCGAGGGCCCGCAGGGCGTGCGCGAGGCCGTCGCGCCCGGCGGCCCGCCGGTGCACGACGTGTACGCCACGCCCGAGGCGGCCCGCCGGTACGACGACGTGCTGGCCGCGGCCCGGGCCCGTGGCGCACGCGTGCGCCTGGGCGACGAGGACGTGCTCGCGGCGATGAGCCCCGACGCGCAGGGGCTGGTCGCGGTGGTCGCCCTCGTCCCCACGGGGCTGGGGGAGGTCCTGGCCGCCGGTCCCACCCTCGTCCCCGTGCTGGCGCACGTGCGCGACCCGGGCAACGCGGGCACCGTGCTGCGCGCGGCCGACGCCGCCGGGGCCGACGCCGTGCTCCTCACGCGGAGCAGCGTCGACGTGCACAACCCCAAGGCGGTCCGGTCGACCGCGGGGTCCCTCTTCCACGTCCCCGTGGTCACCGGTCTGGACGCGGGACCCGCCGTGCAGGCGCTGCGGGCCGCGGGGCTGACGGTCCTCGCGGCGGACGGCGCCGGCGACCACGACCTGGACGACCTGCTCGACGTCGCCGGGCAGGCGCCGGCCGGCACCCCGGACCTCGCGCGACCGACCGCGTGGCTGTTCGGCAACGAGGCGTGGGGGCTGCGCGAGGAGGACCGGGCGCTGGCCGACGCGGTCGTGCGCGTGCCGATCCGGGGGCGCGCCGAGTCGCTCAACCTCGCCACGGCAGCCGCCGTGTGCCTGTTCGCGTCCGCCCGGGCGCACCGCACCCGGACCGCCCCCGCGTGAGCGCCGCGGCCCGGTGACCTGGCAGGCTGGGGGGCATGCGACTGTTCGCGGCGGTCTGGCCGCCGGACGACGTCCTCGACCACCTCGACCTCGCCCTCGCGGGCGTGCGCCGGCGCGCGGCCGGCACCGACGAGACCGTGCGCTGGTCCGCACGCGAGACGTGGCACCTGACCGCCGCGTTCTACGGCGACCTCGCCGACGCCTCCCTCGACCCGCTGGGCGCGGAGCTCGCGGAGCTGGCCGCCCGGACCGCGCCGTTCTCGCTCGCCCTGCGCGGCGCCGGGCTCTTCGCCCACCGCACGCTGTGGGTGGGCATCGGCGGCGACACGGCGGCGATGTCCTCGCTCGCCCACGCGGCCCGCGACGTCGGGGCCGACCACGGTGCGGGCGAGGACCCGCGGGTGCGCAACCGCCCGCACCTGACCGTCGGCCGGGTCCGTCCCGGCGGGCGCCCGGCCCGGCGCACGGCCGGGCCGCGCGGCGCCCGCGGCCCGGCCGGGCGCACCGGGGCCGACCGTGGCCGCGGTGACGCCCTGGACCCCGCCGACGCGCTCGTGCAGGCGCTCGCGGTGTACGAGGGCCCGGCCTGGTGGGTCGACGCCGTGGTGCTCGTCGAGTCCCGGCCCGGCGCCGGGCGTGGCGGGGGACCGCTGTACACGCCCGTCACCCGGTATCCGCTCGGGGCGGCCTGACGCCGCCGATAGACTCGCCAGCCGGCCGACGTGCGCACGTGCGCCGGTCGCCGGTCAGCCGCCCGACGGGCGCGACGACCGCCTGGAACCGTCCTGGAAGGTCCGGATGTCCCCCGACACACCCCTGTCCCCGCTCGACGCCGACGGCGTGCAGGCGGCGCTCGACGCTGCGCTCGCGGCCGTCGCGGCCGCCGGCGACCTCGACGCGCTGAAGACCGCGCGGCTGGCCCACACCGGCGACTCCAGCCCGCTGGCGCTCGCGAACCGTGAGATCGGCCGGCTGCCCGGCCCCGACAAGGCCGCCGCCGGCCGCCTCGTCGGCCAGGCGCGCGGCCGGGTGAACGCCGCCGTCGCGGCGCGCACGGCCGAGCTCGAGGCCGAGCGGGACGCCCGCGTGCTCGTCGAGGAGACCCTCGACGTCACGCTGCCCGGCGACCGTCGCCCCGCCGGCGCGCGGCACCCCCTCTCGACGCTGTCCGAGCGGGTCGCCGACGTGTTCGTCGCGATGGGCTGGGAGATCGCCGAGGGCCCCGAGCTCGAGGCGGAGTGGTTCAACTTCGACGCCCTGAACTTCGGCGTCGACCACCCGGCTCGCCAGATGCAGGACACGTTCTTCGTGGCCGCCCAGGACGCGGACGCGCCCGAGGACGGCTCCGGCATGGTGCTGCGCACCCACACCTCGCCCGTGCAGGCGCGCTCGCTGCTCGGGCGCGGGGTGCCCGTGTACATCGCCTGCCCGGGCAAGGTGTTCCGCACCGACGCGCTGGACGCGACGCACACGCCGGTCTTCCACCAGGTCGAGGGTCTCGCCGTCGACAAGGGTCTGACGATGGCCCACCTGAAGGGCACGCTCGACCACTTCGCGCGCGCGATGTTCGGCCCCGACGCGCGCACCCGGCTGCGGCCGTCGTTCTTCCCCTTCACCGAGCCGTCCGCCGAGATGGACCTGTGGTTCCCGCAGAAGAAGGGCGGCCCCGGCTGGATCGAGTGGGGCGGCTGCGGCATGGTCAACCCGAACGTGCTCCGCGCGTGCGGCGTGGACCCCGAGGAGTACTCGGGGTTCGCGTTCGGCATGGGCATCGAGCGCACCCTGATGCTCCGTCACGCGATCGCGGACATGCGTGACATGGTCGAGGGCGACGTCCGTTTCTCCGAGCAGTTCCGGACGGTGGTCTGACATGCCTCGCATCCCCCTGACCTGGCTCGGCGAGCACGTCGAGCTCCCCGCGGACCTCACGGCCGAGCGGCTGGCCGCCGACCTCGTGCGCGTCGGGCTCGAGGAGGAGGCCGTGCACTCCTCCGGCGTGACCGGCCCGCTCGTCGTGGGCGAGGTCCTCGCCCTCACGCCCGAGCCGCAGAAGAACGGCAAGACGATCCACTGGTGCCAGGTCGACGTCGGCGCGCACAACGCGCCCGACGCCGACGGGAACCCCACCGTGGCCCGCGGCATCGTGTGCGGGGCGCAGAACTTCGGCGTCGGCGACCGTGTCGTCGTCGCGCTGCCCGGCGCCGTGCTGCCGGGGCCGTTCCCCATCGCCGCCCGCAAGACGTACGGGCACGTGTCCGACGGCATGATCTGCTCCCAGCGAGAGCTCGGCCTCGGCGACGACCACGCCGGGATCATCGTGCTCGAACGGCTCGGCTTCGGCCCGGACGTCACCGCGCCCGGCACCGACGCGCGCGTGCTCCTCGGCCTGGCCGACGAGGTCCTCGAGATCAACGTCACCCCCGACCGCGGCTACTGCTTCTCGATGCGTGGAGTCGCCCGCGAGTACTCCCACGCCACGGGGGCCGTGTTCACCGACCCCGGGCTGCCGGGCCCCGGCGTGCTCGATGCGCGCCCCGCCGGCGTCGCCGTCGAGATCGACGACGAGCGCCCCGTGCACGGGGTGCCGGGGGCGGACCGGTTCGTCGCCCAGGTCGTGCGCGGGGTGCGGGCGTCGGCCCCGTCGCCGGCGTGGATGCAGACCCGCCTCACGCAGGCCGGCATGCGTCCCGTCTCGCTCGCGGTCGACGTGACCAACTACGTGATGCTCGACCTCGGTCAGCCGATGCACGCCTACGACCTGGCCACCCTCACGGCCCCCGTCGTGGTGCGGCGGGCCGCGGCGGGCGAGCGGCTGACCACGCTCGACGGCGTCGATCGCGCCCTCGACGAGCACGACCTGCTCGTCACGGACTCCACGGGCGGGCGCGCCGCCCGCGTGCTCGGCATCGCCGGTGTGATGGGCGGCGCGGACAGCGAGGTGGGCGACGCGACGACCGACCTGCTGCTGGAGGCCGCGCACTTCGACCCCGTCACGGTCGCGCGGTCGGCGCGCCGGCACCGGCTCGCGTCCGAGGCGTCCAAGCGCTTCGAGCGCGGTGTGGACCCGCAGCTGCCGCGCGTCGCCGTCGCGCGGGCGGTCGCGCTCCTCGTGGAGCACGGCGGCGGCACCCCCGACGACGCGCTCACGGACGTCGGCACCCCCGCCCCGCCGGCGCCCGTGACGGTCGACCCGACCCTCCCGGCGCGCCTCGTCGGTGTCCCGTACACGGCGGCCGAGGTGCGCAGCACCCTCACCCAGGTCGGCTGCACCGTCGAGGGTGCGGACGACGCGAGCACCTGGACCGTCCACGTGCCGACCTGGCGGCCCGACCTGGTCGCGGGCGTCGACCTGGTCGAGGAGGTCGCCCGCCTGCGCGGGTACGACGCGATCCCCTCGGTCGTGCCGCCCGCCCCGACCGGCCGCGGGCTGACGCGCGACCAGCGGGTCCGCCGCGCGGTCGCGGACGCGCTCGCCGCGGCGGGACTCGTCGAGGTCCTGAGCTACCCCTTCGTCGGCCCGGACCAGCTCGACGCCCTCGGCCTCGACGCCGACGACGCCCGGCGCCGCGCGGTGCGTCTGGTGAACCCGATCTCCGACGCGCAGCCGTTCCTGCGCACCGACCTGCTCGTGACGCTGCTCGACACGGTCCGCCGCAACGTGGCCCGGGGCACGGGCGACCTCGCGGTCTTCGAGGCCGGCCTCGTGACCCTGCCGGGGCAGGGCGCCGGCGTCGCGCCGCGGCTGCCGGGAGGCGTCCGGCCCGACGACGCGACGCTCGCGGCCCTCGACGCAGCGCTGCCCGACCAGCCCCTGCACCTCGCGGCGGTGCTGGCCGGCGAGGTGGAGCGCGGCGGGTGGTGGGGCCCGGGCCGTCCCGCGCAGGTCACGGACGTGCTCGGGCTCGTCGAGCGCGTCACCGCGCTCGCGGGGGTCACGGCGACCGCGCGCGCCACGGTGCGCGCACCGTTCCACCCGGGCCGGTGCGCCGAGCTGGTCGCGCCCTCGGGCCGGGTGCTGGGGCACGCGGGCGAGCTGCACCCCAACGTGCTCGCGGCCCTGGGGCTGCCTGCGCGTGCGGTGGCGTTCGAGCTCGACCTGTCGGTGGTGCTCGCCGAGGCGTCCGCGGACCCGGTCGAGGCGGTCCCGGTGTCGACGTTCCCGGTCGCCAAGGAGGACGTGGCGCTCGTCGTCGACGCGGACGTGCCGGCGGGCGAGGTCCTCGCCGCGGTGCGGGCCGGCGCCGGCGACGTGCTCGAGGACGTCCGGCTGTTCGACGTCTACACCGGTGACCAGGTGGGGCCGGGCAAGCGGTCGCTCGCGTTCGCGCTGCGGCTGCGGGCGGCCGACCGGACGCTGACGGCGGCGGAGACGGCGGCGGTTCGTGACGCCGTGGTCGCGCAGGCGCACGCGCGGGTCGGCGCGGTCCTGCGGGGCTGAGGTCGGTCGGACGAGGGCGGCACCGGCACCCGGACGCCGGTGCCGCCCTCGTCGTCGTCCGGGGCCCGCGAGGTCCTGGCGACCGCCCCGGGGCGCTGACCTGGACGGACGTCTTGGACGAAACACCAGAGGTCGGACGAGTTCACCGAAAGGTTACTTCCGGGTAGTTGCGGCAGATCGGGTGAACGCGCAGTGTGGACCCCGGCCGCCGCAGGCGGCCGTTCCGCTGCGCACGGCGCCCGCCCAACGGCGGTCGGGCCGCCGGCCCGAGGGAGGGACCCTTCGCGTGCACGCTCGACGACGAACGACCACCGGAGCGCTCACGGCGCTCACCCTGCTGATCACCGGTGGGGCGGTGGCGGCCCCGGCGTCGGCGGCGGTCTCGCCCGACGCCGCGGTCGTGATCTCCGAGGTCTACGGAGGTGGGGGCAACGCGGGTGCGACGCTCACCCAGGACTTCGTCGAGCTGTACAACCCGGGCGACGAGCCCGTCGACGTGTCCGGCTGGGCCGTGCAGTACGCGTCCGCGACGGGCAGCAGCTGGAACATCACGCCGCTGACCGGTCGCAGCATCGCGGCCGGCGGGCACCTGCTCGTGGGGCAGGCTCGCGGGGCCGGCGGCACCGTCGAGATCGCCGCGGACGTGACGGGCACCGCGGCGATGAGCGGCACGCAGGGCAAGGTGGCCCTGACGTCGTCCGCCTCCGCGCTGACCTGCTCGACCGGCTGCGCGACGCTCGACCCGGTCGTCGACCTGGTCGGCTACGGCGCGGCCTCGTCGTTCGCGGGCTCCGCGCCCGCGCCGGCGACGGCGAACGCGACGTCGGCGTCGCGTGACGCCGAGGGCACCAACACGGCGGACAACGCCGCGGACTTCACGGTCGGTGCACCGACGCCGACGCCCTCGGGCACGGACCCCGAGGACCCGGAGGACCCGGAGGACCCGACCGAGGTCACGATCGCGCAGGTCCAGGGCACCGGGGCGAGCTCACCGCTGGTGGGCCAGACCGTCACGACGTCCGGCGTCGTCACCGCCGCCTACCCCACGGGCGGCCTCAACGGCTACGTCCTGCAGACGCCCGGCACGGGCGGCGGCGACGGCACGGGCCGCACGGGCTCGGACGCGGTGTTCGTGTACTCGCCCGCCACCGCCGGTGACGCCGAGGTCGGGCAGCACCTGCGCGTGACCGGTGCGGTCGCGGAGTTCAACGGGCTGACCCAGGTCACGGTCGCGGCCGCGGCCGACGTCGAGGAGCTGCCCGCCGCGGCGGCCCCCGCACCCGTGGAGGGCGTCTGGCCGGCGACGACGGAGGCCCGCGAGGCGCTGGAGTCGATGCTCCTGCTGCCGACCGGTGACCTGACCGTCACGAACACCTACAGCACGAACCAGTACGGCGAGGTGGGCCTGGCCGTCGGGACGACCCCGCTGCTCCAGCCCACCGACGTCGCCCGGCCCGGGTCCGCGCAGGCCCTGGCCGTGGCCGCGGACAACGCCGCGCGCGGCGTCGTGCTCGACGACGGTGCGACCACGAACTTCCTCAACGCCGCGAACGGCGGTCTCACGCCGCCGTACGTCTCGCTCGAGAACCCGGTGCGTGTCGGTGCGGCGGCGCAGGTCACCTCGCCCGTCGTCGTCGACTGGCGCAACGGTGCGTGGAAGCTCAACCCGACGGCGCCCGTCGTGGCGGGCGGGCCCCTGCCGGCAACGTTCGAGAACGACCGGACCCCGGCGCCCGAGGCCGTCGGCGGCGACCTGCAGGTCGCCTCGTTCAACGTCCTCAACTACTTCACGACCCTGGGCGACCAGGACGCGTCGTGCGTCGCGTACACCGCGCCCGGCGGCGAGCCCGTCACGGTGCGCGAGGGCTGCGACCAGCGCGGAGCGTGGGACGCGCAGGACCTCGAGCGTCAGCAGGACAAGCTCGTCGCGGCGATCTCCGCGCTCGACGCCGACGTGGTCGGCCTCATGGAGATCGAGGGCTCGGCCCGTGTCGACGGGACGCCGGACGAGGCGCTGGGCGCGCTCGTCGACGCGCTGAACGACGCGGCCGGTGCCGACGTGTGGGCGTTCGTTCCGTCGTCGGACGAGCTGCCGCCGGCAGCCGAGCTCGACGTCATCACCAACGCGATCATCTACCGGACCGCCGCCGTGCAGCGCACGGGGGAGTCCCGTGCGCTGGGCGACCAGAGCGGGGACGACCAGGCGTTCGGCAACGCGCGCGAGCCGATCGGCCAGGTCTTCACGCCGGTGGGCGGCGGTGAGCCGTTCCTCGTCGTGGTCAACCACTTCAAGTCCAAGGGCTCGGCCGGTCCGTGGCCGGGCGACGCGGACGCCGGTGACGGCCAGGGCTCGTCGAACGAGTCGCGGGTGCGGCAGGCGACGGCGCTGCGCGACTGGGTGCCGACCGTGCGGGGCGACGCCGAGGCGGTCGCGCTCGTGGGCGACTTCAACTCGTACACGTTCGAGGACCCGCTGCAGCTGCTCTACGACGCCGGCTACGTCAACGCGGCCGCGACGCTCGCACCGGGGCAGCACAGCTACTCGTTCAGCGGGCTGTCGGGGTCGCTCGACCACGTGCTGCTCAACGAGGCGGCGGCCGCCCGGGCCACGGGTGCCGACGTCTGGGAGATCAACTCCGGGGAGTCCGTCGCGCTGGAGTACAGCCGCTACGGCTACCACGGCACGTCGTTCCACGCGCCCGACCCGTACCGCTCGTCCGACCACGACCCCGTCGTGGTCGGCCTGGCCGCGGGCGAGCAGGACGGCCCGGTTGACCTGACGCTGCTCAACGTCAACGACTTCCACGGCCGGATCGACGCGAACACCGTCAAGGTGGCGGGCACGGTCGAGCAGCAGCGTGCGGCGGCCGAGGCGGCCGGCGGTGCGGCGGCGTTCCTGTCGGCCGGCGACAACATCGGCGCGTCGGTCTTCGCGTCGTCGGTCCAGGACGACCAGCCGACGATCGACGTCCTCAACGCCCTGGACCTGGCGGCGTCGGCCGTCGGCAACCACGAGTTCGACCGCGGCTACGACGACCTCGTGGACCGTGTGGTCGACGGCGGCGAGAACGCGCAGTTCCCGTACCTGGGTGCCAACGTCTACGAGAAGGGCACGACGACGCCGGCGCTCGACGAGTACGCGCTGCTCGACATGGCCGGTGTGACGGTCGCCGTGATCGGCGCCGTCACCGAGGAGACGCCGTCGCTGGTGACGCCCGCCGGCGTGGCGGACCTGGACTTCGGCGACCCGGTCGAGGCCGTCAACCGCGTCGCTGCGCAGCTCACGGACGGTGACGCCGCCAACGGCGAGGCCGACGTCATCGTCGCGGAGTACCACGAGGGCGCCGGGGCGGGGACGCCCGACGGCTCCACCCTGGAGGAGGAGGTCGCGGCGGGCGGTGCGTTCGCGGACATCGTCACGGGCACGTCGGCCGAGGTCGACGCGATCTTCACCGGCCACACCCACAAGCAGTACGCGTGGTCGGCGCCGGTGCCCGGCGAGGAGGGGCGCACGCGTCCGGTCCTGCAGACGGGCTCCTACGGCGAGTTCGTCGGCAAGGTCGTCCTGACCTACGACCCCGAGGCTGACGAGGTGACGGCGTCGACGGCGGAGAACGTCGCCCGCACGGGGACGTCCGACGCGGACCTGGTCGCGGCGTACCCGCGGGTCGCCGAGGTCAAGCAGATCGTCGACGCGGCCCTGGCGTTCGCCACCCAGGTCGGGTCGCAGCCGGTCGGCTCGGTGCAGGCCGACATCACGACCGCGTACGCGGGCGGGTCGTACGTCGACGGCGTCTACACCGGCTCCGGCCCGCTGCCCACGACGGGCCGTGACGACCGCAGCCGCGAGTCGGCGCTGGGCAACGTCGTCGCCCAGGCGCTCCTCGACGCCACGTCGTCGGCCGAGCGCGGCGGTGCCCAGATCGGCGTCGCGAACCCCGGCGGTCTGCGTGCGGACCTGTTCTACGCGCCGGACGGCGTGGTGACCCTCGCGGAGGCGAACGCCGTCCAGCCGTTCGTCAACAACGTCTGGACGACGACGCTGACGGGTGAGCAGCTCGTGACGCTGCTGGAGCAGCAGTGGCAGACCAACGCGGACGGTTCGATCCCGAGCCGGCCGTACCTGCAGCTCGGCCTGTCGGACAACGTGTCGTACACGTTCGACGCGTCGCGGCCGCTGGGCGACCGCATCACGTCGGTCTCGGTCGACGGGGAGCCGGTCGACCCGGCTGCCGGCTACCGGATCGCGACGTACTCGTTCCTCGCGCAGGGCGGCGACAACTTCCGCATCCTGACCGAGGGCGACGCGACGGCCGACTCGGGGCTGATCGACCGGGAGGCGTGGTTCGCGTACCTCGGCGCGCACCCCGACCTCGCGCCGGACTTCACCGAGCGCGCCGTCGGCGTGCCCGAGCTCCCGGCGTCGGTCGAGGCCGGGCAGGACCTCACGTTCGAGGTCTCGGGCCTGAACCTCACGAGCCTCGGCTCGCCGGAGAACACCTCGCTCGAGGTGCTGCTCGACGAGGAGGTCCTCGGCGAGGTCACGCTGACCCGCACGGGCGTCGACGCGTCGGGCACCGTCGACGTGACGGTCCCGGCGGGGACGCCGGCCGGGGACCGCACCCTCGTGCTGGTCGCGCAGCCCAGCGGCACGACGGTCCGTCTGCCGCTGACCGTCGAGGCCGGGCTGCCGTCGTCGACGACCACCCTCACGGCCCGGCCGGACAGCCAGGTCCACGGGGCGTTCGGCCGCCGCGTCGAGCTCACCGCCCGGGTCGTCGCCGACGTCCCGACGACGGGGACGGTGGAGTTCGTCGCCGGCGACGACGTGCTGGGCACGGCGACGCTGCGGCGCGGCCAGGCGCGCCTGACGCTGCCGGCGAGCACGCCGGCCGGCACCTACGAGGTCGTCGCGCGGTACGCGGGGACGACCACGGTCGCGGGATCGCAGTCCGCGCCGGTGACGGTCACGGTGGAGAAGGTCGGGTCCGCCACGACGCTCAGCGTCGCCGGGTCGCCGGTCTCCTGGCTGCCCTCGGTGTGGGTCTCCACGGTCCGGCTGGACACGGGGCGCCTGCCCGACGGCACGGTCGAGCTGCGCGAGGGCACCCGGGTCGTGGCCCGTGCCGACGTGCGGCTCGGCGTCGCGATCGGCACGCTCCCGCGTGACCTGGGTCGTGGCTCGCACAGCCTCACGGCCGTGTTCGTGCCGGACGACCCGGCGAACGTCGAGGGCAGCACGAGCCGCACGGTGCGGGTGAGCGTGCGCTGACCCGCACCGGTGCCCGCTCCGGCGGGCACCGGGACGGACGACCACCAGGAGGGACGGGCCGGGCGGCCCGTCCCTCCTGCCGTCGCGCCCGGACCGGGACGTGGGACGGGACGTCCGATGCGTGAGACCGTCCCCGGACCGGCCGCGGGACGGGCCGTGCGGCCGCTAGGTTGGTCCGCGACACGGGGTGCCCCCATCGGAGGGGGCTGAGATCACACCCGTCGAACCTGATCTCGTTAGCACGAGCGAAGGGATGTCCTCCATGACGTCTGCCGTCCTGCCCTCCTACGACCTCGCCGCCCGCACGGGCGCGGCGCTGAGCGAGCTGCGGGCCCGCACGCCGCTCGTCCAGTGCGTCACCAACGAGGTCACGTCGAACCTCGTCGCCAACGCGGTCCTCGCGATCGGCGCCTCGCCGGCGATGGCGTCCGTCCCGGGCGAGGCGGAGGAGCTCGCCGGGTCCGCCGGTGCGGTCCTGGTGAACCTCGGCACGCCGGGCCCCGACCAGCGGGCGTGCGTCGAGGCGACCGTCGCGGCCGCGGTCGGTGCGGGGGTGCCGTGGGTGCTCGACCCCGTCGCGGTCGGCGTCCTGTCGGTCCGGACCCGGCTCGCGGCGCGGCTGCTCGCCGAGCGCCCGACGGTCGTGCGGGGGAACGCGAGCGAGGTCCGTGCACTCGCGGGCGAGGCGTCGTCCGGGCGCGGCGTCGACGCGCGCGACGCCGTCGAGGCGGCGGCGTCGGCGGCCCGGGCGCTGGCCGGTGCCACGGGCGGTGCGGTGGCCGTGTCGGGGCCCGTCGACCTCGTGACGGACGGGTCGGCCACGCTCCGGCTGGCGGTCGGCGACCCGTTCCTCGCCCGCGTCACGGGTGCGGGGTGCGCGCTGGGCGGGCTGACGGCGGCGTTCGCCGCGGTGACGGACCCCGTGGTGGCGGCGGTCGGGGCGTCGACGGCGCTGGGCGTCGCGGCCGAGCGGGCCGCGGTGGTGGCCCGGGGGCCGGGGTCGTTCGTCGTGGCGCTGCTCGACGAGCTGTCCCTGCTGAGCGCCGACGACGTCGCGGCGCGCGTCGGCGCCGAGCTCGCGGTGGGGGTGCCCGCGTGAGCCGCGGGCCGGAGGGGATCTACCTCGTGCTCGACCTCGACGTGTGCGCGTCGGCCGGCCACCACCCCGCCGACGTCGCGCGGGCCGCCGTCGCGGCGGGGGTCGGGGCCGTGCAGGTGCGGGCCAAGCGTGCGCCGGTGCGCGAGCAGGTCGCCGTGACGGTCGCGGTCGCGGACGCGCTGAGGCTGGCCGGGCCGGCGCTGCTGGTCGTCGACGACCGGGTCGACGTGGCCCTGGCTGCCCGGGCGCGCGGCGCCCTCGTCCACGGCGTGCACGTGGGGCAGGGCGACCTCGCGGTCGACGACGTGCGGGCGCTGCTGGGTGCCGACGCGGTCGTGGGCGTCTCCGCGGCGCGGCCGCAGGACGTGCGTGCCGTGCCGCCGGCGGCGGACTACGTCGGCAGCGGACCGGTCCGTCTGACGGCGACGAAGCCCGACGCCGGGCCGGCGCTCGGCATGGACGGCCTGGCCACGGCCGTGGCGGCCTCGTCGTTGCCGGTGGTCGCGATCGGCGGCCTCGCGGCCGACGACGTGCCCGCCGTCCGGGCGGCGGGTGCACGCTCCATGGCGGTGGTCAGCGCGGTGTGCGGTGCGCCGGACCCGGGCGCCGCCGCCCGGGCGCTGGTCGCCGCGTGGGGCGGCACGGGTGGACCTCCGGGGCCCGCCGCGGACCGGTGGCCCTCCGCCCGCGCGGCGGTGGTCCGGTGAGCGGCCGCGGACCCAGCCGCGTGCGGGCGCTCTCCGTCGCGGGGACGGACCCGACGGGTGGGGCGGGTGTCCAGGCGGACCTGAAGTCGTTCGCCGCGCACGGCGCGTACGGCATGGCCGTCGTCACCGCGCTCGTCGCGCAGAACACGCACGGCGTGCGGGCGGTGCACGTGCCGGACGTGGCGTTCCTGAGGGCGCAGCTCGACGCCGTGGGCGACGACGTGACGGTCGACGCCGTCAAGCTCGGCATGCTCGGCACGCGCGACGTCGTCGAGGAGGTCGCCGCGTGGCTGCGCCGCACGCGCCCGCCCGTCGTGGTCCTGGACCCGGTGATGGTCGCGACCAGCGGCGACCGGCTCCTGGACGCGGGGGCCGAGCAGGCGGTGCGCGCGCTCGTCGCCCGGGCGGACCTGGTCACGCCCAACCTGCCCGAGCTCGGCGTGCTGCTCGACGAGCGGCGCGCGCCGTCGTGGGCCGCGGCCGTGGACCAGGCGCGCCGGCTCGCCCGGTCCGCGGGCGTGACGGTGCTGCTCAAGGGCGGTCACCTCGACGACGACGTCAGCCCGGACGCCGTGGTCGACGCGCGCACGGTCGTCGAGCTCGAGGCGGTCCGGGTGAGCACGACGAGCACGCACGGGACGGGGTGCTCGTTGTCGGCGGCGGTCGCGGCCCTGCGCCCCCGACGCCCGGACTGGGTGAGCGCCGCCCGCGACGCCAAGGAGTGGCTGACGGGGGCGATCGCGGCGGGGGAGGCGCTGCAGGTCGGCTCGGGCCGTGGCCCCGTCGACCACCTGCACCACGTGCCGACCCTGGGGGCCCGAGCCTTCAGCGTGGAGGCGTGGGACGCGGTGGCGGACCTGCGGGCGGCGTGCGACGCGCTGCCGTTCGTGCGGGCGCTCGCCGACGGGACGCTCCCGACGGACGCGTTCGAGGCCTACCTGCACCAGGACGCCCTGTACCTCGGCGTGTACGCCCGGGTGCTGGCGCGCGCGAGCGAGCTGGCGCCCGACCCGGTCGCGCAGGCGTTCTTCGCGCGGGGGGCCGCCGGGTGCCTCGACGTCGAGGCGCAGCTGCACAGGGACCGGCTGGGCCGGTCGGACCGCGTGCACCGGTCCGGCGCGTCGGTGGTGACGCGCGCGTACGTCGACCACCTCGCGGCGGTCGGTGCGCACGGCTCCTACGCGCAGGTGCTGGCCGCGGTGCTGCCGTGCTACTGGCTGTACGCGGACGTCGGCGCGCGCATCCTGGCGCGTGCGGGCGACCTGGCGGCCCACCCGTTCGGCGACTGGGTCGGCACCTACGGCGACCCGGGCTTCGCGGCGCTCGCGGACGAGGCCCGTCGGCTGACGGACG
Organism: Cellulomonas oligotrophica; assembly: GCF_013409875.1. Lineage (GTDB taxonomy): Bacteria > Actinomycetota > Actinomycetes > Actinomycetales > Cellulomonadaceae > Cellulomonas > Cellulomonas oligotrophica. Next base: position 46,174 of record NZ_JACCBK010000001.1, read on the forward strand.
AGGCGGCGCGGGAGGTCGGTGCGGGGGAGCGGGCACGGATGCTCGCGGCGTTCGTGACGTCGTGCGAGCACGAGGTGGCGTTCTTCGACCAGGTCGCCGTCCGGGCGGCGCACGGGGAGGTCGACCTCCGGTCCGCCGTGCCCGTGACGGCCGGGTGAGGAGGCCGTGCGCCCCGGACGCCGTGCAGCAGACGCCACAGACACCAGGAGGGCCCGGCTGGTGGTGGTGCTGGCGTCGAGTACGGTGCAGGGGTGCGCACGGGTGTCTCGGACGAGCTGATGACCGAGGAGGACACCCTCCTCACCACCGGCGAGGTCGCCAAGCTCCTGGGCGTCTCCCGTCAGCACGTCGTCGACCTGTGCGACCGGGGGGACCTGGAGTACGTCACGACGGGCTCGCACCGGCGGATCCGCCGCGCGGAGGTCGAGCGGGTGCGGTGGGGCTCGGCCCGCATGTCGGCCGAGCAGCGCCGCACGTGGCTCCTCGCGGTCGCGGTCGCGGGCAAGCTCGCGGTCTACCCGGGCCCGACGCTGGAGCTGGCGCGCGACAACCTCCGTGCGCTGCAGGAGCGGCACCCGCGCGGGCAGGCCGCGCGGGTGCTCGCCGGGTGGGAGAAGGCTCTCGACGGGCCGCTCGACGCCGTGCTGACGCTCCTGACGTCACCGACGCAGCGGGCCCGGGAGATGCGCGGCCACGCCCCGTTCGCCGGGGTGCTCAGCGACGGCGAGCGCGAGGCGGTCCTGCGCGCCGCGCGCTGACGCCGGGGCGCCCCGCGCTGTCCCGTCAGCAGCCGTCGTCGGTGCAGGCGTCGGCGCCCGCGGCCGGGACGAGGGGGTTGGCCTCGCGCCAGCCCGCGTCGAGGAGCCGGGCGAGGACCTCGGCGGGCTGAGCGCCCGAGACGGCGTAGCGGCGGTCGACGACGAAGAACGGCACACCCGTGACGCCGAGCTCGCGCGCGGTGCGCAGGTCGGCGCGCACGGCGTCGGCCTCGGCGTCGGACGCGAGCGCGTCGGCGACCTGCGCGTCGTCCCAGCCGTGCGACCCGAACCCGGCCCCGGCGGCGATCGCCACGAGGGCCCCCTCGGCGCCCAGGTCGACGCCCTGCTCGAAGTGCGCGGAGAACAGCGCCTCCGTCGTCGCCTCGGCGAGCGCGGCGCCGCCGACGCGCGCGGCCAGGTGCAGCAGACGGTGCGCGTCGAAGGTGTTGAACGCGAGCGTGCGGGCGAAGTCGTACCGGAGCCCGTCGCCGGCGGCGACGTCGGTCACGTGCGCGAACATCTGCTCGACCTGGTCGCGCGGCAGGCCCTTCATCTCGACGAGCGCGTCGATCTCGGGGCGTCCGGGCCCGGCGGGTGTGCCGGGGGACAGCTGGTACGAGCGCCAGACGACCTCGACGTGGGCGCGGTGCTCGAACCCGGCCAGGGCCGTGGCGAAGCGGCGCTTGCCGATGTAGCACCACGGGCACGCGACGTCGGACCAGATCTCGACGGTGACGGTGCGCGGCGGGGCGGCGAACGTGGGGGAGGTGAGCGTGGTCACGGGAGGAGGAGGACCTTTCCGGTGGTGCTGCGCGACTCGAGCGCGCGGTGGGCTTCGGCCGCGTCGGCCAGGGGGTACGTCGCGCCGACGCGCACGTGCAGAGCCCCGGAGACGACGGCGTCGAGCAGCTCGCGGGCCCGCTGGTCCAGCTCGGCGCACGTGGCGGTGTGGTCGGCGAGGGTGGGGCGGGTCACGAACAGCGAGCCGCCGGTGTTGAGGCGCTGCAGGTCCACCGGCGGGACGGGACCGGAGGACGCGCCGAACAGCACGAGCGTGCCGCGGCGGGCCAGCGAGGCGAGCGAGGCGTCGAAGGTGTCCCGGCCGACCCCGTCGTACACGACGTCGACGCCGCGTCCGCCGGTGAGCGCGCGCACGCGCTCGGGCAGCTGGGTGCCCAGGTCGTCGAGCTCGCGGTACCGCACGACGTCGGCGGCCCCGGCGGCGCGCGCGAGCTCCTCCTTGGCGGCGGACCCGACGGTGGCGACGACGCGCGCGCCGCGGGCGGCGGCCAGCTGCGTGAGCAGCAGCCCGACGCCGCCGGCCGCGGCGTGCAGCAGCACGTCGTGCCCGGGCGCGAGCGGGAAGGTCGACGTCGCGAGGTAGTGCGCGGTCAGGCCCTGCAGCGGCAGGGCGGCGGCGGTGCGGTCGTCGACGGCGTCGGGCACGGCGATCAGGTCGTCGGCGGCCACGGCGACGAGCTCGGCGCACGAGCCCGGTGCGGACGCCCACGCGACGCGGTCCCCGACGGCGGCGCTCGTGACGCCGGCCCCGACGGCGACGACGCGGCCGGCGCCCTCCGAGCCCACGACGTGGGGGAACGGCATACGGTAGGTGCCGCTGCGCCGGTAGGTGTCGATGAAGTTGACGCCCGCCGCGGCGACGCGCACGACGACCTGCCCGGGTGCGGGCTCGGGCTCGGGCACGTCGACGACCCGGAGGACCTCGGGCCCGCCGGGGCGGGCGGCGGTGACGGCTCGCACGCTGGCCGCAACCGTCGGCGGCGGGAGCCTGTTCCCGCCGAGCCGTTGGTATTTGTCTGCACTCGACTGTATGTTCATGCACATGACGTTCAGCGTGGCGGTCGCCGGGGCCAGCGGGTACGCCGGTGGTGAGGTCCTGCGGCTCCTGCTCGACCACCCGCAGGCCCGCATCGGCACCCTCACCGCGCACTCGAGCGCCGGCACGCCGCTGGGTGCCCACCACCCCCACCTGCTCGACCTGGCCGACCGGGTCCTGGAGCCGACGACCGCGCAGGCGCTCGCGGGGCACGACGTGGTCGTCCTGGCGCTGCCGCACGGTGCGAGCGGGCGGGTCGCGGCCGAGCTCGAGGCGCTCGGCGAGGACCCGGTGGTCCTGGACCTCGGTGCCGACCACCGGCTGGTCGACGCCGCCGACTGGGAGGCGTACTACGGCAGCCCGCACGCGGGCACCTGGACGTACGGGCTGCCCGAGCTCGCGGTCGGTGCGGGCGGCGGCCGCCAGCGCGAGCGGCTCGCCGGCGCGCGGCGGATCGCGGTCCCCGGGTGCAACGTCACGGCCGTGACGCTCGGCCTGCAGCCCGGCGTCGCCGCGGGCCTGCTCGACACGACCGACCTCGTGGCCGTCCTCGCGGTCGGGTACTCCGGGGCCGGCAAGGCGCTCAAGCCGCACCTGCTCGCGTCCGAGGCCCTCGGCGCGGCGGTCCCGTACGCGGTCGGCGGCACCCACCGGCACGTGCCCGAGATCGCCCAGAACCTGCGCAGCGCGGGTGCGTCGGAGGTCCGCACGTCCTTCACGCCGGTCCTGGTGCCGCTCTCCCGCGGCATCCTCGCGACCGCCACCGCACGGCTCGCCCCGGACGTCGACCCCGCGGTGCTGCGCGAGACGTGGACCGCCGCCTACGCCGACGAGCCGTTCGTGCACGTGCTGCCCGAGGGTGCCTGGCCCACCACGGCGTCCACCGCGGGTGCCAACACCGCGCTCGTCCAGGTCGCGTACGACGCCCGCGCCCGCCGCGTGGTCACCGTCACCGCGATCGACAACCTGGTCAAGGGCACCGCCGGCGGCGCCGTGCAGTCCCTCAACCTCGCCCTCGGCCTGCCGGAGACCCTCGGCCTCCCCCGGAACGGAGTCGCCCCGTGACCGACCACCTCGGCCCCGCCCTCGACGGCACGTCCCCCGGCACGTCGCCGGGGGTGACGGCCGCCGCCGGCTTCCGCGCGGCCGGCGTCACCGCCGGTCTGAAGGCCTCCGGCTCGCCCGACCTCGCGCTCGTCGTCAACGACGGTCCCCGCCAGGTCGGTGCCGCGGTGTTCACCACCAACCGCGTGGTCGGCGCACCGGTCACCTGGTCCCGGCAGGTCGTGCGCGACGGCGTCGTGGCCGCCGTCGTCCTCAACTCCGGCGGGGCGAACGTCGCCACCGGCCCGCGCGGCTTCCAGGACGCCCACGCCACGGCCGAGAAGGTCGCGGCCGGGCTCGGCGTCTCGGCCGGCGACGTCGTCGTGTGCTCGACCGGCCTCATCGGTGTCCCGCTCGCCAGCGAGCGGCTCTTCGCCGGCATCGGCCCCGCCGTCGAGGCGCTCACCGACGGTGCCGGGCCCGACGCCGCGACCGCCATCATGACCACGGACAGCGTGCCGAAGACGGCGCACGTGCGCGTCGAGACCGCAGACGGGTCGTTCGTCGTGGGCGGCATGGCCAAGGGTGCGGGCATGCTCGCCCCGGCGATGGCCACGATGCTCAGCGTCGTCACGACCGACGCCGACGTCGACGCCGCCACCGCGGACGCCGCGCTGCGGGCCGCCACGGCCGTCACGTTCGACCGCGTCGACTCCGACGGCTGCATGTCGACGTCCGACACGGTGACCCTCCTGGCGTCCGGCGCGAGCGGCGTCGCGCCTGCCGCGGACGTCTTCGCCGACGCGGTCCTGCGCGTCTGCGCGTCGCTCGCCCGCCAGCTCGTCGCCGACGCCGAGGGCGCGTCGCACGACATCGCGGTGCACGTGCAGGGTGCGACCACGCAGGACGCGGCGGTCGCCGTCGCCCGCGCGGTGACCCGGTCCAACCTGTTCAAGGCCGCGATGTTCGGCAACGACCCCAACTGGGGCCGGATCATCGCCCAGGTCGGCACCGTCCCGGAGCACGTCGCGCCGTACGACCCCGCCGCGCTCGACGTCACGATCAACGGCCTGCAGATCTGCCGCGCGGGCGGTGCGCACGAGGACCCGGCGCAGCTCGACCTGGCCGCGGCCCGCGAGGTGCACGTCGTCGTCGACCTGCACGCCGGCGACGCGGCGGCCACCGTCTGGACCAACGACCTCACGCACGACTACGTCCACGAGAACAGCGCGTACTCCACATGAGCGAGCCCGACCCGACGACCGCCGCGGTGCGCGACGACTTCGTCTTCGACACCCGCACCGACCTGCGCCCCGACCAGAAGGCCGAGGTGCTCGTCGAGGCGCTGCCCTGGCTGCAGAAGTTCTCCGGCGCGCTCGTCGTCGTCAAGTACGGCGGCAACGCCATGATCGACGACGACCTCAAGCGGGCCTTCGCCGAGGACATGGTGTTCCTGCGCCAGGTCGGCCTGCGCCCGGTCGTCGTGCACGGCGGCGGCCCGCAGATCAACGCGATGCTCGACCGCCTCGACATCGCCAGCGAGTTCCGCGGCGGGCTGCGCGTGACGACGCCCGAGGCGATGGACGTCGTCCGCATGGTGCTGACCGGTCAGGTGTCGCGCGAGCTGGTGGGCCTGCTCAACGCGCACGGCCCGCACGCGGTGGGCCTGTCGGGGGAGGACGGCGGCCTGTTCCAGGCGCGCCGGCGCAGCGCGGTGGTCGACGGCCAGGAGGTCGATGTCGGCCTCGTCGGCGACGTCGTGCACGTCAATCCCGGCGCGGTCCTCGACCTGCTCGACTCCCGGCGCATCCCCGTCGTCTCCACGGTCGCCCCCGACGTCGACGACCCCACCCAGGTGCTGAACGTCAACGCGGACACCGCGGCCGCCGCGCTCGCGGTCGCGCTCGGCGCGCGCAAGCTCATCGTCCTCACGGACGTGGAGGGCCTGTACACCGACTGGCCCGACCGGTCGTCGCTGGTCCGGCGCATCCGCGCGTCGACGCTCGCCGAGCTGCTCCCGCGCCTGGACGCCGGGATGCGCCCGAAGATGGAGGCCTGCTGGCGCGCCGTCGAGGGCGGCGTGCCCCGTGCCCACGTCATCGACGGCCGGGCGCCCCACTCGGTCCTCGTCGAGGTGTTCACGTCCGACGGCATCGGCACGATGGTCCTGCCCGACGTCGAGCCCGCCGACGCCCCCTTCACCACACCCGTCCCCGCGGTGGCCCCGCGGCCCGCCCCGGGAGCCTGAGATGACGACGACGGGAACACCCGACGCCCCGCACGAGGCCACGCCGCCGACCGACCCGCCCACCGGCGGCGGGCACGCCCCGGCGGAGGCGGGCGGCCACCTGGCCCGGCACCGCGGCCCCGGCCCGGACGAGGCCCTCCCGCTGCCGCCCGCCGACGGGTCCGTGGCGCAGTGGACCGACCGCTACACGCACGCGGTCATGGACACCTTCGGCCCCCCGCAGCGTGTCCTCGTGCGCGGCGAGGGCCCGTACGTCTGGGACGCCGACGGCCGCCGCTACCTCGACCTGCTCGGCGGGATCGCGGTCAACTCCCTCGGGCACGCGCACCCGACGCTGACGGCCGCGGTCAGCGCCCAGCTCGGCACCCTGGGCCACGTCTCGAACTTCTTCGCCAGCCCGACCCAGATCACGCTGGCCGAGCGTCTCGTGGAGCTCGCCCAGGCGCCCACGGGCTCGCGGGTGTTCTTCACCAACTCGGGCACCGAGGCCAACGAGGCGGCCTTCAAGCTCGCCCGCCGCCACTCCGCCGGCGCCCGGCCCCGGGTCCTGGCGCTGGAGGGGTCGTTCCACGGCCGCACGATGGGTGCGCTCGCCCTGACGCACAAGGCCGCGTACCGGGAGCCGTTCGAGCCGCTGCCCGCCGGGGTGGAGTTCCTGCCGTTCGGCGACGCCGACGCGCTGCGGGCGGCGTTCGCCACCGACGGCGACCAGGTCGCGGCGCTCGTCGTCGAGCCGATCCAGGGCGAGGCCGGCGTGCGCCCGCTCCCCCCGGGGTGGCTCGCCCTGGCCCGCGAGCTCACGCACGAGCACGGCGCCCTGCTGGTGCTGGACGAGGTCCAGACGGGCATGGGGCGCACCGGACGCTGGTTCGCCCACCACCACCCGCACCTGGGTGGCGGGGTCGTCCCCGACGCCGTCACGGTCGCGAAGGGCCTCGGCGGCGGCTTCCCCGTCGGTGCCCTCATCGCCTTCGGCCCGCACGTCGCGGGCCTGCTGGGCCGGGGCCAGCACGGCACCACGTTCGGCGGCAACCCCGTCGCCGCCGCGGCCGCGCTGGCGACGATCGGCGTCGTGGAGCGGGACGGTCTGCTCGCCCACGTGCGCGACCTCGGCGCACGCCTGCGGGAGCGTCTGCGCACCACGGGGAGCCCCCTGGTCCGTGAGGTGCGCGGCGAGGGGCTGCTCGTCGCCGTCGAGCTGACCGCCCCGGTCGCCGCCGTGGTCGCGGCCCGCGCCCTGGACGCCGGCACGATCGTCAACCCGTGCACCCCGACCACGCTGCGCCTGGCCCCGCCCTACGTCCTCACCGACGAGCAGGTCCAGCCGTTCGTCGACCTGGTCGCGGCCCTGCCCGCGGACCTCGCCGTGCCCGAGGAGACCCGATGACCCGCCACTTCCTGCGCGACGACGACCTGAGCCCGGCCGAGCAGCGGGAGGTCCTCGAGCTCGCCCTGGCGTTCCGCGACGACCGCTTCATCCGGACGCCCCTGGCCGGGCCGCGGGCCGTCGCGGTGATCTTCGACAAGCCGACCCTGCGCACCCAGGTGAGCTTCGCGACGGGCATCGCCGAGCTCGGCGGGTTCCCGCTCACGGTGGACGGCACCCTGGCCCGCATCGGCGTGCGCGAGTCCGTCGCCGACACCGCCCGGGTCCTCGGGCGGCAGGCGGCAGCGGTGGTGTGGCGCACCCACGCGCAGGCGCGCATCGAGGAGATGGCCGCCCACGCGGGCGTCCCCGTCGTCAACGCGCTCACGGACGACTTCCACCCGTGCCAGGTCCTCGCCGACCTCACCACGGTCGCCCAGCACCGCGGGGGCGTCGCCGCGCTCGCGGGCACCACGCTGGCCTTCGTCGGCGACGGCGCCAACAACATGGCCCACTCGTACCTGCTCGGCGGTGCCACGGCGGGCCTGCACGTGCGCGTGGGCTGCCCGGTCGGCGCGGCACCCGACCCGGCGGTCGTGACGCGCGCGGCCGAGGTCGCGGCGACGACCGGCGGCTCGGTCCGCGTCGTGCACGACCTGGCCGGGGCCGTCGCCGGCGCGGACGTCGTGGCCACGGACACGTGGGTCTCGATGGGTCAGGAGGACGTCGGGCCCGAGCGGGAGGCGCAGCTCGTCCCGTTCCGCCTCGACGCCGCGGCCCTGGCGCTGGCGGCCCCGGACGCCCTGGTCCTGCACTGCCTGCCCGCGTACCGCGGCAAGGAGATCACCGCCGAGGTCCTCGACGGCCCGCAGTCGGTCGTCTGGGACGAGGCAGAGAACCGCCTGCACGCCCAGAAGGCGCTGCTGTCGTTCCTGCTGGAGCGACGATGACCACCGGGACGGGCGCGGTCCCGTCGACCAAGGCGGCCCGCCACGCGCTGATCCGTGCGCTGCTGCACCGCGGCGCGGTGCACTCCCAGGGCGAGCTCGCCGACCTCCTCGCCGAGGAGGGCGTCAACGTCACGCAGGCCACGCTCAGCCGCGACCTCGTGGAGCTGCGCGCGGTGAAGATCCGCACCCCGGCCGGAGCCCTCGCGTACGCCGTGCCGGGGGAGGGCGGCGACCGCACGCCCACGACGTCCGACCCCGAGCAGCTCGCGGCCCGCCTGGCCCGCCTGTGCGCCGAGCTGCTCGTGACGGCCGAGGCCTCGGGCAACCTCGTCGTGCTGCGCACCCCGCCCGGGGCCGCGCAGTTCCTCGCGTCGGCCATCGACCACTCGATCCTCCCGCAGGTCCTCGGCACGATCGCCGGCGACGACACGGTCCTGGTGATCTGCCGCGCGCCGGACGGCGGCGACGCGGTCGCGGACCGCTTCCTCGCGCTCGCCGGCGAGGGCTGACCGGTTGTGCATATCTCCGCATGAGGATGTATGTTCATGCATGCAGATCTCGAGAAGGAGCACCCTGACATGACCGAACGCGTCGTCCTCGCCTACTCCGGCGGTCTGGACACCTCGGTGGCCATCGGCTGGATCGCCGAGGCCACCGGTGCCGAGGTGATCGCCGTGGCGGTCGACGTCGGCCAGGGCGGGGAGGACCTCGAGGTCATCCGCCGCCGCGCGCTCGACTGCGGCGCCGTCGAGGCCTACGTGGCCGACGCGCGCGACGAGTTCGCGACCGAGTACTGCATGCCCGCCCTCAAGGCCAACGGGCTGTACCTCGACCGGTACCCGCTCGTCTCGGCGCTGTCGCGTCCGGTCATCGTCAAGCACCTCGTGCGCGCCGCCCGCCAGTTCGGCGCGACGACCGTCGCGCACGGCTGCACCGGCAAGGGCAACGACCAGGTGCGGTTCGAGGTCGGCATCACCTCCCTCGCGCCCGACCTGAAGTGCCTGGCGCCCGTGCGCGACCTCGCGCTGACCCGCGACAAGGCGATCGAGTACGCCGAGAAGCACCGGCTGCCCATCGCCACGACGAAGCACAACCCGTTCTCGATCGACCAGAACGTGTGGGGCCGCGCGGTCGAGACCGGCTTCCTCGAGGACATCTGGAACGGCCCGACCAAGGACGTCTACACGTACACGGACGACCCGACGTTCCCGCCGGTCGCCGACGAGGTCGTCGTCACGTTCGAGCAGGGCGTGCCCGTGGCGCTCGACGGCGTGGCCGTGACGCCGCTGCAGGCGATCCAGGAGATGAACCGGCGCGCCGGCGCCCAGGGCGTCGGCCGCATCGACATCGTCGAGGACCGCCTCGTCGGCATCAAGTCCCGCGAGGTCTACGAGGCTCCCGGCGCGATCGCCCTGATCGCCGCGCACCAGGAGCTCGAGAACGTCACCGTCGAGCGCGAGCAGGCGCGGTTCAAGCGCCAGGTCGAGCAGCGCTGGACCGAGCTGGTCTACGACGGCCAGTGGTTCAGCCCGCTCAAGCGCTCCCTCGACGTGTTCGTCGAGGACACCCAGCGCTACGTCTCCGGCGACGTGCGTCTCGTGCTGCACGGCGGGCGGGCGACCGTCACCGGCCGCCGCTCGGACGCGAGCCTGTACGACTTCAACCTCGCGACGTACGACACGGGCGACACGTTCGACCAGTCGGCCGCGCGCGGCTTCATCGAGATCTACGGCCTGAGCTCGAAGCTGGCCGCCGCCCGCGACGTGACCTTCGGCAACGCCCCCGACCTGGGCCCGGCCGGCGGCCTGACGGGCGCCTGACGTGACCGCGGCGGGGGAGCAGGGCGCGGCAGGCGCCGACGGTGCGACGGGCGGCCCTCTGGCCCTGTGGGGCGGGCGCTTCGCGTCCGGCCCCGCCGCGGCCCTGGCGGACCTGTCCCGGTCGACGCACTTCGACTGGCGGCTGGCGGACGACGACGTCAGCGGCTCGGTCGCGCACGCGCACGTGCTGCACGCGGCCGGTCTGCTGACCGACGACGAGGTCACGCGCATGGTCGACGCGCTCGAGCGGCTGCGGGCCGACGTGGCGTCGGGCGCGTTCGGTCCCACCCCGGACGACGAGGACGTGCACACCGCCCTCGAGCGCGGGCTGCTCGAGCGCGCGGGCGTCGACCTCGGCGGCAAGCTGCGGGCGGGACGCTCGCGCAACGACCAGATCGCCACGCTGGTGCGCATGTACCTGCGCCGGCAGGCGCGCGTGCTGTCGGCGATGGTGCTCGACGTCGTCGACGCCCTGGTCGCCCAGGCAGAGGCTGCGGGCGACGCCCCGGTCCCCGGCCGCACCCACCTGCAGCACGCCCAGCCGGTCCTGCTCGCCCACCACCTGCTCGCGCACGCGTGGCCCCTGCTGCGCGACGTCGAGCGCTGGGCCGACTGGGACCGCCGCGCCGCGGTGTCGCCGTACGGCTCGGGCGCGCTGGCGGGCTCGTCGCTGGGCCTGGACCCGGCCGCGGTGGCCGCCGAGCTCGGTTTCGACGGCCCGGTAGAGAACTCGATCGACGGCACGGCCGCCCGCGACGTGGTCGCGGAGTTCGCGTTCGTCGCGGCGATGGTCGGGGTCGACCTCTCGCGGCTGGCCGAGGAGGTCGTGCTGTGGGCGACCAAGGAGTTCGGCTTCGTGCGGCTGCACGACGCGTACTCCACGGGGTCGAGCATCATGCCGCAGAAGAAGAACCCGGACGTCGCCGAGCTTGCCCGCGGCAAGGCCGGCCGGCTCATCGGCGACCTCACGGGCCTGCTGGCCACGCTCAAGGGCCTGCCGCTCGCGTACAACCGCGACCTGCAGGAGGACAAGGAGCCGGTCTTCGACCAGGTCGACCAGCTCACGGTCCTGCTGCCCGCCTTCGCCGGGATGGTCGCGACCCTGACGTTCGACACCGACCGCATGGCCGCCCTGGCGCCGCAGGGGTTCTCCCTGGCGACGGACGTCGCGGAGTGGCTGGTCCGCGAGGGTGTGCCGTTCCGCGTCGCCCACGAGGTGGCCGGTGCGTGCGTGCGCGCGTGCGAGGAGCACGAGCCGCCCCTCGAGCTGTGGGACCTGACGGACGAGCAGCTGGTGGCGATCTCCCCGCACCTGACCCCTGCGGTGCGCGCCGTCCTGACGGTCGAGGGCTCGCTGGCCTCGCGGTCCGCGCACGGCGGCACGGCCCCGGTGCGTGTGGCCGAGCAGCTGGCACGTGCCCGCGCCCGGGCCGCGCAGCTGCGCGCGACCCGGACGGCCTGACCTCGCGGCACGGGCACGGACCGGCGCGATGACCCTGGACCAGGCTCCGGCTGCGGCGGGCGGTGCGGACCCCGGCGACGGGTCGGCGTCGGCCGTCGCCGCGCAGCTGGTGGCCGGGCTCCTGGACGGGCCGGCCCGGCTCGGACGCGTCCGGCTCGTCACGGTGGACGGTCCGGCCGGCTCGGGGAAGACGACCACGGCGGCCCGTCTCGTCGCGGCGGCCGCCGAGGCGGGCCGCTCGGCGGCGGTCGTGCACATGGACGACCTGTACGCCGGGTGGGACGGCTTCGAGCCGACCCTGTGGCCGCGGGTCCGCACCCAGGTCGCCGACCCCCTGCGCCGGGGCTGGGCCGGGCGCTTCCAGCGGTACGACTGGGGGCTCGCGCGCTTCGACGGCTGGGTCGACGTCCCGCCCGTCGACGTCCTCGTGCTCGAGGGCTGCGGCTCCTGCCCGCGCGCGGTCGACCCGCTGACGTCGCTGCGCCTGTGGGTCGAGGCCCCGCCGGCCGTGCGCCTGGCCCGCGGGCTCGCGCGCGACGGCGCGGCGGCCGAGCCGCACTGGCGCACGTGGATGCGCGACGAGCAGGCGCACTTCGCCGCGCAGGGCACGCGGGGGCGCTGCGACGTCGTGCTGGACGCGTTTGGCATGATGGCCGGGTGAACGCCGTGCAGCCCGAGCCCGCAGGCGACGACGCCGCGGCCCCCGGCGTCGGGCGTGTCCCTGCGCGCACGTGGTTCTCCCGCGACGTCCTGACCGTCGCCCGTGACCTGCTCGGGGCCTTCGTGTCCGCGCACGGGCCGGACGGCACGGTGACGGTGCGCCTGACCGAGGTCGAGGCGTACGGCGGCGACGACGACCCGGCCTCCCACGCGTTCCGGGGCCGCAACGCACGCAACGCGGCGATGTTCGCCGAGCCCGGGCGCCTGTACGTCTACCGGCACCTCGGCCTGCACCACTGCGTGAACGTGGTGACGCAGCCCGCCGGCTCGGCGTCGGCCGTGCTGCTGCGGGCGGGCGAGGTCGTCGAGGGCAAGGACCTGGCCTGGGAGCGCCGGGCCCGTGCCGGCACGGTGGACAACGAGCGCCAGCTGGCCCGCGGACCGGCCCGGCTGGCGGTGTGCCTCGGCCTCGACGTCGCCGCGAACGGTCAGGACGTGACCGAGCCGGGCGGCGCGGTCGTCGTGCACCTGCGCGAGACCGACACGGTCCTGCCGCCCGTGGTGAGCGGCGCCCGCGTCGGTGTCTCGGGTGCGGGCGGCGACGTGGCGACGTACCCGTGGCGGCTGTGGTTCACCGGTGAGCGCACGGTGTCCGCGTTCCGCCCCGGCTATCGCTCGCCGACGTCGGCAGACGCCCCGCGCGGGGCGACGGCGTCGGCCTGACGGGTGCGCGCGCCCGTCCACCCTGCCCGAGCGGCCTCGCGACGCCGCCCACCTCCTCGCGCCGGCCGCACGGCCGCGCACGTCCCCCCGGGAGCACCCACGTGACCGACGTCCTCGACGAGCTGGCCTGGCGCGGCCTGCTGTCCCAGCACACCGACCTCGACGCGCTGCGCGCGGACCTCGCGGCCGGCCCGGTGCCGCTGTACTGCGGCTTCGACCCCACCGCGCCGAGCCTGCACATCGGCAACCTCGTCCAGATCCTCACGGTGCGCCGGCTGCAGGACGCGGGCCACCGCCCGTTCGCCCTCGTCGGCGGCGCGACCGGCCTCATCGGCGACCCGAAGATGGCGGGGGAGCGGACCCTGAACGCGCCCGACGTGGTGGCGGGCTGGGTCGAGCGCATCCGCGCGCAGATCGCCCCGCTGCTGCGCTTCGACGGGCCGAACGCCGCGACGATGGTGAACAACCTCGACTGGACGGCGGGACTGTCGGCGATCGACTTCCTGCGCGACGTCGGCAAGCACTACCGCCTGGGCACGATGCTCGCCAAGGACACCGTCGCGCGGCGGCTGCACAGCGAGCAGGGGATCAGCTTCACGGAGTTCAGCTACCAGATCCTGCAGGGCATGGACTTCCTCGAGCTGAACCGCCGGCACGGCGTGCGCCTGCAGACGGGCGGCAACGACCAGTGGGGGAACCTGCTCTCGGGCGTGGAGCTGGTCCGCAAGGTCGAGGGCCGGGCGGTGCACGCGCTGACCACGCCGCTGATCACCAAGGCCGACGGCACGAAGTTCGGCAAGACCGAGACGGGCACGGTCTGGCTCGACCCCGAGCTGACCACGCCCTACGCGTTCTTCCAGTTCTGGCTCAACGCCGACGACGCGGACGTGGTGCGCTACCTCAAGGTGTTCACGTTCCGCTCGCGCGAGGAGATCGCCGACCTGGAGGCCGCGGTGCAGGCGCGCCCCGCGGCACGCGAGGCGCAGCGCGCGCTGGCGCACGACGTCACGTCGCTGGTGCACGGCACCGCTGCAGCTGACGCGGTGGTGGCGGCGAGCCAGGCGCTGTTCGGCCGCGGGTCGCTGGCCGACCTGGACCCGTCGACGTTCGCGGCGGCGGTCTCCGAGCTCCCGACCGCGCCGGGGCGCCCGGGCGACCTCGTCGTGGACCTGCTCGCCGCGTCCGGCGTGGTGGCGTCCAAGGGTGCCGCCCGACGCGCCGTGGCGGAGGGCGGTGCGTCGCTGAACAACGTGAGGGTGAGTGCGGAGGACGCGACGCTGGGCGCCGACGACCTCCTGCACGGCCGATGGGCCCTCCTGCGTCGCGGCAAGCGCACGCTGGCGGTCGTCGACACCCACGCAGCCCCCGCCGGGGCCGCCCCCGCCGGGGGCTGATCGTCGCGCCAGGGGTGGGGCGGCCCCGCCCCTGGGGTCGCCCCACCCGTCGATGACGGTGATCGCGCAGGTGAGAGCCTCGGGGCAGAGAGCCCGCGACGTGGTGACCGCGATCACCCGGTCGTCGTTTGCACGTCACGCAACACACCTGTAATGTTCTCTGAGCCCGCCCGGCAGGGAGGAACGGACACCGAGGTGATCTTCGGTGGTCGGTCCCGCGGAGCAGGGCCTTCCCGTGTGTTGGTCATCTTGGCGCTGTGTGCGTCGGGGTGTAGTGTGCGGGGCCGCAGTTCGGTGGTTGTCGGGTCGCTTCGGTGGTTCGGTGGGTTCCGGGTTGTGGGGTAGTTTTTGTTCGAGATTCTCGCTGGTTTGTTTTTCTGGTTCGGCTGTGAGGCCGGGGCGGGGAAATAAATGGTGTAGAGTTGAGAACGACGCCGGAAGGGCGGATGAGCGGTTTCGAGTCGGGCGAGTGCCTGGTTCGGGAATGCGATTCGGTCTGGTAGGGTGGAGCACGAACGAAGAGAAGCCTCCAGTGAGAGCCGCAAGGTTTGAGTGGATGCGCGTCTGTTCCTTGAGAACTCAACAGTGTGCCAAGTAGTCGATGCCATTGATAGTGGTATCGCATCTGGGTCAGCTCGCACCCCCGTGTGAGTGGCTCAGGTAGGTGCCAGTTTCTGGCCCTGGCTGTATGGCTGGGGCTTCTTTGTGGTGTCTGTTGCTCGCTGGGTTCGCCTGGTGGGTGGCTGTTTGACATTAACGGAGAGTTTGATTCTGGCTCAGGACGAACGCTGGCGGCGTGCTTAACACATGCAAGTCGAACGGTGACGGCCAGCTTGCTGGTCTGATCAGTGGCGAACGGGTGAGTAACACGTGAGCAACCTGCCCTTCACTCTGGGATAAGCCTTGGAAACGAGGTCTAATACCGGATATGAGACGCACCGGCATCGGTAGCGTCTGGAAAGATTTATCGGTGAGGGATGGGCTCGCGGCCTATCAGCTTGTTGGTGGGGTGATGGCCTACCAAGGCGACGACGGGTAGCCGGCCTGAGAGGGCGACCGGCCACACTGGGACTGAGACACGGCCCAGACTCCTACGGGAGGCAGCAGTGGGGAATATTGCACAATGGGCGCAAGCCTGATGCAGCGACGCCGCGTGAGGGATGACGGCCTTCGGGTTGTAAACCTCTTTCAGCAGGGAAGAAGCGCAAGTGACGGTACCTGCAGAAGAAGCGCCGGCTAACTACGTGCCAGCAGCCGC
Source organism: Cellulomonas oligotrophica (assembly GCF_013409875.1). Classification (GTDB taxonomy): domain Bacteria; phylum Actinomycetota; class Actinomycetes; order Actinomycetales; family Cellulomonadaceae; genus Cellulomonas; species Cellulomonas oligotrophica. Next base: position 61,694 of record NZ_JACCBK010000001.1, read on the forward strand.
GGTAATACGTAGGGCGCAAGCGTTGTCCGGAATTATTGGGCGTAAAGAGCTCGTAGGCGGTTTGTCGCGTCTGCTGTGAAATCCTCAGGCTCAACCTGGGGCTTGCAGTGGGTACGGGCAGACTAGAGTGCGGTAGGGGTGACTGGAATTCCTGGTGTAGCGGTGGAATGCGCAGATATCAGGAGGAACACCGATGGCGAAGGCAGGTCACTGGGCCGCAACTGACGCTGAGGAGCGAAAGCATGGGGAGCGAACAGGATTAGATACCCTGGTAGTCCATGCCGTAAACGTTGGGCACTAGGTGTGGGGCTCATTCCACGAGTTCCGTGCCGCAGCAAACGCATTAAGTGCCCCGCCTGGGGAGTACGGCCGCAAGGCTAAAACTCAAAGAAATTGACGGGGGCCCGCACAAGCGGCGGAGCATGCGGATTAATTCGATGCAACGCGAAGAACCTTACCAAGGCTTGACATGCACCGGTAACACTCAGAGATGGGTGCCCCGCAAGGTCGGTGTACAGGTGGTGCATGGTTGTCGTCAGCTCGTGTCGTGAGATGTTGGGTTAAGTCCCGCAACGAGCGCAACCCTCGTCCCATGTTGCCAGCGGGTTATGCCGGGGACTCATGGGAGACTGCCGGGGTCAACTCGGAGGAAGGTGGGGATGACGTCAAATCATCATGCCCCTTATGTCTTGGGCTTCACGCATGCTACAATGGCCGGTACAAAGGGCTGCGATACCGCGAGGTGGAGCGAATCCCAAAAAGCCGGTCTCAGTTCGGATTGGGGTCTGCAACTCGACCCCATGAAGTCGGAGTCGCTAGTAATCGCAGATCAGCAACGCTGCGGTGAATACGTTCCCGGGCCTTGTACACACCGCCCGTCAAGTCATGAAAGTCGGTAACACCCGAAGCCGGTGGCCCAACCCTTGTGGGGGGAGCCGTCGAAGGTGGGACTGGCGATTAGGACTAAGTCGTAACAAGGTAGCCGTACCGGAAGGTGCGGCTGGATCACCTCCTTTCTAAGGAGCATCTGGCAGCTGGCGTGCCCTGTCGTGGGGTGCGGGTGGTTGTCCAGGCCCATGCCCTGGCCGTTCGTGTCAGGGGTGGTGCTCACGGGTGGAACATCGACTACGGCCGGCTTTGTGCTGGTGGGGCTGCTGAGTACGCCTGCTGTTCGTGTCCTTCGGGGTGCGGGTGGTGGGGAGGGAAAGGTGAGGTTCTGCTGGTGGGGTCGGCCTGGCACGCTGTTGGGTCCTGAGGGAGCAGCCGTTGAGGTTGTGTCTTTCAGGTCGGGACTGTCTGGTCCGGATGAACCGCTTGTCTCCTTCGGGGGGTGGGTAGGCGCCGGGTGTCGGGTGGTGACCGGTGGTTGCTTGAGAACTGCACAGTGGACGCGAGCATCTTTGAATGATCTTTGTGGTCAAGTTTATAAGGGCACAGGGTGGATGCCTTGGCACCAGGAGCCGAAGAAGGACGTAGTAGCCTGCGATAAGCCTCGGGGAGTTGGCAAACGAACCGTGATCCGAGGATGTCCGAATGGGGAAACCCCGCCGCAGTCATGTGCGGTGACCCTCACCTGAATATATAGGGTGAGTGGAGGGAACGCCGGGAAGTGAAACATCTCAGTACCGGCAGGAAGAGATATTCCGTGAGTAGTGGCGAGCGAAAGCGGATCAGGCCAAACCGTGCGTGTGTGATAGCCGGCAGGCGTTGCGCGTACGGGGTTGTGGGACCTTTCGGTCAGCTCTGCCGAGTTGGCGAGGAGTCAGAAAATCGCGTCATAGTCGAAGGGCATTGAAAGGCCCGGCACAGAGGGTGGTACCCCCGTAGACGAAATGGCGTGGTCTCCTGAAGGGGATCCCAAGTAGCTCCGGGCCCGAGAAACCCGGAGTGAATCTGCACAGACCACTGTGTAAGCCTAAATACTACCTGGTGACCGATAGCGGACAAGTACCGTGAGGGAAAGGTGAAAAGTACCCCGGGAGGGGAGTGAAATAGTACCTGAAACCGTGTGCCTACAATCCGTCGGAGCCTCCCTAGCAGGGGTGACGGCGTGCCTTTTGAAGAATGAGCCTGCGAGTTAGTGGTACGTGGCAAGGTTAACCCGTGTGGGGAAGCCGTAGCGAAAGCGAGTCCGAATAGGGCGTCTGTAGTCGCGTGCTCTAGACCCGAAGCGAAGTGATCTAGCCATGGGCAGGGTGAAGCGCGGGTAAGACCGCGTGGAGGCCCGAACCCACCAGGGTTGAAAACCTGGGGGATGACCTGTGGTTAGGGGTGAAAGGCCAATCAAACTTCGTGATAGCTGGTTCTCCCCGAAATGCATTTAGGTGCAGCGTCACGCGTTTCTTGCCGGAGGTAGAGCTACTGGATAGCCGATGGGCCCCACCAGGTTACTGACGTTAGCCAAACTCCGAATGCCGGTAAGCCAGAGCGTGGCAGTGAGACTGCGGGGGATAAGCTCCGTAGTCGAGAGGGAAACAGCCCAGACCACCAGCTAAGGCCCCTAAGCGTGTGCTAAGTGGGAAAGGATGTGGAGTTGCACAGACAACCAGGAGGTTGGCTTAGAAGCAGCCACCCTTGAAAGAGTGCGTAATAGCTCACTGGTCAAGTGATTCCGCGCCGACAATGTAGCGGGGCTCAAGCACACCGCCGAAGCTGTGGCATTCACACTCGTGACAAGCCTTCGTGGTTCAGTCGTGTGGATGGGTAGGGGAGCGTCGTGTGGGCAGTGAAGCTGCGGGGTGACCCAGTGGTGGAGCCTACACGAGTGAGAATGCAGGCATGAGTAGCGAATGACGGGTGAGAAACCCGTCCGCCGAATGACCAAGGGTTCCAGGGCCAGGCTAATCCGCCCTGGGTAAGTCGGGACCTAAGGCGAGGCCGACAGGCGTAGTCGATGGACAACGGGTTGATATTCCCGTACCGGCGAAGAACCGCCCATACCGAGCCCGGTGATGCTAACCGTCCGAGCTGGTTCATCGTTCCTTCGGGGACACCGAGCCAGGGAGCACGGGACCCGATCCGGTAGTAGGTAAGCGTATTAACAGGGGTGACGCAGGAAGGTAGCCCAGCGTGGCGATGGTAGTCCACGTCCAAGGTTGTAGGGCGAGGTGTAGGCAAATCCGCACCTTGTATGCCTGAGAACTGACGGGTACCGCGTATGCGGGAAATGGGTGATCCTATGCTGCCAAGAAAAGCCTCGACGCGAGGTTCTAGCCGCCCGTACCCCAAACCGACTCAGGTGGTCAGGTAGAGAATACCAAGGCGATCGAGAGAATCGTGGTTAAGGAACTCGGCAAAATGCCCCCGTAACTTCGGGAGAAGGGGGGCCTGAAGCGTGAACCGGCTTGCCCGGGGCAGCGTGGATGGCCGCAGAGACCAGGGAGAAGCGACTGTTTACTAAAAACACAGGTCCGTGCGAAGTCGCAAGACGATGTATACGGACTGACGCCTGCCCGGTGCTGGAAGGTTAAGAGGACGGGTTAGCCGCAAGGCGAAGCTCAGAATTTAAGCCCCAGTAAACGGCGGTGGTAACTATAACCATCCTAAGGTAGCGAAATTCCTTGTCGGGTAAGTTCCGACCTGCACGAATGGCGTAACGACTTCTCCGCTGTCTCAACCGCGAACTCGGCGAAATTGCACTACGAGTAAAGATGCTCGTTACGCGCAGCAGGACGGAAAGACCCCGGGACCTTTACTATAGCTTGGTATTGGTGTTCGGTGCGGCTTGTGTAGGATAGGTGGGAGACTGTGAAGCCGGCACGCCAGTGTCGGTGGAGTCAACGTTGAAATACCACTCTGGTCGCTCTGGATATCTAACCTCGGTCCGTGATCCGGATCAGGGACAGTGCCTGGTGGGTAGTTTAACTGGGGCGGTTGCCTCCTAAAATGTAACGGAGGCGCTCAAAGGTTCCCTCAGCCTGGTTGGCAATCAGGTGGCGAGTGCAAGTGCACAAGGGAGCTTGACTGTGAGACTGACAGGTCGAGCAGGGACGAAAGTCGGAACTAGTGATCCGGCGGTGGCTTGTGGAAGCGCCGTCGCTCAACGGATAAAAGGTACCCCGGGGATAACAGGCTGATCTTGCCCAAGAGTCCATATCGACGGCATGGTTTGGCACCTCGATGTCGGCTCGTCGCATCCTGGGGCTGGAGTAGGTCCCAAGGGTTGGGCTGTTCGCCCATTAAAGCGGTACGCGAGCTGGGTTTAGAACGTCGTGAGACAGTTCGGTCCCTATCCGCTGCGCGCGCAGGAAACTTGAGAAGGGCTGTCCCTAGTACGAGAGGACCGGGACGGACGAACCTCTGGTGTGCCAGTTGTTCCGCCAGGAGCACGGCTGGTTGGCTACGTTCGGGAGGGATAACCGCTGAAAGCATCTAAGCGGGAAGCCTGCTTCAAGATGAGGTTTCCATGCCCCTTGTGGGTGAGAGGCTCCCAGCAGAACACTGGGTTGATAGGCCGGACGTGGAAGGCAGGACTAACGACTGCCGTAGCTGACCGGTACTAATAAGCCGATGACTTGACTATCATCATTCTTTGCGACGCGTCCACTGTGCGGTTCCCGAGTCACCAACGGCTTCATTGCCTGGGTGAGCTCGACAGTGTTACGGCGGTCATAGCGAAGGGGAAACGCCCGGTCCCATTCCGAACCCGGAAGCTAAGCCCTTCAGCGCCGATGGTACTGCACCCGCCAGGGTGTGGGAGAGTAGGACGCCGCCGGACAATTTTTCCAGGAAGGCCCACCCGTTCGCGGGTGGGCCTTTCTGCGTTGGGCCGGTTGACGCGCGTGTGTGGCGTGTGTCGGGGCCTGTTCGGATCAGACCGCACCTGCTTCTGCGCCCCACGGTCGCGCGGATGAGAGCATGGCTGCAGACGCAGGACGAGGAGCACACATGAACAGCGACGACAACCGCGGGAACCGCCCGCACAGCTCACGCGGCACGGACGGCGCGGGTGGCGGGGGGCGCCAGGCAGACCGGTGGGGCACGCGTGCGTCGGGCGGTGCCGGCGGCGGGCGGTCCTCGGGCGGCTCGCGCGGCAACGACCGTGCGAGCGGCGGCCCCCGCGGTGGCAGCGCTCCGGCCGAGCGCGGTGCCGCGCCTTCGTGGAGCGACCGCGGCGGGCAGGAGCGTCGTGCGGGCACCGGCGGGTCGTCGCGTGGTGGGGGTTCGGCGCCCGGCGGCGGCCGTGGGGTCGCGGGTCGCGGCCCGGTCCGCGGGTCCGAGCGGGGATCCGGGTCGGGCGGGTGGCAGGGCGCAGGGGACGATCGCGGCCGCGCGGCGCGGGGGGACCAGCGTCCCGACAGGCGCGCGGACGACGACCGGGCGACCGGTTCTCGCAGCGGCGCGTGGTCGGGCGACCGACGGGGTGGTGACGGAGGCGGTACCCGTGCGGCTCAGAGGGGCTGGTCACCGTCGCGCCCGGAGCGTGGCGGCTGGGCCGGTGCTGGCGACGGGTCGCGGGTCAGCTCGGGTCAGCCCTCCCGTGCACCGCGGGGGGCGGTCGCGGGTGAGCGGCGCCCGACGACGTCCCGCCCCTGGGAGGACCGGGGCGGGGACGCGCGCGGACGCGGCGTCCGGTCGTCCGACGGGCCCGCCCGCGGAGGTGCGGGCGCCGGGCGCGAGGCCGACGAGCGTGCCGCACGTGGCGAGCGGACCGTCGACCGTCGACCGTCGCGCGGCGGTCCCTGGTCCGAGCGGCCGCAGGACGCACGGGGCGGTGGACGTCCCTCCAGCGACCGGTGGGGAGACACGCGTGGCGGCGACCGACGTCCGACCACGGGCCGCGGGGCGTCCCGGCCTGCCGACGGCACCCGCGGCGGTGCACCCCGATCGGGCCCTGCCGGCGGCGGGGGGGATCGCGGGCGCGGTGCTGCCGCGTCCGGGGCAGCCCGTGCCGGGTGGTCGCGCGACGGTGCGGACCGCCGGGGCGGAGACGAGCGGCCGGGGACGCGTTCGCCGGCAGGCGGTCGAGACGACGCGCGCGGACGGTCCGGCGCCTGGGACCGGTCGACACGCGCCACGGGTGGGCGGCCTGACCGCGTGACCGGCCGCTCCGACGCACGTCCGCAGGGCCGGCTCGACCGGTCGGCCCCGAGCCGGGAGCAGGACCGCGGGACGCGTCCGTCGACCGGTGGTGGGACCGGCTGGTCGTCGCAGGAGCGTGCCGACGCCCGGCGTCCCTCGACCGACCGGCCCGCGGCGTGGGGCGACCGACCGGCCACGGCGGACCGCAGGCCGGCCGGCGGCGACCGCCGGGAGTCCGGCAGCGACCGGCGGCCGTGGGCCGCGGACCGGCCCTCTGACGCGCGCGGGAGCGCTGCCGGCGCCCAGCCGCGCGGCGGGTGGGCGAGCCCTGCCCGGGACGTCCGCGGAGAGCGTCCGTCGGGCTCCGGGCCCGACGAGCGGGGTCCCGGCCGATGGGGCGCGGCGCGTCCTGCAGCCGGTGAGCGCGGGGCGACGGACCGCCGTGACGGTGGCTACGGCGCTCGCGACGGCGGTGGCCGAGGTGGGGCGCGGGGCGACCGCGACCCCGGCGCGCACCGCCCGCGAGCCACGAACGACGACGGTCCGCGCGCGGCGGAGCCGGAGATCCCCGAGGAGGTCACCTTCTCCGACCTCGACCGGGCCGCCCGGGGGCCGCTGCGCACCCTGAGCAAGTCCAACGCGGAGCAGGTCGGCCGTCACCTGGTCATGGTCGGGCGGCTGCTCGACGTCGACCCCGAGCGCGCCTACGAGCACGCGCAGGCCGCGGTCCGCCGGGCGGGTCGTGTCGACGTCGTGCGCGAGGCCGCCGGTCTTGCGGCGTACCGCACCGGGCGCTGGGCGGAGGCGCTCCGCGAGCTGCGCACGGTCCGCCGCCTCAACGGGTCCTCCGAGCACCTGGCCGTGATGGCCGACGCCGAGCGTGGGCTGGGGCGCCCCGAGCGTGCGCTGGCGCTCGCGCAGGAGCCGGAGGCCACCACACTCGACGCCGAGGCCCGCATCGAGCTGGCGATCGTCGTCAGCGGCGCCCGCCTCGACCTCGCCGAGCCGGAGGCGGCGGTGGCCGTCCTGTCGACCCCCGAGGTCCGGGCGGCGCGCGGTGTGCTCGCGGTGCGGGTCGCCCAGGCGCGGTCCGCTGCGCTGGAGGCGGCAGGGCGTGGCGAGGAGGCCGCCGCCGAGCTCGCGCGCTACACCGAGGAGCAGCTCGACGAGGCCGCCGGGGTCCTGCCCGAGGAGGAGGACGAGGTCGTCGTGTACGACCTCGCCGAGGACGCCGAGGACGCCGAGGACGCCGAGGACGCCGAGGACGCCGAGGACGCCGAGGACGCCGACGTTGCGGACGTCGCGAAGGACGCGGACCTCGACGACGGCGCTGCGCTCGACGCCCTCGACGAGGGCAACCTCGACGCCGCGGCCGACGAGGGCAACCTCGACGCCGCGGCCGACGAGGACGACGAGCAGGACGCGAGCGACCCGGTGCCCGGGGCCACGGACGGGCCGGAGGACGCGCCGGCCGGTAGCGGTGCGGACGAAGCGACGGCGGCGGACGAGGCGACGGCGGCGGACGAGCAGACGAAGGACGGGGACGCGTGAGCGGTGCAGGGCTGATCGGGACCGGGCTGGCGCCCGCGGAGGAGTTCGACCTCGCGCTCGTCGACCTCGACGGCGTGGCCTACCGGGGGCACGAGCCCATCGACGGGGCGGCTGAGGGGCTGGCGGAGGCACGGGCCCGCGGGATGCGGCTGGTGTTCGTCACCAACAACGCCTCCCGCGAGCCCGAGGCCGTGGCCGAGCAGCTCACGGGGCTGCGCATCCCGACGTCGCGCGACGAGGTGATGACCGCCGCGCAGGCCGCCGCCGAGCTCCTCGCCACCCGGGTCGCCCCGGGGGAGCGCGTGCTCGTCGTCGGCGGCGCCGGCCTGTCGACCGCGGTGCGTGCCAAGGGGTACGAGATCGTGGCCTCTGCGGACGACGAGCCCGTCGCCGTCGTGCAGGGCTTCGCCCCCGAGCTGGGCTGGGCCCAGCTCGCCGAGGCCGCCTACGCGGTCCAGCGGGGGGCGTGGCACGTGGCCTCGAACCTGGACCTGAGCCTGCCCACGGCGCGGGGGTACGCCCCGGGCAACGGGTCGCTGGTCGGCGCGGTCGTGGCGGCCACCGGGGTGCAGCCGGCCTCGGCCGGCAAGCCCGCGCCGACTATGTACCGGCTCGCCGTCGAGCGGGCCGGGGCGCAGCGCCCGCTCGTCGTCGGCGACCGGCTCGACACCGACCTCGCGGGCGCGCGCTCCGGCGGCATGGTCGGTCTGCACGTGCTGACCGGCGTCTCGAGCGCACGCGACGACGTGCTGGCGGCGCCGGGCGAGCGCCCGCACCTCATCGGCGCCGACCTCCTCGCGCTGCTCGTGCCGCACCCGGTCCCGGCTCCCGACGCGGGATGGTGGGTGTGCCGCGGTGCGGCGGCGCGCGTCGTCGACGGAGGTCTCGAGCTCCGCGGCGGCGGCGAGGACCCGGTGGACCTCGTGCGTGCCGCGTGCGCAGCCGCGTGGGCCTCGGCGGACGCCGGATCCCCGGTCGACCCCGCGACGGTTCCTGACCTGCCCGCGTCCTGACGTACCCGCGTCCTGACGTACCCGCGTCCTGACGTGCCCGCGTCATGACGGCGCGGCGCGCTGTGGGTGGCGCGCCGCCCACGTCCGGACGGGCAGGTAGCGTGGTCGCGGCACACCGGCCGGTCGGTGACGACCGTGCCCAGGCGAACGACGGACGGAGGAGCGCGTGAGCGAGGCCCCCACGAGCACGGCAGGGTCGACCGAGCCGTACCGGACGGCAGGACCGGCCGGCCCGGGCACGGGTGACAGCGCCGTCGACGAGGCCCTGCTGGCGGTCGTCGACGTCGACCAGCTGCCGCTGCGCGAGCAGCTCAGCGTCTTCGAGGCCGTGCACGGCGCGCTCCAGGACCGCCTCGCGGACGCCGAGGGATGACGCCCGCGCCGTCGGCGCAGCGCCCGCCGACGTGCACGCCGGCGCCGGTCGGGTCCGCGTGAGCGCCCGCCTGGACGTCGAGCTGGTCCGTCGTGGTCTGGCCCGCTCGCGGGCGCACGCCGCCCGCCTGGTCGCCGAGGGGCGGGTCCGCGTCGCCGCGACCCCCGCCCGTCGTCCGTCCGCAGCGGTCGGCCCGGAGGAGGTCCTGGAGGTCGTCGCCGACACCGAGGACCCCGGGTACGCCTCGCGCGCGGCGCACAAGCTCGACGTCGCCCTCGAGTCGTTCGTGGCGCACGGGGTCTCCCCGGCGGGCCGGCGGTGCCTGGACGTCGGCGCCAGCACGGGCGGGTTCACGGACGTGCTGCTGCGACGGGGGGCCGCGCACGTCGTGGCCGTCGACGTCGGGCACGACCAGATGGTCCCGCGCCTGCGCGCGGACGCCCGCGTCGAGGTCCGCGAGGGCGTCAACGCGCGGTCCCTGCGCGCCGGTGACGTGGACCCCGCGCCCGACCTCGTCGTGGGTGACCTGTCGTTCATCTCGTTGCGTCTGGTCCTCGGCGCCCTCCTCGACGTCTGCGCGCCCGGGGCGGACCTCGTGCTGCTGGTCAAGCCGCAGTTCGAGGTCGGACGGGAGCGGCTCGGGCCGCAGGGTGTCGTGCGTGATCCCGAGCTGTGGCGCCGGGCGGTGGCCGACGTCTGCGCCGACGCGGCCGCCCGTGGCGCGACCGTGCGCGACGTGCAGGTCAGCGCGCTGCCCGGCGTGCACGGCAACGTCGAGTTCGTGCTGCTGCTGCGCGCGCCCGGACCGCCGGTCACGACCGGCCCCTCGCCGGCCGCCGACGTGACCGGCGACGCCGGCACGCCCACGTCACCGGTGCCCGGCATGATCGAGGCGGCGGTCGCGGCCGCCCGCGAGGGCAGCCGCGACGTCGGGCACGGTCGACCCCGCCGGGCGCGCGCGACGGTCTCCCGGGCGGGCCGGTCGTGACGCGCCGTGCGCTGGTGGTGCGTCACACCGGGCGCCCCGAGGCGCAGGAGGCGTACGAGACCGTGGTCGATGCGCTGCGTGCCGCCGGTGTCGAGGCCGTGGTGGCGTCGCCCGACGGCCCGCGCGAGCCGCTGCCCGACTTCGAGCTCGCGATCGTGCTCGGGGGGGACGGGACGCTGCTGCGCGCCGCCGAGCTGACGCGCGGGACCGACGTGCCCCTCCTCGGGGTCAACCTCGGCCACGTCGGCTTCCTCGCCGAGATCGAGCCGGCCGACGTCGGCACCGCCGTCCAGCGCCTGGCCGCCGGCGACTACGTCGTGGAGGAGCGCGCGACGCTGGACGTGCGCGTCATCGACCCCGACGGCCCGGTCCGCACCGGCTGGGCGCTCAACGAGGCCGCGCTGGAGAAGACGGACCCCGCCCGCATGATCGAGGTCGTCCTCGAGGTCGACGGGCGACCGCTGTCCGCGTTCGGCTGCGACGGCGTCGTGGCGGCGTCCTCGACGGGCTCGACGGCGCACGCCTTCTCCGCGGGCGGTCCGGTGGTGTGGCCCGACGTGGACGCGATGATCCTCGTGCCGCTCGCGGCGCACGCGCTCTTCGCGCGGCCGCTCGTGCTCGGGCGTGCGAGCACCCTCGCCGTCGAGGTCGTCGACCGTTCCCCGTCCGCGTCGGTCCTGACGTGCGACGGTCGACGCCAGCTCTCCGTGCCGCGCGGCGCTCGGGTGGAGGTGCAGGTCAGCGGGACGCCGGTGCGTTTCGCCCGGCTCAACCCGGCGCCGTTCGTGACCCGCCTCGTGCACAAGTTCGACCTGCCGGTCGTCGGGTGGCGCGGCAGCACGGACGACCCACCTCGAGCCGACCCGCGCCACGACGCACGACGCGACGACGCGACGCGCGGCGACGCGACGCAGCACGGCGGGCCCCACCCCGGCCCGCAGACGCATGACGGACGAGAGGACGGTGGCGAGCGGTGATCGAGGAGATCCGGATCGACGACCTCGGCGTCATCGGACGCGCCCAGGTGCGCCTGGCGCCGGGCCTGACCGTGCTCACCGGCGAGACCGGGGCCGGCAAGACGATGGTCCTCACGGCCCTGTCGCTGCTGCTGGGCGGGCGGGCGGACCCCGCCACCGTCCGCACCGGCGCGCCGTCGGCCGCGGTCGAGGGACGTCTCGCGGTCCCCGACGACGCACCTGCGCTCGAGCGGGCCCGGGAGGCGGGCGCGGAGGTCGACGACGACGGGACCCTCGTGGTGCTGCGGACCGTCACCGCGAGCACGTCGGAGCAGTCGGGCCGGTCGCGGGCGTTCCTCGGGGGCCGGTCCGTGCCCCAGGGTGTGCTGGCCGAGATCGCGGACGAGCTCGTGACGGTGCACGGCCAGGCCGAGCAGATGCGGCTGCGGTCGCCGTCGCGGCAGCGGGCCGCGCTCGACGCGTTCGCCGGCACCGACCACGCCGTGACGCTCGCCGAGCACCGGGCCGCATGGGCCGAGCGGGCGCAGGTGCGCGACGAGCTCGACGGGCTGGTCTCCCGCGCGCAGGACCGCGCCCGGGAGGCCGAGCTGCTCCGGCTCGGGCTCGCGGAGGTCGACCGGGTCGCGCCGCAGCCCGGCGAGGACGTCGCGCTCGCCGAGGAGGCGGACCGGCTCGGGCACGCCGAGGACCTGCGCGCCGCCGCAGCCGGCGCGCACACCGCGCTGGTCGGCGACGAGGACGCCACGGACACCGTGTCCGCCGCGGCGCTCGTCGACGAGGCGCGCCGCCAGCTCGAGCACGGCGGTGCGCACGACCCCGCGCTCGCGGCGCTCGCGGTCCGCGCGGCCGAGGCGGGCTACCTGCTCGCGGACGTCGCCACGGAGCTGTCCGCGTACGTGCAGGACCTGCAGGCCGACCCCGCCCGCCTCGACGCCGTCCAGCGGCGTCGCGCGGAGCTGGGCACGCTCACCCGGACGTACGGCGCCGACGTCGACGCGGTGCTCGCGTGGGCGACGTCCGCCGCCGAGCGGCTCCTCGACCTCGAGGGGGGCGACGAGCGGATCGCGGCGCTGCGCGAGCGCCTCGTCGCGCTCGACGCCCGCGTCGAGGACCTCGCGGCACGGATCACCGGGGCCCGCAGCCGCGCGGCCGGCGAGCTCGCGCGTGCCGTCACCGACGAGCTCGCGGGCCTGGCGATGGCCGGGGCGAGCCTCACGGTGGACGTGCGACCGGCCGACGAGCCCGGTCCGTCCGGCGCCGACGCCGTCGAGATGCTGCTCGTCCCGCACGCGGGGGCGCCGGCACGCCCGCTCGGCCGCGGCGCGTCCGGCGGCGAGCTGTCCCGCGTCATGCTCGCGCTGGAGGTGGCGCTGGCCACGGCCGAGGGGTCGCACGTGCCCGGGACCTTCGTCTTCGACGAGGTCGACGCGGGGGTCGGCGGGCGCGCGGCGACCGAGGTCGGCCGGCGCCTGTCCCGGCTGGCCCGGACCGCGCAGGTCGTGGTGGTGACGCACCTGGCGCAGGTCGCGGCGTTCGCGGACCAGCACCTCGTGGTGACGAAGTCGGTCGCGGACGGCGTCGACGTCGTCACCGAGTCCGACGTGCGGGCCGTGACCGGCGAGGACCGCGTGCGTGAGCTGGCCCGGATGCTGTCGGGCCAGGACGGCTCGGCGACCGCGCGGGCCCACGCGGCGGAGCTGCTGGCCCAGTCCGTGGGACGATGACCCACGATGAGAGTCTCCCTGCGCAGACGCGCGTCCGTCCCCACCGGTGCCGGGCTGGCCGGCACCGCCCGCGTCGACCCCCGGACCAAGGCGCTCACCAAGCGCCTGCGGCCCGGTGACGTCGCCGTCGTCGACCACCTCGACCTCGACCGGGTGTCCGCGGAGGCGCTGGTCGCGTGCCAGCCCGCCGCGGTGCTGAACGCGGCCCGGTCGACGTCCGGCCGGTACCCGAACCTCGGGCCCGAGATCCTGGTGACCGCGGGCGTGCCCCTCGTCGACGACCTGGGACCCGACGTGATGACCGTGCCCGAGGGCCACGTGCTGCGGGTCGTCGACGGTGCGGTCTACGACGGCGAGACGCTCGTCGCCGAGGGCGTGCTGCAGACGCCCGAGTCCGTCGCGGCCACGATGGAGGAGGCCCGCGCCGGGCTCTCGGTCCAGCTCGAGTCCTTCGCCGCCAACACGATGGACTACCTGCGGCGGGAGCGGGACCTGCTCCTCGACGGTGTCGGGGTCCCCGACATCGACACCGTCATCGACGGCCGGCAGGTGCTCATCGTGGTGCGCGGGTACCACTACAAGGAGGACCTGGTCACGCTCCGGTCGTACATCCGTGAGTACCGTCCGGTGCTCATCGGCGTCGACGGGGGAGCGGACGCGATCCTCGACGCCGGCTGGCGGCCCGACATGATCGTCGGCGACATGGACTCCGTCTCGGACCGCTCGCTGCGGTGCGGGGCGGAGATCGTCGTGCACGCGTACCGGGACGGCCGCGCCCCCGGCCTGGCGCGCGTCGAGCAGCTCGGCGTCCCCCACGTGGTGTTCCCCGCCACGGGCACGAGCGAGGACGTGGCGATGCTCCTCGCCGACGACAAGGGCGCCGAGCTCATCGTCGCCGTGGGCACGCACGCCACGCTGGTCGAGTTCCTCGACAAGGGGCGGGCCGGCATGGCCAGCACCTTCCTGACCCGTCTGCGCGTCGGCGGCAAGCTCATCGACGCCAAGGGCGTCTCCCGGCTGTACCAGCACCGGATCTCGAACCTCCAGCTCACGCTGCTCGTCCTCGCCGGGCTCTTCGCCCTCGGTGTGGCGCTGGCGTCGACCGCCGCCGGGCAGACGCTGCTCGGGCTCACCGGCGCCCGCATCGACGACATGGTCTCGTGGGTGCGCTCGCTGCTGAGCGGCGCGCCATGACCCTCCGCCCCGGGCCGGCCGCGCCGGCCCTCACGTCCGCCTGCCCGTGCGCCCCCCGGGGCGCGTCCGACCGAGAGCGCCCCCTGTGATCGACTTCCGGTACCACCTCGTCTCCCTGATCTCCGTGTTCCTCGCGCTCGCGGTCGGCATCGCCCTCGGCGCCGGTCCGCTGGAGGAGACCATCGGGGAGACCCTCACCGGCCAGGTCGAGGTGCTGCGCGTCGAGAAGGACGAGCTGCGCGCCGCCCTCGACGCCACGGAGAACGACCTGGCGGCGTCCAACGCGTTCGCCGACGCGTCGGGCGAGCGGATGCTCGTCGGCGCGCTGCCCGAGCGTCGCGTCGCGGTCGTCGTCCTCGGCGAGGTGCCCGAGGAGCGGCTGACCGCGATCGACGACCGGCTCGCGCAGGCGGGCGCCGACGTGACGACCGTCGTGACGCTCGCCCCTGCCTGGACCGACCCGGACGCGCAGACGTTCCGCGACGCGCTCGCCAGCCCGCTCGTGGACCTGCTCGCGGAGCCGCCGGCCCAGGACGCCGGGACCGAGGCCGTGCTCGCCGACGCCCTGGTCGAGGCGCTGTCGGTGGCGGACCCCGCCGACCCCGACGCCCCCTCGGCGGACGCCGCCGCCCTGCTCGACCTGCTCGCGACCGGCGACGAGCCGCTCCTCACCGTGCAGGGCGACGCGGGTGCTCCCGCCGACGCGCTCGTCGTGCTCGCCGCCGACCCCGTGGTGCCGGACGAGGAGTCGCCGGCCGCGGAGACCGCCACGGAGGGCGTCTCGGCGCAGCTCGCCGTGCTCGACGCGGCGGCCCGCCTCACGGAGGGCGTCGTGCTCGCCGACGGCCCGCGGACCGCGGACAGCCTGACGACCGCTGTGATCGGCGGGGACCTCGCCGGCACGGTGACGACGGTCCAGCGGGTCGACCAGGTCGTCGGTCAGGTGCTCGTCCCCCTCGCGCTCGCCGCGGACATCGCCGGCGAGACCGGGCACCACGGCTACGGCGACGACCTCACCGTGCTGCCGCCCGCCGTCGAGCTGGCGCCCGTGGACCGCAGCGTCGAGGGTGCCGGCACCGAGCAGGGCGAGGCGACGCAGGGCGACCAGTGAGCGGGCCGACCCGTCGGCTCCTCGCGGGCGTCGCCGCCGCCGTCGCGACCGGCGTCACGCGCGGCGCGCTGGACGCCCAGCCGCCGGGTGGCGCGCACGTGTGGGTGCGCACGAACCACCGTGGCGAGCCCGTGAGCATGCTCGAGGGCCCGGCGGTCGCCGCAGGGCTGCTGGCCGGGTCCCTCGTGGGTGCGGGGTCGTGGCGGGCCGCCGCGGCGACGGGTGTCGCCGTGACCGGTGCCGCGACGTTCGGGCTCGTCGACGACCTCGGCGAGGACACGAGCACGCGCGCCAAGGGCCTGCGGGGGCACCTCGGCGCGCTCCGGGAGGGCAGGCTGACGACGGGCGCGCTCAAGGTCCTCGGCATCGGCGCGACCGCCCTGCTGGCCGCCGCCGTCGCGCCCGACCGTGACCGCACGTCCGCCGCGCGGGCGCCACGGACGCTGCGCGCCGCCGACGTGCTCACCTCCGGGGCGCTCGTGGCCGGCACCGCGAACCTGCTCAACCTGCTCGACCTGCGACCGGGCCGCGCCCTGAAGGCCTCGGCCCTGCTCGTGGCGCCGCTCGTCGCCACGCGCGGCGGCGGTGTCGCCGCAGCGGTCCTCGGCGCGGGCACCGGGGCGATCGAGCAGGACCTCGACGAGACCGACATGCTCGGCGACGGCGGTGCCAACGCCCTCGGTGCCGCGGTCGGCACCGCCCTGGTGCTCGGGGCCCCCCGGCGGGTCCGTCTCGCCGCGCTCGCGGCCGTGGTCGCGCTGACCCTCGCGAGCGAGCGGATCAGCTTCACGCAGGTCATCGCACGCACCCCGGGCCTGCGCGAGCTCGACGCGTGGGGCCGTCGGCCCGCGCACGTGCCCGGTGCCGGGCCGACCGACCCCGTCGGCGAGGAGCCCGCCGGCACGCACGACCCGGCATGAGGCGCCCCGGGCGGGCCGTGCAGGGGCTGCTCGGGGCGGCGGCCCTGATCGCCGTCGTCACGGTGGTCAGCCGCGTCCTGGGCCTCGTGCGGCTCCTGGTGCAGTCGGGGACCGTCGGCGCCGACGAGATCGCCGACGCCTACAACGCGGCGAACGTGCTGCCGAACATCCTCTTCGAGGCCGCCGCCGGCGGGGCGCTCGCCGGCGCGGTGGTCCCCCTGCTCGCGGGGCCGGTGGCCGGCGCCGACCGCGAGCAGGTGTCGCGGATCACGTCGGCGGCGCTCGGCTGGGCCCTGACCGTGCTCGTGCCCGTCGGCGTGCTGCTCGCGCTCGCGTCCGGCGTCGTCGCCGACGTCGCGACGGACGACCCCGCGACCGCTGCGATGGTCCGGTACCTCGTCCTGGTGTTCTCCGTCCAGGTGCCCCTCTACGGCGTCGCGGTGCTGCTGTACGGCGTCCTGCAGGCGCACCACCGGTTCTTCTGGCCCGCGTTCGCGCCCGTGCTCAACTCCCTCGTCGTCATCACCGCCTACACGGTGTACGGGGTCATGGCCGACGGTGAGGTCCGCGACCCGACCGGCCTGCCCGCGGGAGCAGTCGACGTGCTCGCGTGGGGCACGACGGCGGGTGTCGCGGCCATGTGCCTGCCGATGCTCGTACCCGTGCGGCGGCTCGGCGTGCGGCTGCGCCCGACCTGGCGCTTCCCTGCCGGCACCGGTCCGCGGTTCCGTGCCCTGGCGCTCGCCGGGGTGGGCGCCGTCGCCGCCCAGCAGCTGTCCGTCGCGGTCGTCTGGGCGCTCGCGAACTCCCGGCTGCCGGGCGAGGGGCAGGGCTACACGGCGTTCCTGTACGCCCAGCAGGTGTACCTGCTGCCGTACGCGGTGCTCGTCGTCCCCCTGGCGACCTCGACGTTCCCGCGGATCGCCGCCCACGTCGCGGCCGCGGACCGCACGCGCCTCGCCGCGCTCTCGGCCGTGACCACGCGCGCGGTGCTCGCCGCAGCCGTGCTCGGTGCCGCTGCGGTCCTCGCCGGGGGGCCGGCCGTGGCCACGGTCTTCGCCGCGTTCGCCGAGCAGCCCGGCGTCGTCGGCGCCATGGGCTCGACGCTCGACTGGATGGCGCCCGGCGTCGTCGGGCTCGCCGTGCTCTTCCACGTCTCCCGCACGCTCTACGCCCTCGAGCGCTCCCGGTCGGCGGTGGCGGTGAACGCGTGCGGGTGGCTCGTCGTCGCGCTCACGGCCGTCGTCCTCGTCGCGCGGGCGGACGCGGACGGCGTCCTGGCCGCGCTCGGCCAGGCCACCACGGTCGGCATGGCGGCCGGCGCCGTCGCCGCCGTCATGGCCCTGCGGCGTGCCGTGGGCGGTGCGGCGCTCGCCGGCCTGCCCCGCACCGTCGTGGTGAGCGTCGCCGGCGCGGCGCTCGGCGCACCGCTCGGGCGGTGGGTCGCCGGGACCGTCCTCGACCTCACGGGGCACGGCGCCGTCAGCGCGACCGGGGCGGCCGCAGGAGGAGCGGTCGTGGCCGCTGCGGTGGTGGCCGCCGCCGTCGTGCTGGCCGACCGCTCCACGCTGCAGGCCGTCGCCGCCGGCGGGTCGTCGGCCGGCGCGCCGGCGGCCGGCCCGTCGGCGCCCGCCGGGCGCTGACCCCGGGGCCCTGGAGGTCACCGACCGTCCGGCCGGGCGCGGCCCGACCACGCCTCGACGCGCCGACCCGACCACCCGGCGGCGCGCCGGGGCGGCCGTCCCGCGGAGGCACGGGACGTGGCGTCCCGGGTCCCGGCCGTGCGTCCGGTAGGGTGGAAGCCCGTGACAGAGCGCGCGTACCGACTCTCCGGGCGGTCGGACTCCCTGACCCGGCACATCTTCGTCACGGGGGGCGTCGCCTCCTCTCTCGGCAAGGGCCTGACGGCCAGCAGCCTCGGTCGGCTTCTGCGGTCCCGCGGCCTGCGGGTCACGATGCAGAAGCTCGACCCGTACCTCAACGTCGACCCGGGCACGATGAACCCGTTCCAGCACGGTGAGGTCTTCGTCACCGAGGACGGCGCCGAGACGGACCTCGACGTCGGCCACTACGAGCGGTTCCTCGACGTCGACCTCGTCGGCTCGGCGAACGTCACGACCGGCCAGGTGTACTCGCACGTGATCGCCAAGGAGCGGCGCGGGGAGTACCTCGGCGACACGGTCCAGGTGATCCCGCACATCACGGACGAGATCAAGGCCCGCATGCGCTCGCAGGCCGGGGACGACGTCGACGTCGTCATCACCGAGATCGGCGGGACCGTCGGCGACATCGAGTCCCAGCCGTTCCTCGAGGCCGCCCGCCAGGTCCGCCACGACCTCGGCCGCGACAACGTGTTCTTCCTGCACGTGTCGCTGGTGCCGTACATCGGCCCGTCCGGCGAGCTCAAGACCAAGCCGACCCAGCACTCCGTGGCGGCGCTGCGCAGCATCGGCATCCAGCCCGACGCGATCGTGCTGCGCGCCGACCGGGACGTGCCCGAGGCCACCAAGCGCAAGATCGCGCTCATGTGCGACGTCGACCAGCAGGGCGTCGTCACCGCGAAGGACGCCCCGAGCATCTACGACATCCCGCGCGTGCTGCACGCCGAGGGCCTCGACGCGTACGTCGTCCAGCGCCTCGGCCTGCCGTTCCGCGACGTCGACTGGAGCGGCTGGGAGGACCTGCTGCGGCGCGTGCACGAGCCCGCGCACCAGCTCGAGATCGCGCTCGTCGGCAAGTACATCGACCTGCCCGACGCCTACCTGTCCGTGACGGAGGCGCTGCGGGCCGGCGGCTTCCACCACGACGCCAAGGTCACGATCCGCTGGGTGCGCTCGGACGACTGCCAGACCCCGCAGGGCGCCCAGGAGGCGCTCGGCGGCGTCGACGCCGTGCTCGTGCCCGGCGGGTTCGGGGTGCGCGGCATCGAGGGCAAGCTCGGGGCGCTGCGCTGGGCCCGCGAGCAGCAGGTCCCGACCCTCGGGCTGTGCCTCGGCCTGCAGTGCATGGTCATCGAGTACGCCCGCAACGTCGTCGGCCTCGAGGGCGCGTCGTCGTCCGAGTTCGACCCGGGCACGGGCGACGCGGTCATCGCGACGATGGACGAGCAGCTCGCCATCGTCGACGGCGGCGGCGACCTCGGCGGGACCATGCGCCTGGGTGCGTACGACGCCCGCCTCGCGCCCGGCTCGGTCGTGGCCGAGGTCTACGGCACCGAGCGGGTCTCCGAGCGGCACCGGCACCGCTACGAGGTGAACAACGCGTACCGCGACAAGCTCGAGGACGCCGGCCTGGTCATCTCCGGCGTGTCCCCGGACACCTCGCTGGTCGAGTTCGTCGAGCTGCCGCGCGAGGTGCACCCGTACTACGTGGCCACGCAGGCGCACCCCGAGTTCAAGTCCCGCCCCACGCGGGCGCACCCGCTGTTCGCCGGGCTCGTGGGCGCCGCGCTGGCCCGCCGGGCCGGCGCGTGAGCACGACCGCCGGCGGCGGGCCGGTGCTCGGCGACTCCCCGCGCTCGCGGGAGGTCGTCGAGCACCGGGTCCTGCACGCGGGTCGGATCTTCGACCTCGTGCAGGACACCGTGCGGCTGGACGACGGCGACGTGGTGCGCGAGTACGTCGCGCACCCCGGGGCGGTCGCCGTGGTCGCCCTCGACGCGCAGGACCGGGTGCTGCTGCTCCAGCAGTACCGGCACCCCGTGCGGCACGAGCTCTGGGAGCTGCCGGCCGGGCTGCGGGACGTGCCCGACGAGGACCTCGTCGTCGCCGCCGCGCGCGAGCTCGCCGAGGAGGCGGACCTCCAGGCGGCCCGCTGGTGGACGCTGACGGAGTTCTGCAGCTCCCCGGGCGCGACGGACGAGCGCGTCGTGGTGTTCCTCGCCCGGGACCTCAGCGCGGTCCCCGAGGCCCACCGGCACGCGCGCACCGAGGAGGAGGCGGGCATGGTGCCCCGCTGGGTGCCGCTCGACGACGCCGTCGAGGCGGTGCTCGGCGGCCGGCTCCGGTCGCCGTCGACGGTCGTCGGCGTGCTGGCCGCCGCCGCCGCCCGCGCGCGGGGCTGGTCGACCCTCGGCGCGGCGACGCGCGCCTGAGCCCGGGTGCCCGGTCGGGTCAGGCGGTCGCCGGCCGGACCGGGGTGGTCCCGGCGCCGGGCCGGTCGGCAGCGGGCCCGTCGGCAGCGTGCAGGTCGGCAGCGAGCGGGCCGCGCACGCGCAGCGTCCCCACGAAGAGCGCCACAGCTGCGGTCAGCGCCGCCGCGCCGAGCATGTGCAGGTTCACCAGGGCGATCGGCAGCCCCGTGAAGTACTGGACGTAGCCGATCCCGCCCTGGGCGAGCGTGAGGACGAGCAGCCAGCCGCCGGCACGGGCCGCACGTGCGGCGCCCGGGGTGTCCGCCCGTGCCGCCAGGACCACGCGGACGAGGACGACGACGAGCAGCGCGAGGAACGTCCACACGGCCAGCGCGTGCGCGCGCGACACCGCGACGGGGTCGACCGCGAACCGGTACCCGACCTCGTCGTCCCCGGAGTGCGGCCCGGCGCCGGTGACGACCACGCCCAGGACGAGGACGACGGCCGTGAGCGCACCGAGGGGCGCGAGCATCGCGCGTGTGCCGCGGTCGACCACCGGGACGGGCTCGCCGTCGCCCTCCCGGGTGCGCACGAGCAGCCACGCGGACACCGCGACGAGGACCATCGAGATCAGGAAGTGCGAGCCGACGACGGCCGGGTGCAGCTCGACGAGTACGGTGATGCCGCCGACGACAGCCTGCACGACGACGCCGACGAGCGGTGCGAACGCCAGCACCCGGTAGCGCACTGACCGGGTCCGGTCGAGACCGGCGAGCAGCAGGGTGGCCGCCGCGACCACGACGAGCACGCCCGTGAGGGTGCGGTTGCCGAACTCGACGAACGAGTGGATCGACATCTCCGCGTGGAAGGCGGGTGCGAACTCGCCGGGCTCGCACTCCGGCCACGTCGAGCAGCCCAGGCCCGAACCGGTCAGGCGCACCAGGCCGCCGGTGACGACGATGACGATCTGCGCGACGAGGTTCGCGACGACGGCACGCAGCGCCCAGCGGGTGCGGCGGCGGACCGGGGCGGCGGGGGGCGGGGCGGTCGTCGTGCTCACCGCCCCAGCCTAGGCCGCGACGGCCCGTCGCCCGCACCGGCACGGGCGTCGCGCCGACCACCGTGCGTCGTGGTCGCCTGCTCCGGCCTGCTGCCGGCGGCGCTCGGGCCTACTGCCAGCGGAACGTCCGGGCGGCGAGCGCACCGAGCGCGACGGTCCACCCCAGCGCGACCAGGGCCGGGACGGGCGCGAACGTCCCGTCGAGCAGCGCGGCGCGCAGCAGGTCGCCCAGGGCGCCCGAGGGGAGCCAGGGTGCGACCGCGCCGAGCGGGCCGGGCAGCGCGTCGGCCGGCACCAGCACCCCGCCCCCGAGCGCGAGCACCAGGAGCAGGAGGTTGGCCAGCGCGAGCACGGCCTCGGCGCGCAGCGTCCCGGCCACGAGCAGGGCCAGCGCCGTGAACGCGGCGGTGCCGAGCACGACGGCCACGGCGGCGGGCAGCACGCCCGCGGCGGGGACGCGCCAGCCGAGCAGCGCGGCCGCCGCGCACAGCAGCAGCACCTGCACGACCTCGACGCCGAGCACGCCGAGGACCTTGCCGGCGAGCAGCCCGCGGGGACCGAGCGGGGTCGTGGCGAGCAGCCGCAGGACGCCGTTGCGGCGGTCGAACGCCGTCGCGATGGCCTGCGACGTGAACGAGGCGGTCATCACGGCCAGCGCCAGGACGCCGGGGAGCAGGGCGTCGACCCGGCGGTGCCCGGCGGTGCCGATCTCGACGAACGTGCCGAGCGTCAGCCCGACGAGGGCCAGCACCGGGATGACGACCGTGACGAGGACCTGCTCGCCGTTGCGCAGGATGGCCCGCGTCTCGAACCGGGCCTGGGCGAGCACCCGGGCGCGTGCCGGTGCGGCGCGCGGACCGTCGTCGTGCGGTGCGACCGCCGCGGTGGGTGCGGTGCTCATCGCAGGCTCCGTCCGGTCAGCTCGAGGAAGACGTCCTCGAGGGTGCGTCGCCCGAGGTCCAGCTGCGTGAGCTGGACGCCGTGCCGCGCGAGCCACGCGGTGGCCCGCGCGACGGTCTCGGGCGTGACGGGTCCGACGAGCTCGTACGACCCCGTGGTCCGCTCCTCGACGACGTGGGAGCCGCCGAGCGCGGCTGCCAGGTCGGCGGCGACGACGGGTGTCGCGGTGCGCAGCCGGAGCCGGCCCGGCACGGCGGCGCCCGGCGAGCCGTCGGCGACGTGGGGCGACCCCGGCTGCCCGGCGGCCAGCAGCTCGGGGACGGTGCCCTGGGCGACGACCCGGCCGTGGTCGACCACGACGACGCGGTCGGCGAGCCCTTCGGCCTCCTCCATGAGGTGCGTGGTGAGCACCACCGCGACCCCGGCGTCGCGGTGCTCGCGCACGAGCTCCCACACGGCCCGGCGGGCGTGCGGGTCCATGCCCGCGCTCGGCTCGTCGAGGAACAGCACGCGGGGGCGACCGACGACGGCGACGGCGAGCGCCAGGCGCTGGCGCTGGCCGCCGGACAGGCGCCGCACGGTCGTGCGGGCGAACGCGTCCAGGCCGAGCCGCTCGACCAGCGGGGCCAGCGGGGCGGGGGAGGCGTACATCCGGGCGACGTGGGCGAGGACCTCGTGCGCCCGGGCGCCGCTGGGCAGCCCGCCGTCCTGGAGCATCACGCCGACGCGGGGCCGCAGGACGCCGGCGTCCGCGACCGGGTCCAGGCCGAGGACGCGGACGGTGCCCCCGTCCGGCCGGCGCAGGCCCTCGCAGCACTCCACCGTGGTGGTCTTCCCCGCGCCGTTGGGGCCGAGCACGGCCGTCACGGCACCGGCCTCGGCGGTCAGGTCCAGGCCGTCGACGACCGTGCGCCCGTCGTACCTCTTGACGAGCCCGGCGACCTCGACGGCGGGGGAGTGCGGCACGATCGGCGAGTCTAGGTCGTCGGGCGTGTCGACGCCGGTCACGGGCGCGAGGGGTTCGTCCGCGGCGTCCTGATCTGCCAGGATCGTCCCGGTGCACGTGCGGGTGCACCGGTGACGACGGGGGACGCGGTGGCCACGTACACGATCGACCCGACGAGCCTGCGCGAGCGGCCCGACGACGTGGGTGCGTCGTGGGCGCGCGTCGAGGAGCTGGAGGAGCTCGGCGAGCGGGGCGACGGCGAGCGCGTGGCCTGGCTGCGGATCCTGGGCGCGCTGCGCGCCGCGGAGGACCTCGCGTGGGACGACGTCGTGCGGCACGGGGGCCCGGGCGGCATGGCGGCGCTGCTGGCGTCCGGCCCGGGCGGCGTGCCGGTCTCGGCGCTGCGCCCGCTGCTGCGCCTCGCCCAGGTGCTGCACCACGCCGGCCGGCACGTGGACGCCGAGCGGGTGCTCGAGCAGGTCCGGACCGCGACGGTCACGCACCTGCACGCCCCGGGCGCGGACGAGCGTCTCGTGCGCGAGTGCTCGGCGGTCATGGCGTTCGCCGACCACGGGCAGGGCAAGGTGCTCTTCGACGCCGGCCGGCCGGCCGAGGCCGTGTCCCTGTTCCGCGCGGCCCTGGACCGGCGGCTGCGGGACGGCGCCCCCGAGGACCAGGTCGAGTCGAGCCGTCTCGCGCTGGCGGCGGCGACCCACGCGCTCCAGACGGGGACCCCCGCGGCGGCGGGTCCGGGCTTCGGCGTGCGACGGACGGCGTCCACCGGGCGGTGACGGGCGGGCGGGTCGGACGCGGAGACGTCCGTCACTGAGGTACGCCTTGCTTGCGGGGATGGATTTCGGCAACAAGGATGTTGCCGATATCGAGACGGCCGGATGCGGTCGTCGTCCCCGACCGGCGGAGGTGGCATGAGCGGGTCCGCACCCGTGGTCGTCCCGCCCGTGGACGACGCCCGGGACGAGCACGACGCCGGGACCCGCCGCCGGGTCCTGCAGATCGTGACGGCCGACGGTCCGGTCAGCGCCGCCGAGCTCGCCTCGACGCTCGAGCTCAGCGCCGCCGGCGTGCGTCGCCACCTGGCCGCGCTCGAGCAGGCCGGCCAGATCGCCCCGCACGAGGCCGCCGCCGGGCAGCGGGGGCGGGGCCGCCCCGCACGCCGGTTCGTCGTCACGGCCCTGGGGCAGGCGGCCCTCTCGCAGCGGTACGCCGAGATCGCGTCCGACGCCCTGCGCTTCCTCGCGGTCGCCGCCGGGCCCGAGGCCGTCCAGCGGTTCGCCGAGCAGCGTGTCGCCGAGCTCGAGACGCGCCACGCCGCCACGGTGGCCGCAGCAGGCGACGACGTCGGCGCCCGTGCGCAGGCGCTGGCCCGCGCGCTCGCGGACGAGGGCTACGCCGCCTCGGCCCGTCCCGTGCCCGGCGCGTCGGCCGTCCAGCTGTGCCAGGGCCACTGCCCGGTGCAGGAGGTCGCCGCGCAGTTCCCGCAGCTCTGCGAGGCCGAGACCCGGGCCTTCAGCCGGCTGCTGGGCGTGCACGTCCAGCGCCTGGCGACGCTGACCGGCGGTGGCCACGTCTGCACCACCAGCGTGCCGACCGCGCCGGCACCCGAGGCCGCGCCCCGCGCGTCGGCCACCTGAACCAGCACGCCGTACGCCCCCCGACCAGCACCACGCCCCCCGTGCACTCGACGGAAGGAACCGGAGCCATGAGCGCACCCACGGACGAGACGGCCACCCGGCCGGCCGCGGCCGAGCCGATGAGCCAGGACGAGGCCATCGCCTCGATCGGCAACTACACCTACGGCTGGCACGACCCGGACGTCGCCGGCTCCGTGGCCCGCCGCGGACTGTCCGAGGACGTCGTGCGCGACATCTCGCGGCTGAAGAACGAGCCGGAGTGGATGCTGCGCACGCGCCTGAAGTCGCTGCGCCTGTTCGACAAGAAGCCCATGCCCTGGTGGGGCGCGGACCTGTCGGGCATCGACTTCGACAACATCAAGTACTTCGTGCGCTCCACGGAGAAGCAGGCCACCAGCTGGGAGGACCTGCCCGAGGACATCAAGAACACGTACGACCGCCTCGGCATCCCCGAGGCCGAGAAGCAGCGCCTCGTCGCGGGCGTCGCCGCCCAGTACGAGTCCGAGGTCGTCTACCACCAGATCCAGGAGTCGCTGGAGGAGCAGGGAGTCGTCTTCCTCGACACCGACACCGGCCTGCGCGAGCACCCGGAGATCTTCGAGCAGTACTTCGGCTCGGTCATCCCCCCGGGCGACAACAAGTTCGCCTCGCTCAACACCGCGGTGTGGTCGGGCGGCTCGTTCGTCTACGTGCCGCCGGGCGTCCACGTCGAGATCCCGCTGCAGGCCTACTTCCGGATCAACACCGAGAACATGGGCCAGTTCGAGCGGACGCTGATCATCGCCGACGAGGGCTCCTCGGTGCACTACGTCGAGGGCTGCACCGCCCCGATCTACCAGTCGGACTCGCTGCACTCCGCGGTCGTCGAGATCATCGTCAAGAAGAACGCCCGCGTGCGGTACACGACCATCCAGAACTGGTCGAACAACGTCTACAACCTGGTGACCAAGCGCGCCACGGTCGCCGAGGGCGGCACCATGGAGTGGGTCGACGGCAACATCGGCTCCAAGGTCACGATGAAGTACCCGGCGATCTACCTGATGGGTGAGCACGCGCGCGGCGAGACGCTGTCGATCGCGTTCGCCGGCGAGGGCCAGCACCAGGACGCCGGCTCGAAGATGGTGCACGCGGCACCGCACACGTCGAGCTCGATCGTCTCGAAGTCCGTGGCGCGCGGCGGCGGGCGCACGTCGTACCGCGGTCTCGTGCAGATCCTCGAGGGCGCGGCGCACTCGGCGTCGAACGTGCTGTGCGACGCGCTGCTCGTCGACCAGATCTCCCGCTCCGACACCTACCCGTACGTCGACGTCCGCGAGGACGACGTGTCGATGGGGCACGAGGCCACGGTCTCGCGCGTGAGCGAGGACCAGCTGTTCTACCTCATGTCCCGCGGGATGGCCGAGACCGAGGCCATGGCCATGATCGTGCGCGGGTTCGTCGAGCCCATCGCGCGCGAGCTGCCCATGGAGTACGCCCTCGAGCTGAACCGCCTCATCGAGCTGCAGATGGAAGGGGCCGTCGGCTGATGACGACCACCACGAACGAGGGTGCCGCGACGGGGCTCTCGACGGACCACTCGCGCGCCGTCGCGGACGGTGCGCACACCCACGGCGTCGGGGCCGTGCCCGAGGCGTCGCGCGCGTCGCGCCGCACGAGCTTCGACCCGGCCGACCTGCCCGTGCCCACGGGGCGCGAGGAGGAGTGGCGGTTCGCGCCGGTCGACCGGTACGCGCCGCTGTTCGCCGCCGCGACCGACGGCGTGCTCACCGGGCACGGCGTGCTCACCACGGTCGTCGAGTCGCCCGAGGTCCGTGTCGAGATCGTCGACCGCGACGACGCGCGCCTGGGCACCGCCGGGCGCCCCGGGGACCGCACCGCCGTCACCTCGTGGGCATCCTTCGAGCGCTCGACGGTCGTGACCCTGCCGCGCGAGTCCGTCTCGTCGAAGGTCACCTCCGTCGTCGTCGAGGGCGTCGAGGGTGCCGGGACGGCCGAGGCGCCGCTCGACCCGACCGCCTCGCACCTGCTGGTCCACGCCGAGCCGCTGTCGCAGGGCACGGTCGTCATCGACCACGTCGGGCACGCGATGCTGTCCGAGACCGTCGAGATCGTCGCCGAGGACGGTGCGCACCTGACCGTCGTCTCGGTCCACGACTGGGCGCCGGGCTCCGTGCACGCCGCCAGCCACCGTCTGCGCATCGGCCGCGACGCGACGGTCAAGCACATCGTGGTCACGCTCGGCGGCGACGCCGTGCGCGTCACGCCCGACACCGAGTTCGTCGGCGAGGGTGCGTCGGTCACCGCGCTCGGGCTGTACTTCGCCGACGCGGACCAGCACCAGGAGCACCGGCTCTTCGTCGACCACGCCGTGCCCAGCTGCGTCTCCCGCGTCACCTACAAGGGCGCGCTGCAGGGCCAGGGCGCGCACACGGTGTGGGTCGGCGACGTGCTGATCCGCGCCGCGGCCGAGGGCACGGACACGTACGAGCTGAACCGCAACCTCGTCCTGACCGACGGCGCCCGCGCCGACTCGGTGCCGAACCTCGAGATCGAGACCGGCGTCATCGAGGGGGCGGGCCACGCGAGCGCGACCGGCCGCTTCGACGACGAGCAGCTGTTCTACCTGCGTGCGCGCGGCATCCCCGAGGCCGACGCCCGTCGCCTCGTGGTCCGCGGGTTCTTCGCCGAGCTGATCGCCGAGATCGGGGTGCCCGAGGTCGAGGAGCGGCTGCTGGCGTCCATCGAGGCCGAGCTGGAGAAGTCGATGAGCGAGCTCACCGGCGCCCCGGCCACGGTCGAGGGCGGCGAGGCCGCCGCGACCACCGCATGAGCGCGCAGCTGGCCTGCCTGACCGGCGACGTGCCCGTCGCCGGCACGCTGCGCGTCGAGCTCGAGGGCGAGGGCGGACCCGTCGAGGTCGCCGTCGTGCGCGACGAGACCGGCGAGTGGCACGCGATCAGCGACGTGTGCTCGCACGGTGCCGTCTCCCTGTCCGAGGGCGAGGTCGAGGGCTGCTCGGTGGAGTGCTGGCTGCACGGGTCGAGGTTCGACCTGCGCAGCGGCAAGCCGCTGTCGCCCCCCGCCGTGCGCCCCGTCCCCGTCTACCCCGTGACCGTCGACGGCGAGCGTGTGCTCGTCGACGTCGACGCCCCGCTCTGACCCCGAGGAGTACCCCGAGATGTCCACCCTGGAGATCCGCGACCTGCACGTCAGCGTCGAGACGAAGGAGGGCCCCAAGGCCATCCTGCGCGGCGTCGACCTGACCGTGAACAGCGGCGAGACCCACGCGATCATGGGCCCGAACGGGTCCGGCAAGTCGACGCTGGCGTACTCGCTGGCCGGCCACCCCAAGTACACCGTGACGTCGGGCGCCGTGCTGCTCGACGGCGAGGACGTGCTCGCGATGAGCATCGACGAGCGTGCCCGCGCGGGCATGTTCCTCGCGATGCAGTACCCCGTCGAGGTGCCCGGGGTGTCCGTGTCCAACTTCCTGCGCACCGCCAAGACCGCCATCAGCGGCGAGGCCCCGCCGCTGCGCACGTGGGTCAAGGACGTGCGCGGCGCCATGGAGAACCTGCGCATGGACTCCTCGTTCGCCGAGCGCTCCGTCAACGAGGGCTTCTCCGGCGGCGAGAAGAAGCGCCACGAGATCCTGCAGATGGAGCTCCTCAAGCCCCGCATCGCGATCCTCGACGAGACCGACTCCGGCCTGGACGTCGACGCGCTGCGGATCGTCTCGGAGGGCGTGAACCGCGTCCGGGAGGGCTCCGACGTCGGTGTGCTGCTCATCACGCACTACACCCGCATCCTGCGGTACATCACGCCGGACTTCGTGCACGTCTTCGTCGACGGCAAGATCGCCGAGCAGGGCGGCCCCGAGCTCGCCACGCGCCTGGAGAACGAGGGCTACGACCGATTCCTGCCGACCGGCGCCCAGGCCTGACCGTCCGCGCCGGGGCCCCGGGGCGCGCACCGCGACCCGGGCCCCGGCACCCGGCGGCTCCCGTCGCCCGCACCCCACCACCTCGCGGAGGGCACCTGATGACCAGCACGCTCGAGCCGGCGCCCGGCGCGACCCTGTCGCCCGCCGAGCTCGCCGCGGTGCGCGCCGACTTCCCGCTGCTGGAGCGCACCCTGCGCGGCGGCCGTCGGCTCGTCTACCTCGACTCCGGCGCGACGTCCCAGCGCCCCGACGTGGTGCTCGACGCGGAGCAGGACTTCGCCGTGCAGCGCAACGCGGCCGTGCACCGGGGCGCGCACCAGCTCGCGGAGGAGGCGACGGAGGCGTTCGAGGACGCGCGGGCGCGGGTCGCGTCGTTCGTCGGCGCGACGCCCGAGGAGCTCGTCTGGACCTCGAACGCGACCGCCGCGATCAACCTCGTGGCGTACGCCCTGTCCAACGCGACCGCCGGCCGCGGGGGAGCAGCCGCACGCAGGTTCGCCCTCGCCCCCGGCGACGAGATCGTCGTCACGCAGGCCGAGCACCACGCGAACCTCGTGCCGTGGCAGGAGCTCGCCGCGCGCACCGGGGCGACGCTGCGGTGGATCGGCGTGGACGACGACGGGCGGTTGCGCACCGAGGAGCTCGACACCGTCGTGACCGACCGCACGCGGGTGCTGGCGTTCACGCACGCGTCCAACGTGACCGGGGCCGTCACGCCCGTCGAGCGGTTCGTCGCCCGCGCCCGCGAGGTCGGTGCGCTCACGGTGCTCGACGCGTGCCAGTCCGTCCCGCACCTGCCCGTCGACCTGCGCGCGCTCGGCGTGGACCTCGCCGCGTTCTCCGGGCACAAGATGTACGGACCCACCGGCGTCGGCGCCCTCTACGGTCGGCGCGAGCTGCTCGAGGCCATGCCGCCCGTGACGACGGGCGGCTCGATGGTCGAGGTCGTGACCATGGAGGCGACGACGTACGCGCCGCCGCCGCAGCGGTTCGAGGCCGGCACGCAGATGGTCTCGCAGGCCGTCGGCCTCGGCGCCGCCGCGCAGTACCTCGACGAGCTCGGCATGGCCGGCGTCGCGGCCCACGAGCGGCACCTCGCGGGGCTGCTGCTCGACGCCGTGGCCTCCGTGCCGGGCGTGCGGGTCATCGGCCCGACGGACGTGCAGGACCGCCTCGCGAACGTCTCGTTCGTCGTCGACGGCGTGCACGCCCACGACGTGGGCCAGGTGCTCGACGACGCCGGGGTCGCCGTGCGTGTCGGCCACCACTGCGCGCAGCCGCTGCACCGGCGGTTCGGGGTCGCGTCCACGACGCGGGCGAGCGCCGGGGTGTACACGACCGACGAGGACGTGGCGGTGTTCCGGGAAGCGCTGGCGGGGGTGCGGGCGTTCTTCGGTCTGCAGGACGCGCCCACCGGTGCGTCGGAGGAGAGGTCCGCATGACGTCCAGCTCGATGGAGCAGCTGTACCAGCAGGTGATCCTCGACCACGCGAGGTTCCCGCACGGCCGTGGGCTGCCCGACGGCACCGGCGCGGTGGGCGTCGCCGTGGTCGAGCACGGCACGTGCGCCGCGACCTCGCACCAGGTCAACCCGACCTGCGGCGACGAGGTCACGATGCGCGTGGACGTCGACACCTCCGGCCCCGTGCCGGTGGTCCGCCAGGTCGCCTGGGAGGGCCAGGGCTGCTCGATCTCGCAGGCCTCGATCTCCGTGCTGCACGACCTCGTCGTCGGTCAGGACCTCACCGCGGTCGACCACGTCCACGCCACGTTCCGCGCGCTCATGCAGTCCAAGGGCGCCGGTCTCGACGACGACGCCGAGGAGCTGCTCGGCGACGCCGCGGCCTTCACGGGCGTCTCGCGGTACGCGGCCCGCGTCAAGTGCGCCCTGCTCGGCTGGGCCGCGCTGACCGACGCCCTCATCACGTCCGGCGCACGCACCCAGGAGGACGCATGACCACCGACAGCACGGGCACGGCTCCCGGCGCGGCCAACGTGGCCGACGTCGAGGAGGCGATGCGCGACGTCATCGACCCCGAGCTCGGCATCAACGTCGTCGACCTCGGCCTCGTCTACGGCGTCGCGATCGACCAGACGAACACCGCGGTCATCGACATGACCCTCACGTCGGCGGCGTGCCCGCTGACGGACGTCATCGAGGACCAGTCCGCGCAGGCGCTCGACGGGGTCGTCGACGGCTTCCGCATCAACTGGGTGTGGATGCCGCCGTGGGGCCCGGAGAAGATCACCGACGACGGTCGTGAGCAGATGCGCGCCCTGGGCTTCAACATCTGACGACGGCCTCTCCGACGGCCCGGCCCTCACGGGGCCGGGCCGTCGGCGTGCAAGGACCGTGCGGCGAGGTGGCCCCCCGGGTCAGAGCTCCGCGGCCGCGAAGGTGTCGCAGGCGTCCATCGAGCCCTGCTCGTACCCGACCGTGAACCAGCGGCGGCGCTGCTCGCTCGACCCGTGGGTCCAGGTGTCGGGGTCGACGGTCCCGCCGCCGCCCGCCTGGATGTGGTCGTCGCCGATGGCCTCGGCGGTGTCGATGGCCTGCGCCAGCTGCTCGGCGGTGATCGGCTCGAGGAACGTGACGCCCGTGTCCGGGTCCTCCCGGGTCGCCGCGTCCCCGGCCCACATGCCGGCGTAGCAGTCGGCCTGCAGCTCGATGCGCACCGAGTCGGAGTCCGCGCCGGTACCGGTGCGGTCGGCGCTCTCGAGCACGCCCGTCAGGTGCTGGACGTGGTGGCCGTACTCGTGCGCGTACACGTACATCTCCGCGAGCGGCCCGCCCTGCGCGCCGAACTGCTCCTGCAGCAGCGTGAAGAACCCGAGGTCCAGGTAGATCGTCGTGTCGACGGGGCAGTAGAACGGGCCGGTCGAGGCCGACGCGTCGCCGCAGCCCGTGCTCGTGGCCTCCTCGAAGACCGCACCCTCGGGGCGGACCAGGGGAGTCGCCGTCCCGGCCAGCGTCGGCTCCCAGTAGGCGTCGAGCGACTGGACCGTCGCGGAGAACCGGCACGTGGGGTCGGTGTTCGCCTCCTCGGCGCTGCAGGTGCCGACCTTCTCCTGGGTGCCGGTCCCCCCGCCGCCCAGGAGGGGGGACAGGTCGGTGCCGGTGAAGAGGTAGACCGCGAGGACGACCAGGCCGATCGCACCGCCCCCGACGGCTGCCGTGCGCCCGCCCGAGCGCCTGCTGACGCGTCCACCCTCGAAGTTCCCGCCGTCGCTGAAAGTCACGCGCACACGGTAGGGCCTGGTGCCGTCCCGCGCCGCCCGACCCCCGCACTCGATAACGGAAACAGGCGCCGTGCGCCGCGACGGGGTCACCCGGAGAGGGGACCAGGCCTGGACGACCAGCCCCGGACGCCAGGCCCGGACAGCCGGGACGTCGGGGCGGGACGGTTCGGCATCGCCGGGGCCCGGCGGGCGACGACCGGGATCGGCGCGGACGAGGTGCAGGCCGGTCAGTCCTCGCCGAGGCCGCGTGCCGCCAGCGCGTCGCCCGTGGCACGGGCGTGCCCGACCATGCGCACCGCCGCCGGCACCACGACCGCCCGCGGGCTGCGCTCGAGACCCCGCGCCCGGGCCGCGTCCCGCGACTCGGCCGCGACCCGGACGAGGACGGGCACGGTGCGCAGGAACAGGCTCACGGCCAGGGCGATCGTCTCCGGGTGCAGGCCGACGCGGCGCAGGGGGACGCGCAGGCGGTGCGTGGCACCCGCGACCGTCGCCAGGAGCGCGTCGCTGCGGGTGGTCGCCGTCACGACCGTGCCCGCGAGCACCACCGCGAGCAGGTCCAGGACGACCTCGGCCGCGGCCGCCGGTCCGCGCTGCCACACCTGGTAGGCCCCGAGGACGGCGGCGGTGACCAGGACGGGGGTGAGGGCACGCAGGTGCCGCGCCCACGGCAGGCGCGCGACCACCGACGCGGCCAGCGCGAGCCCCAGCAGCCCGGCGGCGGCGACCGGCCCCGGCAGCGCCACGACCGCCACCGTGAACGCCGCGAGCGCCACCAGCTTGGCGCCCGCGGGTGCCCGGTGCACCAGGCTCGTGCCCGGGTGGTGCAGGCCGAGCGGCCCGGCCCACGGCGTCCGCAGCGGACGGCCCCGCAGTCTGCTGGGCCCTCCGTCGGTCACGGGTGCGCCGCCCGCGCGCCCGCCATGAGCGAGCGGTAGCGGGCGAGGGCCGGACCGGGGGCGTCGTCCGCGACGACCGCGCCCTCGTCGACGACGAGGACCCGCTCGGCGCGGGCGGCGGCCTCCAGGTCGTGGGTCACCACCACGACCTGCTGGGGGAGCCCGGCGAGCAGGTCGTCCACCCGGGTGCGCCAGCGCAGGTCCAGCAGCGTCGTCGGCTCGTCGCACACGAGCACCTGCGGGTCGGTGGCCAGCACCGCCGCGAGCGCCAGGAGCTGGCGCTGCCCGCCGGACAGCGCGTGGACCGGCACGTGCGCGCGGTCGGCGAGCCCGAACCGGGCCAGCGTGGCGGCGGCGCGGGCCTCGCGCTCGCGGGCGTCCGGGACCGTGCGCCGCAGGGAGAGCGCGACGTCCTCCAGGGGCGTCGGCATGACGATCTGCGCGTCCGGGTCGGTGAAGACGAACCCGACCCGGCGGCGGACGGCCGGGCCGTCGGTCGCGGTGTCGAGGCCGTCCACGCGCACGCGCCCCGCCGACGGCAGGACCAGCCCGTTGAGCAGCCGGGCGAGCGTCGACTTGCCCGAGCCGTTGGCGCCGACGACGGCGACCCGGCGCTCGGTCAGCCGCAGGTCGACCGGCCCCAGCAGGCGCACCACGCGGTCGGGGCCGCCCGCGGGGTCGGGGGACCAGGCGGTGACCTCGGCGCCGTCGAGCTCGATCACGCGGTGCCGTCAGGCCCGGTCGCGCAGGTCGGGGAACGCGCGCAGCACGGCGAGCGTGACGATCGCGGCGAGCACGTTCTTCACCACGTCGCCCGGCCAGTAGACGACGTCGATGGCCACCGCCGCGGGCAGGTCGACCACCAGGCGCCACATCAGGCCGGCGACACCGGCGGGGTGGATGGTGAGGAAGGACGCGGCCAGGCCGGCCCCGACGAGGGCCACGAACCGGACGGCGGGCGTCGAGCGCACCACGAGCCGGCGTGCGACCGGGGCGCCCGGACCGGCGGGCGGGCGACGGGCGGGCAGGCGCAGCGCGAGCCCGCCGAGGACGCCGGCGAGCGCCGCACCCAGCGGGAACGCCAGCAGGTACCCGACCGACGGCTTGCCCAGGACGCCCAGGCCGCCCGTCATCTCCGCGAACACCGGCACGCCGGCGAGCCCGACGACGAGGTACAGGGTCACGGCGAGGAAGCCGCGCCACGGCCCCAGCACCAGGCCGGCGAGCAGCACGCCGAACGTCTGCAGGGTGATCGGCACGCCCGACGCCGTGGGGATCGGCGGCACGAGCGCGCAGGCGGCGACGAACGCGGCGAACGACGCCACGAGGGCGACGTCGGTGCCGCGGTGACGGCGCGGCACGGGGCGCGCGGGCGCCGTGGTGGCGGGGGCGTCGGGCGTCGTCGGCATGGGGGCCTCTCACCGGGTCGGGAGGTCGTCGCGGGCCCTGACGGGCGTGGCGTGCGCTGTCCCGGCGGTCCCGGGCCGCTCGCCACGCTAGCGGCTCGGTAGACTGCGGGGCGTTTGTGCCGGGCTCCAGATCCCTCCCGGCGATCTCGGAGGAAACCACCAGTGATCACCGCCTCGGCCGTGGAGCTGCGCGTCGGCGCCCGCGTCCTGCTCGTCCCCACCACGTTCCGCATCGCCGCCGGCGACCGCATCGGCCTCGTCGGCCGCAACGGCGCCGGCAAGACCACCCTGACCAAGACCCTCGCGGGCGACACCCAGCCCACCGGGGGCACGGTGTCGAGCAACGGCGAGGTCGGCTACCTGCCGCAGGACCCCAGCTCGGGCGACCTCACGCAGCTCGCCATGGACCGCGTGCTCTCCGCGCGTGGCCTCGACGTCGTCCTCGCCGCGATGCGCGAGACCGAGGGCGCCATGGCGTCGGCGGACGACGAGACGCGCGAGGCCGCCATGGAGCGGTACGGGCGGCTCGAGGCCCGGTTCACCGCCGGCGGCGGGTACGCGGCCGAGTCCGAGGCGCACCGGATCACGGCGGCCCTCGGGCTCGACGACCGGGTGCTCGGCCAGGAGCTCGGCACCCTGTCCGGCGGTCAGCGCCGCCGCGTCGAGCTCGCCCGGATCCTGTTCTCCGGCGCCGACACCCTGCTCCTCGACGAGCCGACGAACCACCTCGACGCCGACTCGATCGTGTGGCTGCGCGACTACCTCAAGACGTACCCGGGCGGGTTCCTCGTCATCAGCCACGACGTCGACCTGCTGCGCGCCACCGTCAACAAGGTCTTCCACCTCGACGCCAACCGCGCCCAGCTCGACCAGTACAGCCTCGGCTGGGACGCGTACATCCTCCAGCGCGAGACCGACGAGAAGCGCCGCCGCCGCGAGCGGGCGAACGCGGAGAAGAAGGCCGCGACGCTGCTCGCGCAGGCCGACAAGATGCGCGCCAAGGCCACCAAGGCCGTCGCCGCGCAGAACATGGCCCGCCGTGCCGAGCGCATGCTCTCGGGGCTGGAGGAGGCCCGCGTCTCGGACAAGGTCGCCAAGCTGCGGTTCCCCGACCCGGCGCCGTGCGGGCGCACCCCGCTGACCGCCGAGGGGCTGTCGAAGTCCTACGGCTCGCAGGAGGTCTTCACCGACGTCTCGCTCGCCATCGACCGGGGCTCCAAGGTCGTGGTCCTCGGGCTCAACGGCGCCGGCAAGACGACGCTGCTGCGCATGCTCGGGGGGCTGGAGAAGCCCGACACGGGTGAGGTGCTGCCCGGGCACGGCCTCAAGCTCGGCTACTACGCGCAGGAGCACGAGACGCTCGACCTGTCGCGCACCGTCGTGGAGAACCTGCGCACGGCCGCGCCCGACCTGACCGACACGCAGGTGCGCTCGGTGCTCGGCTCGTTCCTCTTCTCCGGCGACGACGCGGACAAGCCCGCCCGCGTGCTGTCCGGCGGGGAGAAGACGCGCCTGGCGCTCGCCGCCCTCGTGGTGTCCAGCGCGAACGTGCTGCTGCTCGACGAGCCGACGAACAACCTCGACCCGGCCAGCCGCGAGGAGATCCTCGCGGCGCTGCGCGGGTACCAGGGGGCCGTCGTCCTGGTCAGCCACGACGAGGGCGCGGTCGCCGCCCTCGAGCCCGAGCGCGTGCTGCTGCTGCCCGACGGCGACGAGGACCTGTACGGGCCGGACTACCTGGACCTCATCGCCCTGGCGTGAGCGGAGCGCCCGGACCGTCGGCGAGCTGGGCGTCCACCAGGGCGTCCTCGTCGATCTCGTCGCGACCGCGCCGACGGGCCCGGCGCACCGGCTGCGCGGGCACGGGCGCACCCGTCGGCCCCGGGTCGCCCGGCGCGGGCACGTCCGGGGCGGTCAGCTCGCGGCGCGCCGCGACGACGAACGCCACCAGCCCGCCCAGGGCGAACACCCACCACTGGAACGCGTACGACAGGTGCGAGCCCGGGTCCGTCGACGGCGGGTCCAGCGCACCGAGCGGCACGGCGGCCGGGGGGGTCTCCGCGACGAACGAGCCGTACGCGGCGTAGGGCAGCGTGCCCGCCGGGACCGCGTCCCCGCCGGCGGCGACGACCTGCACGGGGTCGATCGCGTGCACCTGGCCCGCAGGGGCCTCCCGCGTCGCCGGGCGCTCGCCGGGCCGCAGCCGCACCGTGACGCGCACCTCGCCCGTCGGGGGCGGGGGCACGTCGACGTCCACCGAGCCGTCCGCACCCGTGGGCACCCAGCCGCGGTCGACGACCAGCACCCGGTCCCCGGCCGCGCCGGGCTGCCCGCCCGGGTCCGTCACCAGCAGGGGCACGAGCACGTGGTACGCGGGCGTGCTGTCCACGGGGCGGTTGCGCAGCAGCACCGACGCGTCGGTCAGCCAGCGCCCGGTGACGGTCACGGTGCGCCACGCGTCGGCATCCGGCAGGGGCGCGTCGGGGTCGGCGACGACCTGCGCCAGGTCGACGGGCGCGGCCGCCCAGTTGGCCTCGACCACGGCGATCGCCGCGTCCCGGGCCACGTGCCGGTTCCACTGCCACCGACCGAGCGCCGTGCACACGACCGCCACGACGAGCCCGACGGCCACCAGGCCGAGGGCGCGCCGGGTCGCCGGCCTCACGTCCGTTCCGGGCCGGGCCGACGCCCGCGCCGGCGGACCGTGGCGGACGTCACGCGCCGACCTGCTCGAGGTCGCCCACCGGGACGACGTCCTTGAGGAAGTCCCGCACCTGCAGGTACTGGGACAGGTGCTCGCGGTGGTCGTCGCACGCCAGCCACACCTTGCGCCGCGCAGGCGCGTGCAGCTTCGGGTTGTTCCACAGCACGCCCCACGCGGCACCCGCGCGGCACCCGCGTGCGCTGCACACCAGCTCGTCGACCGTGTCCGGCACCGCCTCGCTCACCGCGGCCCACCTCCCAGCTCGCTCGTCCCGCCGCCGGCACCCAGCTCGCGCGGCGTCATCTGCACGTCACCCTCGACCCGGCGCTCGCGGCCGGCGTTGGCCAGCAGCACCGCCACGTAGGGCAGCACCGACGCGACGACCAGCAGCACGATCGGGATGACGACGGGCACGTGCGACCACATCAGACCCGCGGCGAGGAAGCAGACGACGCGCAGCCCCATCTGCCACAGGTAGCGGCGCTGACGGCGCGCGAGGTCGTCGGTCAGCGGCTCCGGGGCGGAGGTGATGCGGTGCACCTCCTCGCCGGGGCCCGTGCGTCGGCGGGTGCTCACCGACAGATCGTAGGCGCGTGCGCGGTTGTGGGCTTGCCACAACGTCGGCCGTGCAACTCGTCGAGGACCGCACCACCGGCCCGCCGCGGGCGTCGGCTAGCGTCGTGACCCGTGCCCGACACCGATCCCACCGCCACGACCAGCACCGACGTCGCACCCCGCAGCGTCCTCGTCACCGGCGCGAACCGCGGCATCGGCCGTGCCATCGCCGAGCGGTTCCTCGCCCGGGGTGACAAGGTCGCCACGATCGTGCGGTCCGGCGGCGCGCCCGACGGCGTGCTCGAGGTCCGCGCGGACGTCCGCGACACCGCGGCGGTCGACGCCGCGTTCACCCAGGTCGAGGCCGCGCACGGCCCTGTCGAGGTGCTCGTCGCGAACGCCGGCGTCACCCGCGACCAGCTCCTCATGCGGATGACCGACGACGAGTTCACCGACGTCCTCGACGTCAACCTCACCGGCTCGTTCCGGGTCGTGCGCCGCGCGAGCAAGGGCATGATCCGCCTGCGTCGCGGCCGGATCGTCCTCATCTCCTCGGTCGTCGGGATGTACGGCTCGCCGGGCCAGGTGAACTACGCGGCCTCGAAGTCCGCGCTCGTGGGGATGGCCCGCTCGATCACCCGCGAGCTCGGCGCCCGCGGCATCACCGCGAACGTCGTCGCACCGGGCTTCATCGACACCGACATGACCCGCGACCTGCCCGCCGAGCGGCAGGACGCCTACCGCGCCTCGATCCCCGCCGGCCGCTTCGGCCTGGCCGACGAGGTCGCCGGCGTCGTCGAGTTCCTCGCCTCCGACGCGGCCGCCTACGTCTCCGGTGCCGTCGTGCCCGTCGACGGCGGCCTCGGCATGGGGCACTGACCCGCACGTCCACCCCGCGTGCCGGGCCGCCACCTCGGCCCCGCGCCCCGCACCACCACGAACGGAAGGCACCCATGGCACTCCTCGAGGGCAAGACGCTCCTGGTCACCGGCGTCCTCACGGACAGCTCGATCGCGTTCCACGTCGCGCGGCTCGCCCAGGAGCAGGGGGCGCAGGTCGTCCTCACCTCCTTCGGCCGCCAGCTGCGCCTCACGCAGGCGATCGCACGCCGGCTGCCGACGACCGCCCCCGTCGTCGAGCTCGACGTCACGGACGACGAGCACCTGGCCTCGCTGCCCGAGCGCGTGCGCGAGCACGCCGACCACCTCGACGGCGTCGTGCACTCCATCGGCTTCGCGCCGCAGTCGGTCATGGGAGGCAACTTCCTCGCCGGCGAGTGGCCCGACGTGGCGACCGCGCTGCACGTGTCCGCGTACTCGCTCAAGTCGCTGGCGACGGCCACGCTGCCGCTGCTGACCCCCGGCTCGGGCCTCGTCGGCCTCACCTTCGACGCGCAGTTCGCGTGGCCGGTGTACGACTGGATGGGCGTGGCCAAGGCCGCGTTCGAGTCCACGGCCCGGTACCTTGCCCGCGACCTCGGCCCGCACGGTGTGCGCGTCAACCTCGTCTCGGCGGGACCGATCCGCACCACCGCCGCCAAGTCGATCCCCGGCTTCGCGTCGATGGAGGGCCGCTGGCCCGACCGCGCACCGCTCGGCTGGGACGTCTCCGACCCCGAGCCCGCCGCGCGCGCGGTCGCCGCCCTGCTGTCGGACTGGTTCCCCGCCACGACCGGCGAGATCGTGCACGTCGACGGCGGTGTCCACGCGATGGGGCAGTGACCGGCCCGCAGCACCCCGCCCGCGGGTGACCATCGTCACCCGCACGCCCGTGCCGCCGCTCCCCGTGCGGGAGCGGCGGCACGGCGTGCCCGGGCACGCGCCCGGAGGTGTCACCCTGGAGGGGTGACGTCCCACCGACTGGTCCTCCTCCGGCACGCCAAGGCCGAGCACACCGACGCCGTCGTCGACCACGCCCGGCCCCTGGCGATCCCGGGGCGGCGGCAGGCCACCGCCGTCGGCGGCGCCCTCGCCGCGTCCGGCCACGCCCCCGACCACGTGCTGTGCTCGTCCGCGCTGCGGACGCGGCAGACGTGGGACCTGGTCCGCCTCGCCCTCACCGCCGCCGGTGCGCCCGAGCCGCCCGCCGACGTCAGCGACGACCTCTACGACGCCGGCACCGGCGACCTCCTCGACCTCGTGCGGTCCGTGCCCGAGGACGTGCGCACCCTGCTGGTGGTCGGCCACGAGCCGACCGTCTCGCACGTCGCCGCCGCGCTGGCCGGTCCCGGGTCCGACGAGGCCGTCACGGCCCGTGTGCGGGTGGGTGTGCCGACGGCCGCGTGGTCGGTCCTCGAGATCGACGGCCCCTGGCAGCAGACCGCGCCCGGCGGTGCGCGCCTGACGGGCCTGCACGTCCCCGCCTGAGACGACATCGCCCGGCGGCCGTCGCTCGCCGGGACGGGCCCGGCCGCCCGGGCCCGTCAGCCGGCGAGCTGCGGCAGGTCCAGCACGGCGTCGAGCCGGCCCCGCACCACCGCGTCGGCGGCCTCCGCCAGCACCGGCTTGGCGTTGAACGCCACCCCGACGCCGGCCGCGGCCACCATGTCCAGGTCGTTCGCGCCGTCGCCGACCGCGACGGTCCGGTCCATCGGCACCCCGGTCGCCGCCGCGAACTCCGTGAGCGCCCGGGCCTTCGCCGCCCGGTCGACGACGTCGCCCTGCACCCGGCCGGTGAGGCGACCGCCGACGACCTCCAGGCGGTTGGCCCGCACCATCGTGATGCCCAGGCGCTCGGCCAGCGGCTCGACGACCTCGCAGAAGCCGCCGGAGACCAGCCCGACGGGCCACCCGCGGGCGTGCAGCTCCGCGACGAGCTCGCCCGCGCCCGGCGTGAGCTCGACCTCCGCCAGCACGTCGGCCAGGACCGTGGCGGGCAGCCCCGCGAGGGTCGCGACCCGGGCGTGCAGGGACGCGGCGAAGTCGAGCTCGCCGCGCATCGCGGCCTCGGTGACGGCGGCGACCTCGGCCAGGGCGTGCGGGCCGGCGTGGGCGGCGAGCATCTCCACGACCTCGCCGGTGATGAGCGTCGAGTCGACGTCCATCACGACGAGGCGGCGCGGGCCGGGGGCCGGGGGAGCGGGGGCGGTGCCGGCGGAGGTGGTGTCCACGACGGGCACGCTAGTGCGGCCGCGCGGCGCGCGCCCGCCCGTCCACGGGTCGTCGCGCACCGCACCGGTGCGGTGCGCGACGACGGCCCCGGGCCAGGGGCCTGCGGACCGGAGCGTGCCGTCAGTCGCTGATGACGGTGCCCTTGGGCACCACGGTGATGCCGGAGTCGGTCACCGTGAACCCGCGGGCGCGGTCGTGCGCGTGGTCGAGGCCGACGCGGGCACGCTCGGGGACGATGACGTTCTTGTCGAGGATCGCGCGGTGCACCTGCGCGTACCGCATGATCTGGACCCCGTCCATGAGCACCGAGTCCGTGACCTGGGCCCACGAGTGCAGGCGCACGCCGGGCGAGAGGATCGACCCCGACACGGTCGCGCCGGACACGAGGACGCCGGGGGAGACGATCGAGTCGGCGGCGTGGCCGAGCCGGCCGGCGCCCGCGTGCACGAACTTCGCGGGCGGCAGGCCGGTGTACCCGGTGTAGAGCGGCCACTCCTCGTTGTAGAGGTTGAACACCGGTTCCACGGAGATGAGGTCGTGGTTGGCCTCGAAGTACGAGTCGATCGTCCCGACGTCGCGCCAGTAGTCCCGGTCGCGGTCGGTGGACCCGGGCACGTCGTTGCGGATGAAGTCGTAGACGCCCGCGGTGCCGCGCTCGACGAACCACGGGACGATGTCGCCGCCCATGTCGTGCCGGGAGTTGACGTTCTCGGCGTCGACCGTCACGGCGTTGACGAGGGCGTCCGCGTCGGCGACGTAGTTGCCCATGGAGGCGAGGATCTCCAAGGGGGAGTCCGGCACCGGCACCGGGTCGGACGGCTTCTCGCGGAACCGGGCGATGCGCGTCGGGTCGGACGGGTCGGTCTCGATGACGCCGAACTGGTCGGCCTGCGAGATCGGCTGCCGGATGCCCGCGACGGTGAACTCCGCACCGGACTCGATGTGGGCGTCGACCATCTGGGAGAAGTCCATGCGGTAGACGTGGTCGGCGCCGACCACGACGACGATGTCGGGGCGCTCGTCGTCGATGATGTTCAGGCACTGGTAGATCGCGTCGGCGCTGCCCAGGTACCAGTGCTTGCCGACGCGCTGCTGCGCCGGCACGGCCGCCACGTAGTTGCCGAGCAGCGGTGACATGCGCCACGTGCGTGACACGTGCCGGTCGAGGCTGTGGGACTTGTACTGGGTGAGCACGATGACGTGCAGGTACCGCGAGTTGATGACGTTCGACAGGGCGAAGTCGACGAGGCGGTAGAGGCCGCCGAAGGGGACGGCGGGCTTCGCGCGGTGCGCGGTGAGCGGCATGAGCCGCTTCCCCTCCCCTCCGGCGAGGACGATGGCGAGGACACGCGGCGCTGGCATGTGCTCAACCTAGGGCCGCGAGGCCCGTGCAGCGAGACCGGTGGCGTGTGCGCGCTAGCGTGTCGCCCGAGGACCGGCGCCGGCCGGTCGCGAGGAGGCCCTGCCGTGCGCGTCGACCTGGTGACCCGCGAGTACCCGCCGCACGTCTACGGGGGTGCGGGCGTCCACGTCGCGGGGCTCACCGCGGTGCTGCGCGAGCACGTCGACGTGCGGGTGCACGCGTTCGACACCCCGCGCGAGGAGCCGGGCACGTACGGGTACGCGGTACCCGCCGAGCTCGCCGGCGCGAACGCCGCCCTGGCGACCCTCGGGGTCGACCTGGGTGTCGTGGAGGGGATCGGTCGGGTCGACGCGGGCGGTGCCCCGACGGACCTGGTCCACTCCCACACCTGGTACGCGAACATGGCCGGGCACCTGGCCGCGCTGCTGCACGACGTGCCGCACGTGCTGACGGCGCACTCGCTCGAGCCGCTGCGGCCGTGGAAGGCCGAGCAGCTCGGCGGCGGGTACCGGCTCTCGTCGTGGGTCGAGCGCACCGCGTACGAGGCGGCCGCCGCGGTGATCGCGGTGAGCGCCGGCATGCGCGAGGACATCCTGCGCGCCTACCCCGCGGTGGACCCGGCGCGCGTGCGCGTGGTCCACAACGGCATCGACCTGGACGGGTGGCGCCGGCCCGTCGGCGACGAGGCGGCCGCGCACGCCCGCACGGTCGTCGAGCGGCTCGGCATCGACCCCGACCGTCCCGCGGTCGTGTTCGTCGGGCGCATCACCCGGCAGAAGGGCCTGCCGTACCTGCTGCGGGCCGTGAGGGCGCTGCCGGCGGACGTCCAGCTCGTGCTGTGCGCGGGCGCGCCCGACACCCCGGAGATCCTCGCCGAGGTCACGGGCCTCGTCGAGGAGCTGCGGGCGCACCGCCAGGGGGTCGTGTGGATCGAGCAGATGCTGCCGCGCGCCGAGCTCGTGGCCGTCCTCGCGCACGGCACGGTGTTCGTGTGCCCGTCCGTGTACGAGCCCCTCGGCATCGTGAACCTCGAGGCGATGGCCGTGGGCGTGCCCGTCGTCGGCACCGCGACCGGCGGGATCCCGGAGGTCGTCGACGACGGCACCACCGGCTGGCTCGTGCCGATCGACCAGGTGCAGGACGGGACGGGGACGCCCGTGGACCCGGAGGCCTTCGTCGCCGACCTCGGGGCCGCGCTCGTCGACGCCGTGGCCGACACCGACCGGGCCGCGCGCTTCGGGCTGGCCGCGCGCCGCCGCGTCGAGGACCACTTCTCGTGGGAGGCGATCGGCCTGCGGACGCTCGAGGTGTACCGGCAGGTGCTCGGGGCCTGAGCGGCCCGCGGGCGGCCGGTCAGCGCGGGTCGAGGCTGGTCGCCGCCGCGGCCATGGCCCGGCGCGCGACGCGGTCGACCTCGCGCAGCGCCGTGGACCGCTGGTCGACCTGCCAGGCGTTGACCGCGCCGCCGTGGTCCTGCGTCGCCAGCCGCACCACGCCGCGCAGGCGGGCCGCGCTGGCCAGCACGCGCAGGCGCTGCCCGTCCAGGTGCGGCGGCACCCGCGTCGGGGCCAGGGCCGCCGTGCGCAGGTCGGCGATCTCCTCGGCCGCCTCGGGGCGCCACCGGGCCACGTCCAGGTCGACCAGCGCCTCGGTGGCCACCCGCAGGCTCTCGCGCAGGTCCCGCTCGGCGTCCGCGAGCGAACCGACCCGCCCCAGCACGGCGGTGCGCCAGTCGGGCACCTCGACGGTGCGCCACCGCACCAGGTGCCCGGGCTCGAGGGCCGAGCCGAACCGCTCCACGTGCGGGACGGCCGCGACCGTGCCCTCGCCGGTGGCCAGGAGCACGCACTCCCCGGCGTCCAGCGCGTCCGCGGCGGCGGGCGGCGCCACGACCACGGGGTCGCCCGGGACGGGCAGGACGGCGCTGACCGCCTCGACGGGCGGCAGGGCGCGCAGCCAGGTGGTCAGGGCCGCCCCGGTGCGCCCGTCCGCCTGCACGGTGTGCGGCTCGTCGTCGCCCTGCACGGCCGCGCCGGCACGGACCGGGTCGGTGCCGGCGGACAGCCACAGGGCCAGGAGCACGGAGCGGGGGACGTCGAGCAGGGCAGCCACGGCACCACGGTAGGCGCCGCGGCCGCCCTCAGCCGACCGCGTGCAGCGGTGCGCCCAGGGCCACCCCGGAGCCGTCGCGCCGCTGGTCCACCTCGGGCAGCGGCACGGGCTGACCGCCCGCACCCGTCCCGCGGGCCGGCGTGGCCGTGACGGCCGCGAGGATCAGCGTGTCCTCGCCCTTGAGGAACCGGTGCGCACGGACCCCGCCCGTGGCCCGGCCCTTGGCGGGGTACGCCGCGAACGGCGTGACCTTCGCGCTGCCGGCCTGCGTGCCCGCCAGCGCGGACGACGAGCCCGCGACCGTCACGACCACGGGCTCGGCGTCCTCGGGCCGCACGACGGCGAACCCGACGACCCGCGCCCCGGGCGCCAGCCGGATCCCGGCCATGCCGCCCGCGGCACGGCCCTGCGGGCGGACCT
This sequence comes from Cellulomonas oligotrophica, assembly GCF_013409875.1. GTDB lineage: Bacteria > Actinomycetota > Actinomycetes > Actinomycetales > Cellulomonadaceae > Cellulomonas > Cellulomonas oligotrophica. The sequence continues at coordinate 105,951 of NZ_JACCBK010000001.1, forward strand.
GGTCGGCGGTGAAGTGCAGCAGCGACGCGTCCGACGCGAGCAGCACCAGCTCGTCCTCGTCGCGCGCGGGTGCGGCGCCGACGACCTGGTCGCCGTCCTTGAGGGTCACGACCTCCCACGCGTCCTTGTTCGCCGGCAGGTCGCCGGCGGCGACCCGCTTGACGACGCCCTGCGCGGTGCCCAGCGCGATCGGCGGCGCGTCCTCGGCCAGCGGCACGAGCGCCACCACGCGCTCGCCGTCGGCGAGCGTCACGACCTCCCCGACGGGCAGGCCGCCCGACAGGGTCGGGGGGCCGTCGGTCGGCGGCAGCGACGGCAGCTCGAGCACCTCGACCGCCAGCACACGGCCGGCCGAGGTCAGCGCACCCAGCCGGGCGCGGGCCGTCGTGCGCACGGTCGACGTCACCACGTCGTGGCGGCTGCGGGACGTCCCGTCACCGCGGGACGGCTCCGTCTCGTCACCGGTCCGGGCCAGCAGCCCGGTCGCGGACAGCAGCGCCCAGCACGGGGTGTCCTCGATCTCCAGGGGAGCAGCCGGCGCACCGCCGCGCCGGGACGCCGGGGCGCCCGCTGCGCCCGCGACGCTCGCACCGCCCGCGTGCTCCAGCAGGATCGTCCGGCGCGGGGTGCCGTACGTCGCGGCCACCTCGGCCATCTCGTCCGACACCAGCGTGCGCAGCAGGCGCTCGTCGGCCAGCAGGGCCTCCAGTGCGGCGATCTCCGCGGTCAGCTCGGCCTGCTCGCGCTCGAGGTCCAGGCGGGAGAACCGCGTCAGCCGCCGCAGCCGCAGCTCGAGGATGTACTCCGCCTGCTCGTGCGACAGGTCGAACACCGACCGCAGGCGCCCCCGCGCGGTCTCCGCGTCGTCCGACGTGCGGATGACCTGGATGACCTCGTCGATGTCGACGATCGCCACGAGCAGGCCCTCGACCAGGTGCAGCCGCTCGCGCCGCTTGCGCAGCCGGTGCTCGGTGCGCCGGCGCACCACGTCGACCCGGTGCCCGACCCACACCTGCAGCAGCTCGCGCAGGCCCAGGGTGCGGGGCTGGCCGTCGACCAGAGCGACGTTGTTGATCGAGAACGAGTCCTCGAGGGGGGTGTACCGGTAGAGCTGCTCGAGCACGGCCTCCGGGTGGAAGCCCGTGCGAACCTCCACGACCAGGCGCAGGCCGTGCTGGCGGTCCGTCAGGTCGACCGCGTCGGCGATCCCGGAGAGCTTCTTGGACTGCACGCCCTCCTTGATCTTCTCGATGACCTTCTCCGGGCCCACCGAGTACGGCAGCTCGGTGATGACGATGCCCTTGCGCCGCGGCGTGACGTTCTCCACGCGCGCCGTCGCCCGGGTGCGGAACTGGCCGCGCCCCGTGCGGTACGCGTCGCGCACCCCGTCCAGGCCGACGATCTTGCCGCCCGTCGGCAGGTCCGGGCCCGGCACGAACCGCATGAGGTCCTCGAGCGTCGCGTCCGGGTGCAGCACCAGGTGCCGGGCCGCGGCGACGACCTCGACGAGGTTGTGCGGCGCCATGTTCGTGGCCATGCCCACCGCGATCCCCGACGCCCCGTTGACCAGCAGGTTCGGGATCGCCGACGGCAGCACCGCCGGCTGCACGAGCTTGTTGTCGTAGTTCGGGACGAAGTCGACGACGTCCTCGTCCAGGCCCAGCGTCATCGCCAGCGCCGCGGGCGCCATGCGCGCCTCGGTGTACCGCGACGCCGCCGGTCCGTCGTCGAGCGAGCCGAAGTTGCCGTGCCCGTCCACCAGCGGCAGCCGCAGCGAGAACGCCTGCGCCAGGCGCACCATCGCGTCGTAGATCGCCGCGTCGCCGTGCGGGTGCAGCTTGCCCATGACCTCGCCGACGACGCGCGCGGACTTCACGTACGGGCGCTCGGGACGCAGACCCATCTCGGCCATCTGGTAGAGGATCCGCCGCTGCACCGGCTTCAGGCCGTCACGCGCGTCGGGCAGGGCCCGGGAGTAGATGACCGAGTACGCGTACTCGAGGAACGAGCCCTCCATCTCGGCGGCGACGTCGATGTCGACGATCTTCTCGACCAGGTCCTCGGGCGGCAGGTCGGGTGTCGCGGGACGACGCGCCATGCGGGGGACAGCTCCTCGGGTCGGTGCCGGCGTGCGCCGGCGGTCGGGACGGGCGGGTGACATTGTCGCGCGTCCGGGGACGTGCCCCCGGCGCGCACCGGACGGGGCGCGACCGGGACGGCTAGCCTGACGGGCATGGTCGACGTCGCCGGTGCCCCTGCGCCGTACCCCGCGGCGTGGGAGGCCGACGTCGTGCTCCTCGACGGGTCGACGACCCGGCTGCGGCCGATCATGCCCGACGACGCCGACGCGCTGCAGGCCTTCCACGTCGGGCAGTCCGAGCGGTCGACCTACATGCGCTTCTTCGCGCCGCTGCAGCGGCTGTCCGACCGCGACCTGCACCGCCTGGTCCACGTCGACCACACCGACCGGGTGGCGCTCGTCGCCGTGGTCGACGGCCCGCCGCCCGCCGCCGCGCCGTCGCCCGACCAGCCGCCCCCCGCCGACGCGCCGCCCCCCGCCGAGCACATCATCGGCGTCGCGCGCTACGACCGCGTCGACGCCGACGCCGCCGAGGTCGCCTTCAACATCGCCGACGCCCACCAGGGTCGCGGCCTGGCGTCGGTGCTGCTCGAGCACCTCGCCGCCGCGGCCCGCGAGCGCGGCGTGCGCCGGTTCGTGGCCGAGGTGCTGCCGCAGAACGGGCGGATGCTCGGGGTCTTCACCGAGGCGGGGTACGCGGTGCGGCAGCGCACCGAGGACGGGGTCGTGACCGTCACGTTCGACCTGGACCCCACGGACCGGTCGCTGGCCGTGATGGCGGACCGTGAGCACCGGGCCGAGGCGCGGTCGATGCGGGCGCTGCTGACGGCGCGCACGGTCCTCGTCGTCGGCCCGGGCCCCGAGCCGCTGCGCCCGCTGCGGGCCCGGCTCGTCGAGCGCGTCGTGCGCGGGCTCGTCGAGAACGGGCGCGGGCAGGTCACGGTGCACGCCGTCGGCGTGGCGCGCCGGGACGACCTGCCCGCGGGGGTGCACCACCACGCGCGGCTGGAGGACGTGCCGGTGCCGGTCGAGCTCGCGGTGGTCTCGCAGGAGCCCGACCAGGTCATCGAGGTGGCGCGGCGGCTCGGTGCGCTGGGGGTGCGCGGGGTCGTCCTGCTGTCGTCCGGCTTCGCCGAGGCCGGTCCGGAGGGGCTGGAGCGGCAGCGGGCGCTCCTGCGGATCGTGCACGGCTCGGGGATGCGGCTGGTCGGTCCGGCGTCGTTCGGGATCCTGTCGACCCACGAGGGCGTCACGCTCGACGCGTCGCTGGCGCTGCGGGCCCCGCGACCGGGGCGGATCGGGCTGTTCTGCCAGTCGGCGCCGCTGGCGGTGACGCTGCTCGCGGCCGTCGAGCGCCGGCGGCTCGGCCTGGCGCAGTTCGTCTCGGCCGGTCACCGGGCCGACGTGTCGGGCAACGACGTCATGCAGTTCTGGGGCGAGGACGACGGCACGGACGTCATCGGGCTGTACCTGGAGTCCATCGGCAACCCGCGCAAGTTCTCCCGGGTCGCGCGCCGCCTCGCCGCCCACAAGCCCGTGGTCGTCGTGACGGCGGGCCGGTCGGGGCAGGTCGTGCCGCCGGGGCACGCGGTGCGTCCCACGCGGGCGCCGCGGCGCACGCTGGAGGAGGTCATGCGCCAGTCGGGCGTGGTGCGGGTCGACAACGTGCACCAGCTGCTCGACGTCGTGCAGCTGCTGGCCCACCAGCCGCTGCCGCCGGGGCGCCGGCTGGGGATCCTGGCGAGCTCGGCCTCGGTCGCGGCGCTGGTCGCGGAGGCGGCGGCGGCGGGCGGGCTGGTCGTGACGGGTGTCGCCGAGCTCCTGCCCGAGGACGCACGGGCCGACGAGGTGCGCGACACCGTCGAACGCCTCTACTCCGACCCCGAGGTCGACGTCGTGGTGGCCGTGCGGATCCCGTCGCTGGGCGTGCCGGACCCGGTCGTCCCGCGCGAGGTGGCCCGGGCGGCGGCACGGACGGGCCGCACCACCGTGGCGTGCATGTACGACCTGCACGGCGTGACGGCGGAGCTGACGGCCGCGGACCCGACGGGCCGGCTGCGGACCGTGCCGGCGTACGCGGCCCCCGAGGACGCCGTGCTGGCGCTCGGGCACGCGGCCCGGTACTCGGCGTGGCGCACGGCCGACCGCGGCCGCACGGTGCACCCCGAGGGCGTCGACACGCGGGCGGCGCGCCGGCTCGTCGACGCGCACCTGGCCGACGCGGCCGCGGCGGGGGCGGCCGAGGGCGCAGCGGTCGCGCTCACGCCCGAGCAGACGGCGCAGCTGCTGGCGTGCGTCGGGGTCGACCTGCACCCGTCGGTGCGCGTGCACGACGCCGACGAGGCCGTCGCGGCCGCGGACCGCCTCGGGTGGCCGGTCGCGGTGAAGACCACGGTGCCCGCGCTGCGGCACCGCGCCGACCTGGGCGGGGTGCGCCTGGACGTCGCCGACGCCGACGAGCTGCGCGGGGACGTCGCGGCGATCCTCGCGCTGGCGGCCGACCACCACCCGGACCCGGCGGTCCCGCCCGTCGAGGTGCAGGCCATGGCGCCGCACGGGTCGGCGTGCGTGGTCCGCACCACCGAGGACCCCCTGTTCGGCCCGGTCATCAGCTTCGGCCTCGCCGGGGACGCGGCCGACCTGCTGGGCGACCTCGCGTACGGGGTGCCGCCCCTGACGGACGTCGACGTCGCCGAGATGGTGCGCTCCCCGCGCGCCGCGCCGCGCCTGTTCGGGTACCGGGGGCTGCCGGCCCTGGACGTCGACGCCCTCGAGGACGTGCTGGCCCGCGTGTCGGTGCTGGCCGACGGGCTGCCGGAGCTGCGCTCGCTCGAGCTCAACCCCGTGGTCGTCGCGCAGGAGGGCGTCGCGGTGCTCGGCGCGTACGCGACCGTCGCGCGTGCGGACCGTGCGGACGGGACCCGTCGGCTGGCCCGCCCGTGAGCCCGCCCGAGGGCCGTCACGAGGACGCCGCCGCGCCCCGACGGTCCCGCCGCCACCTGCTCGCGCGCCGGGGCACGCGCGCACGGTGGGAGGATGGGCCGGTGCCCGCTCCCTCGACCTCGCTGCACCAGGACCTGCACCGTGCCGGCTACTACCCCGAGCTCGTCGGTGACGTCGTCGACGTCGCGCTCGCGGGGGAGGACGTCCTCGCGCACCTCGTGCACCCGGAGACGACGTTCGACGCGGCCGAGGTGCGCCGCCACGTGACCGTCCTCGTGCTCACCCCGACGCGGCTGGTGGTGGCGCACGTCGACGACCACCCGGCCGACTCCGAGCACCCGTCGGCGAGCGCGTCGGCGACCACGGAGGCCGTCCCGCTGGGCGAGCTGCGGTCGGTCGCGCTCACGCACGTGGTGCCCGACCCGCAGGAGCACCGTCGCGGCGACGGGCCGGCGGAGCTGACGCTGGCCGTGGGCTGGGGCGCCGTGCAGCGCGTGGACCTGGAGCCCGCGACGTGCGGCGACCCGGCCTGCGAGGCCGACCACGGCCTGACGGGCACGCTCAGCCCCGACGACGTCGTGGTCCGGGTGTCCGCGGCCGCGGAGGGGGCCGACGCGGTGCGCGCCGCGACGGAGTTCGGCCGCCGGCTCTCCGCGGCGTCGGCGCGGCGATGACGGGCGCGACCAGGTCGGCGACGCTGCCCGACGCCGACGCGCTGCTGCTGCCCGGGACCCACGCGCTGCCGGGGCTGGGCCTGGTGCTGCCCGCGGCCGCGAGCGCCGCCGGCGCCGACGTGCCGGACGGCGAGGAGTCCCGCCGCCTGCTCGGCCTGCCGACCGCCGAGCGCGTGTGCGTGGTCCTCGTCGACGGCCTCGGCCACCTCAACCTCGCCGAGCGCGGGGGGCACGCACCGTTCCTGCGCTCCCTGCTGCCCGACGCCCGTGCGCTGGCCAGCACGTTCCCCTCGACCACCGCGACGGCCATGGGCACGTTCGGCACGGGGGAGCCCCCGGGCCGCACCGCGATGCTGGGGTACACGGTGCGCGACCCGGGGACGGGTCGGCTCGGCAACCTCGTGTCGTGGACGGACCTGCCTCCGGCGCAGACGTGGCAGCCCTGCACCACGGTCTTCGAGCGGGCCGCCGCGGCGGGCCTGCCGGTGACGAGCGTCGGACCCGCGCGCTTCGAGGGGTCCGGCCTGACGTCGGCGGCGCTGCGCGGTGCCGCGTACCGCCGGGCCGAGCGGCTCGCCGAGCGCGTCGACGCGACCGTCGCCACGCTGCGGCGCCCGGGCCTGGCGTACCTGTACTGGGGCGACGTCGACAAGGCCGGCCACCACCACGGCTGGGGGTCGTGGCAGTGGGGCGACGCCCTGACGGAGGTCGACGCCGAGCTCGCGCGCCTGGCCCGGTCCCTGCCGGCCGGGACGCTGCTCGTCGTCACCGCGGACCACGGGATGGTCGACGTCGACCCGGCGCTGCGCCGGGACGTCGCCGCCGACGCCGCCCTGCGCCAGGACGTCCTCGTCGTGGCCGGCGAGCCGCGCGCCCTGCAGCTGCACGTCGCGGACGGGGCGCACCCCGAGGTCGTCGCGGACCGCTGGCGCACCGAGCTGGGGGACGCCGCGGTGGTCCTCACCCGGGCGCAGGCCGTCGACGCCGGCTGGTTCGGCGCCGTCGACGCGCACGTGCGCCCCGTCGTGGGCGACGTCGTCGTCGCGATGACCGGTGCCGCCACCGTCGTGGACTCCCGCACGCAGACCGCCCAGTCCGTCGCCCTGCTGGGCGTGCACGGCTCGGTCACCGCGCGCGAGGTCCTCGTCCCGCTGCTGGTGCACGCATGACGCAGGAGGTCTGACCCGTGGCCGAGCTCGTGTTCTTCTCCGGGACGATGGACTGCGGCAAGTCCACCCTGGCCCTGCAGATGCACCACAACCACGCCGCGCGAGGCCGGGACGGCGTGCTCTTCACCCGGCAGGACCGTGCCGGCACCGCGACGATCTCGTCCCGGCTCGGCCTGACCCGCCACGCGTGCGAGGTCGGCGACACCACGGACTTCTGGGCCGAGGTCGTCACCCGTCGCACGCAGGGCCGGCCCGTGGACTACCTCGTCGCCGACGAGGCGCAGTTCTACACCGCCGAGCAGGTCGAGCAGCTGGCCCGCGTCGTCGACGAGCTCGACGCCGACGTGTTCGCGTTCGGGATCACCACGGACTTCCGCGCCCGGCTCTTCCCCGGGTCGGCGCGCCTCGTCGAGCTCGCCGACCGCGTCGAGGTGCTCCAGGTGCGGGCCCTGTGCTGGTGCGGGGCCCGGGCCACCCACAACGCCCGCACGGTCGGCGGAGCCATGGTCGTCGAGGGCGCGCAGGTCGTCGTCGGCGACGTCGGCGCGTCCGGCTCGCAGGTCGGGTACGAGGTGCTGTGCCGGCGGCACCACGTGCGCCGGATGACCGCGGCCACGGCGCGCGCCGTGCACGCGCACGCCGACGCGGTGCTGTTCGAGCAGGACGCCTGAGGCGTCCCGCCCGGTCGGCAGCCTGGCTCCTACTCGGGCTTGGCGCCGAAGACGATCTCGTCCCAGCTCGGCACCTTGGCGCGGGTGCGCCGACCCCGCCGCTCCCCGGGCTGCTGGGCGCGCTCGTGCGCCGACGGCTCGTGCCGGTCGTCGGCCGTGCCGTCCTCGTCGACGAGGTCGCCGGCGCCCGCCGGGAGACCTCCGCCGCCGAGCCCTCCGAGCGGACCGCCCTCGGGCGCCGGGACGAGCCGGGCACCCCGCGCGGGTGTCAGCACGACGGCCTCGCGGTGCGGGTCCGCGTCGTGGGGGTGCGCCCCCGGGGGCTGGTCCGGGTCGAACCCGCGGGACCCGGCGGGCGGGAGCGGCGGCCCCGCGTCGCCGGTCGGTCCGCCCAGGTCGAACGCGTGCGGTGGGCCGAAGCCCTCGAACGCCTCGTCGTCGTCGTCCAGCTCGAGCGGCTGGCGCACGCCGCGGCGCGTGCGCAGCTCGTCGAGCAGCGCGTGCGTCGGCTCCTCCGCCGGCTCGTCGCCCGCCACCGAGTCGATGTCGAACACCACGTCGCGCACGGCCGCCAGGTGCCGGCGCGACGACGGCTCCTCGATCTCCGTCTCCGACAGCCAGCGCGCCTCGTCCTCGTCGGCGACGACGGCCCGACCGACCGGGTCGTACGTCCACCGCGCCTGGGTCGGCTCGTCCGCGACGACGAACCGCGCCACGACCGTCCACGGGCCGTTGCCCCGCCGGGAGGCGTCCCAGGCGAGGGACGACACGTCGACGCCGCGCGCCGCGAGCCGGTCCGTCACCAGGTCGCCCAGCAGCGGTGCGTCCGGCTCCTTGCCCACCCGGGTGCCGCGCGCCTGCTCCGCCACCCAGTCGCGCTCCGCCAGCACCGGGCCCTCGTAGCGGCGCACGGACTCCACGGGCACGTCGGCCTGCTCGGCCACCTCCTGCGCGGTCGCACCGGCGCGGATCCGCGCCTGGATCTCCCGCGGCGACAACGACCCCGCCTGCTCGGCCCGCAGCTGCTCGAGCTGCGGCCGGTCGCGGCGGACCGCCGCGCGCAGCGGCTCGTCGATCCGCAGCCGGAACCGCTGCCCCTCGGGCGCGACCAGCACCAGGTGCTCGCCGTCCTCGTGCAGACCGACCAGCTCCAGCTCACCCATCAGACCTCCCGGCATCCGGGGACGAGCCTGCCACCGATCCGCCGGTCCGGCGCGCACCCCGCCCGGTGCGCCGCGCCCCCGCACCGTCCGGCCGGTACGCCGCACCCCGCGCGCGGCGTGCCAGGATCGCGCCGTGGACGTCGACCTCGCCCAGGTGCCCGTGCTGCCGGTGCTGGAGGTGCTCGGCGTCGTCGTCGCCGCCATGTCGGGCGCCCTCGCGGCCGTGCGCAAGCAGTTCGACGTCTTCGGGATCCTCGTGCTCGCGTGGGCGACCGGCCTGGGCGGGGGCGTGCTGCGCGACGTGCTGCTCGGCGCCGTCCCGCCGGTCGGCATCAGCGAGCCGCGCCTCATGCTGGCCGCGGTCGTCGGCGGGCTCGTCATGTACTTCGGCCACCCGCGGCTCGAACGGGCGCGCCGGTTCATCGTCGTGCTCGACGCCGGTGCGCTCGCGCTGTTCAGCGTGGTGGGCACCGTCACGGGCCTGGAGCACGGCGCGACGCCGCTCGCGTCGGTGGTCGTCGGCGTCGTCACCGCCGTCGGCGGCGGGGTGCTGCGCGACCTGCTGACCGGCGAGGTCCCCGTCGTGCTGCACCAGCGCCAGCTCTACGCGATCCCCGCGATGGCGGGCGCGGCGGTCACCGCGGCGCTGTGGGCCCTCGGGACGACCGGCGCCGTCGCGCTCACCGCGGTCGCCGTGGGCGTGTTCGCGCTGCGCCTGCTCGCCCTGCGGTTCCACCTCGCGGCACCGGGGCCGTGGCGCGCGCCCCGCTGACCCCGCCCCCGCCCGCCCAGCCCCCGCCCGTCCCGCCCGGCAGGATGGGGGCCATGACCTCCTCCGCACCCGTCGCCGAGCTTGTCGACGTCGCTCGCACCGTCGCCCGTGAGGCCGGCGCCCTCGTGCACGAGGGCCGCCCCGACCGGCCCGAGGTCGCCGCGACCAAGACCAGCGCCGTCGACGTCGTCACCGCCATGGACCTGGCCAGCGAGGAGCTCGTGCGGGCCCGCCTGGCCGAGCTGCGCCCCGCCGACGGCGTCCTCGGCGAGGAGGGCGGCCACCGGCCCGGCACGTCCGGCGTGACGTGGGTCGTCGACCCGATCGACGGCACGGTGAACTACCTGTACGGCATCGACGCCTGGGCGGTCAGCGTCGCCGCCGTCGTCGACGACGTGGCCACCGCCGAGGGGCGCGCGCCGGACCCTGCCACGTGGCGGGTCCTCGCCGGGTGCGTGCACAGCCCCGCCGACGGGCGCACGTTCACCGCCGGCGCCGGCGCCGGCGCGCACCTGGGGGAGCGGCGGCTCGCGCTGCCGCCGTCCGCGCCCCTGGACCGGTGCCTGGTCGGCACCGGGTTCGGCTACGTCGCCGCCCGGCGGCGCGCGCAGGCCCGGGTGCTGGCCGAGCTGCTCCCGCGGGTGCGCGACATCCGCCGCATCGGCTCGGCCGCCCTCGACCTGTGCGGCGTCGCCCAGGGGCGGCTCGACCTGTACTACGAGAGGGGTCTGCAGCCGTGGGACATGGCCGCCGCGTCCCTCGTCGTGCAGGAGGCCGGCGGCACCGTCACCGGCCTGCGCGGGCGTCCGGCGGGTCCGGCGATGACCGTCGCCGGACCCGCCGCCCGCGTCGCCGAGCTCGTCGCGCTGCTCGAGCACCTCGACGCCGACGGGCCGGAGCCGGAGGCCGCGGCGGGTGCTTCGTCCCAGGTGACCGGCGCGCCGGGCTGAGACACGCCGGGGGACCCGCCGACCGGCCGCCGCGCGCGAGCGACACGCCGGGGCACGCCCGGACCTGTCCGGTTCGCATCCGACCCCGCGGTGGTGCACAATCCCCCCGCGCGGGGGGAACAGAACGCGGCCGCGATGCCTTTCATCCCGCGACGACCGCTGACGACGACGACGGAGTGTGACGCCACCCATGGCAACCGACTACGACGCCCCGCGCAAGACCGAGGAGGACCTCAGCGAGGACTCGCTGCAGGAGCTCCAGGCCCGGCGCTCCGACAAGAACTCGGGCGTGGTGGACGAGGACGAGACGGAGGCTGCCGAGGGCTTCGAGCTCCCCGGCGCCGACCTGTCCGGCGAGGAGCTCTCCGTCCGCGTCCTTCCCCGCCAGGCCGACGAGTTCACGTGCTCCAAGTGCTTCCTGGTGCACCACCGCAGCCAGCTCGCGTACGAGCGTGACGGTCACCCCGTCTGCTCGGAGTGCGCTGCCTGACCTCACCACCGCCTGACGCGGACGGCCGGTCTCCCGCCCGGGAGGCCGGCCGTCCGGCGTCTCAGCGTCCGCGCAGCGCCGCGACCAGGTCCTCGGGGCGGCGCGTCGAGACGACCCAGTACGGCGTCGGGTCCTGCGGGTCGCGCACCTGCACCCGCACGGCCGTGCCGATCCACGCCCGCAGGCACACGTACGCCCGCGCGTCCAGCCCCGGGCCCATCTGCACCCGCAGCTCCTCGCGGCCCAGGGCCACCGGCTCGGCCAGCAGCCGCACGGGGATCCGCGCCGCACCGGCCCGCAGGTGCCCCTGCTCGACCTCCACGCGCGGCGTGGTCAGCACCGCGACCGCCAGGCCCCCGAGCAGCGCGAGCACCGCCACCACCAGGGCGAGCAGGGTGTCGACCGGCACGAGCGCGGCGCCGAGCACCCCGGCGAAGCCGACGACCGCCGCCCACCCGAGCGGGCCGGGCCACAGGCGCTCACGGAAGCCGCGGGCGGGCGCGGGCGTCACGTCACCGGGCAGGGGCTGGGCGTCGTCGGGCTGCGTCGCGTGCATGCTCCCAGGATGTCATCCGGGCCCGGGGCGGGTGGACCCGCCCGGCGGGCGCGGTAGGGTCGGCGGTCGTGACCGAGCCCGCCGCACCGCAGACGGCTCCCGGGGCGACCCCGACCGCAGCACCGGTGCCCGCACCGACCGGCGCGGTCGAGGTGCAGCTGCACCTGCTCGACCCCGACCTGCCGCCCCCCGCGTACGCCCACCCCGGTGACGCGGGGGCCGACCTGCGCACCCGCACCGACGTCGTGATCGCGCCCCAGGCGCGCGTCACGGTCCCCACCGGGGTGTCGATCGCGCTGCCCGAGGGCTACGCCGCGTTCGTGCACCCCCGCTCGGGTCTCGCGGCCCGGCACGGCCTGACGGTCGTCAACGCGCCGGGGACCGTCGACGCGGGCTACCGCGGCGAGATCGCGGTCACGCTGCTCAACACCGACACCGAGCACCCGATCGAGCTCGCGCGCGGCGACCGGATCGCCCAGCTCGTCGTGCAGCGCGTCGAGCACGCCGTGTTCGTCGAGGTCGACGCGCTGCCGGGCTCCGTGCGCGGGGCGGGCGGCTTCGGGTCCAGCGGCGGCTGGGCCGCCGCCCCGGGCGGCGCGCCCGGCTGACCGCCGGACGCGCGGGGCAGCACGGAACTAACGTCGTCGGGGACGACGTTGCACCAGACGAGGGCGCGCAGCGCCGGGCGAGGAGTTGAGGTCGTGGGTCTGTTCAGCCGAGGCCCCCGCAAGGGTGGCGCCGACGAGGTCGAGACCGAGGTCGAGGCCCGGGACGGCGCACCCGCCGGCCGGGGCACGCCCGGCGGCGGCCCGTGGGACGCCGACGAGCCGCACCCCCAGGGTCCCCGGGTCGACCTCGGGGCGATCCGCCTGCCCGCGGTCCAGGGCATGGAGCTGCGGATGGAGGTCGACAAGGCCACCGAGGTCGTGTCGGCCGCCGCGCTGACGCTCAAGGCCCCCGGCGAGGGCGGCGTGGCGTCGTCGCTGCAGGTGCAGGCCTTCGCCGCGCCCCGCACCGACGGGATCTGGGACGAGATCCGCGCGGAGATCGCCGCGTCCATCACGCAGCAGGGCGGGACCGTCGACGACCTGCCCGGGCCGTTCGGCCGCGAGCTGCTCGCCCGGCTGCCCGTGCGCACCCCCGAGGGCCGCACCGGCCACCGGCCCGCACGCTTCATCGGCACCGACGGCCCCCGCTGGTTCCTGCGCGGCGTCATCACCGGCGCGGCCGCGGTCGACCCGCAGGCGGCCATCCCGCTCGAGCGCGTGTTCGGCACGATCGTCGTGGTGCGGGGGCAGGACCCCCGTGCCCCGCGCGACCTGCTCGCCCTGCACCTGCCGGGCGGCGCCACCCCCGCGGCCCCGGCCGCGGCACCGGCGACGCCCCGGTTCGCGCCGCCCGCGCGCGGCCCCGAGATCACGGAGACCCGATGAGCCTCAAGCAGGCGGTCCGCCGAGTCCTGGCCTCCCAGGCCGAGATCGAGGCCGACGAGGAGAAGGCCGACGCCCTCACCGTGCCCGGCTGCCGGCACGTGGGCACCCTGCCCGACCGGCAGCGCGCGAGCGTCTCCGGCGTGCTGCGCTCGGTGACGCTGCGCCCGCGCGAGGGTGTCCCGGCGCTGGAGGCCGAGCTGTACGACGGCTCGGGCAGCCTCGACCTCGTGTGGCTGGGCCGCCGGCAGATCTGCGGCATCGAGCCCGGCCGGCGCCTGAAGGTCGAGGGCCTGGTCTGCTACGTCGCCGGCCGCCGCACCGTGTTCAACCCGCGGTACGAGCTGCGCGCCCGGCCGGGGGAGTGAGCGTGGACGCGACCGACCCCGTGCGCGACGACGAGGCCGCCCCGGCCCGCGGCATGCGGGCCATCACGGCCGACGAGTTCTCCGCCCTCGACGCCGTCGGCGGCGTGCGGGGCGCCGTCGAGACCGTCGCCCCCGGCCTGCTCTTCGTCGTCGTGTTCGTCGCGACCGGCCAGCAGCTCGTCCCCGCGCTCGTGTCGGCCGGGGCCGCGGCGCTGCTCGCGGTGGTCGCCCGGCTCGTCCAGCGCACGCCGCTGACCCAGGCGCTGTCGGGCGTCCTCGGCGTCGGCATCGGCGTGCTGTGGGCCTGGCGCACGGGGGACGCGACCGACTTCTTCGCCTACGGGCTGCTCGTCAACGTCGCGTACCTGATCGGCACGTTCCTCACGATCGTGCTCGGCTGGCCCCTCGTCGGCCTGGTCGTCGGCATGTTCCGCCCCGACGGGCCGCTGACCGGCGGCCCGTGGTCGACGGTCGTGGCCTGGCGCGCCGACCCGGTGCTGCGGCGCCGGTACGCCCTCGCGACCTGGCCGTGGGTGGCGATGTTCGGGCTGCGCCTCGCCGTCCAGCTGCCCCTGTACTACGGCGGCGAGGTCGCGTGGCTCGGCACCGCCAAGCTCCTCATGGGCCTGCCGCTGACCGCGCTCGTGCTGTGGGTCAGCTGGTCGCTGGTCCGTGGGTCAGCACGTGCTGCAGAGCAGCCTCGTCCGCCTCACGGCCCGTGACGAACAGCAGCTCGTCGCGCCCCTCGAGGGTGTCGTCCGGGCTGGGCGCGATCGGGCGCGCGTCGCGCACGATGCACGCCAGGACCGTGTCCTCCGGCCAGGTGACCTGACCGACGCGCAGCCCCGCCAGGGGCGAGTCCTGCGGCAGCGTCAGCTCGAGGATGTCGGCCTTCGACTGGTGGAACGTGAAGATGCGCACCAGGTCGCCGACCGCCACGGCCTCCTCGACCATCGCGGTCATGATGCGCGGCGTCGACACCGCGACGTCCACGCCCCACGCCTCGTCGAACATCCACTCGTTCTTCGGGTTGTTCACCCGGGCGACCGTGCGGGGCACGCCGAACTCGGTCTTCGCGAGCAGCGAGATCACCAGGTTCGCCTTGTCGTCGCCGGTCGCGGCGACCATGACGTCGCACTCGTCGGCGCGCACCTCGCGCAGCGTCGGCAGCTCGCAGGCGTCCGCGAGCAGCCAGTCCGCGTCCGCGACCTGGGCCACCCGCATCGCGGACGGCTGGCGGTCCACCAGGGTGACCTCGTGGTCGTTGACGAGCAGCTCGCGCGCGATCGACCGGCCCACCGAGCCGGCCCCGGCGATGACGACCCTCATGCCGTCACCGCCGGCGGCGTCGCCGTGAGGACGCGTTCGACCGCGGGGGCGTCGTCGACGCGCATGAGCATGTGCACGGTGTCGTTCTCCTGCAGGACGGTGGTGGCGGTCGGCAGGACGCCGTCGCCGTAGCGGGTCAGGTACGCGACGCGCGCGCCGGTGGCCTCCTCGAGCGCCCGCAGCGGCCGCCCGACCCACCCGGTGTGCACGTCGACCTCGGCGAGCTGGATCTGCCCCGACGCGTCGCGGAACTCGTCGCTGGTCCCCACGGGCAGAATGCGCCGCAGCACCTGGTCCGCGGTCCAGCGCACGGTGGCGACGGTCGGGATGCCCAGGCGCTGGTAGATCTCGGCGCGGTGCGGGTCGTAGATCCGCGCCACCACGTTCTCCACGCCGAACGTCTCGCGCACCACGCGGGCCGCGAGGATGTTCGAGTTGTCGCCGTCGGACACGGCGGCGAACGCGTACGCGTCGTCGATGCCGGCCTGGCGCAGCGTGTCGCGGTCGAAGCCGAGGCCGGTGACCTTGCTGCCCTCGAACTCCGCGTCGAGCCGGCGGAAGGCGTCGGGGAACTGGTCGATGACGGCGACGGAGTGGCCGCGACCCTCGAGGGACTGCGCGAGCGTGGCTCCCACACGGCCGCATCCCATGATCACGAAGTGCACGACCGGTCACGGTATACCCCTCGGCACCCGTCCGCCGACCCCGTCGCCGGCGCCGTCGCGCACGTCCCGGCCGGACCCGCGGCGTCCGGCGCCGCCGTGCCCGTCGTCGCACGCCGCCGTCCCCGGGACCTCGGTGCGTGCCACGGCCCGCGTGCGGGCATACGATCGCTCCTCGTGTCGGACCTCGCAGATGCCGCCAAGCGGCTCGTCCTGGGGCGGCCGGTGCGCAGCGACCGTCTCGGTCACACGCTCCTGCCCAAGCGCGTCGCGCTGCCCGTGTTCGCCTCCGACGCGCTCTCGTCCGTGGCGTACGCGCCCGACGAGATCCTGCTGACCCTCTCGCTCGCGGGGCTGACCGCGCTGACGGTCTCCCCGTGGGTGGGCGTCGCGGTCGCGCTGGTGCTGCTCACGGTCGTGGCGTCGTACCGGCAGAACGTGCACGCCTACCCCTCGGGCGGTGGCGACTACGAGGTCGCGTCGGTCAACCTGGGGCCCAAGGCCGGCGTCACGGTCGCGAGCGCGCTGCTCGTCGACTACGTCCTCACGGTCGCGGTGTCGATCTCGTCGGGCGCCCAGTACGCGGCGACCGCGATCCCGTTCCTGCGCGGCCACGAGACGGCGTTCGCCGTGATCGTGGTGCTGCTGCTCATGGTCGCGAACCTGCGCGGCGTCAAGGAGTCCGGGAGCGCCTTCGCCGTCCCGGTGTACCTGTTCATGGCCGCGATGGGCTCGCTCGCGCTGGTCGGCGCCTTCCGGTACTTCACCGGGACGCTGCCCGTCTCGGAGAGCGCGGACCTGACCGTCGCCGCCGACCCCGCGTTCGAGCAGGGCCTCATGGGCATCGCCGGCGGTTTCCTCGTGCTGCGTGCGTTCGCGTCCGGCTGTGCGGCCCTCACCGGTGTCGAGGCCATCAGCAACGGCGTCCCGGCGTTCCGCAAGCCCAAGTCCCGCAACGCCGCCACCACGCTGGCGCTGCTCGGCGGCATCTCGATCACCATGATCATGTCGATCCTCATGCTCGCCCAGGCCACGGGCGTGCACTACGTCGACGACCCGGCCACCCAGCTGCTGCGCGACGGCGTCCCGGTGGGGGAGGGCTACGAGCAGCACCCGGTGATCAGCCAGCTCGCGGCGTCGGTGTTCGAGGGCGTCGACGTGCTGTTCGTCCTCATCTCCGTCGTCACCGGGCTGATCCTCGTGCTCGCCGCGAACACGGCGTTCAACGGGTTCCCCGTGCTCGGGTCGATCCTCGCCCGCGACGGCTACCTGCCGCGCCAGCTGCACACCCGCGGCGACCGGCTCGCGTTCTCCAACGGCATCATCACCCTGGCCGCCGCGGCGATCGCGCTCATCGTCGCCTTCGACGCCCAGGTCACGCGCCTGATCCAGCTGTACATCGTCGGGGTGTTCGTCTCCTTCACGCTGTCCCAGCTCGGCATGGTGCGGCACTGGACGCGGGCGCTGCGCACCGAGCCTGAGCCGCGCGCCCGCGCCCGGATGCGCCGCTCGCGCGTCATCAACGGCATCGGCCTGGCCATGACCGGGTCGGTCCTCGTCGTGGTGCTCATCACCAAGTTCACCCACGGCGCCTGGATCGCGATCATCGCCATGGTCGGGGTCTACGTCGTCATGCAGGGCGTGCACCGCCACTACCGTCGCGTGCGTGCCGAGCTCGCGCTCGACGAGGAGTCCGCGCAGGCCGCCCGCGCCCTGCCCAGCCGGGTGCACGCGGTCGTGCTCGTCTCGCACCTGCACCGGCCCACGATGCGCGCGCTGGCGTACGCGCGGGCGTCGCGGCCCAACGTGCTCGAGGCCGTCACGGTCGGTGTCGACGCGGCCGAGGTGGCGGGTCTGCGCGCGCAGTGGGAGGCCGCCGACCTGCCCGTGCCCCTGCGGGTGCTGGACTCGCCGTTCCGTGAGATCACCCGTCCGGTGATCGCGTACGTCCGGTCGATCCGTCGTGAGAGCCCGCGCGACCTCGTCGTCGTCTACATCCCCGAGTACGTGGTGGGGCACTGGTGGGAGCAGCTGCTGCACAACCAGAGCGCGCTGCGGCTCAAGAGCAGGCTGCTGTTCACGCCGGGGGTCGTCGTGGCGTCGGTGCCGTGGCAGCTCCAGTCCAGCGAGGGCCAGACGGGCCTCGAGGACGCCGTCCGGGGACCGGTGTCCCGTGGTTTCTGAGGAAGGGGCCGGCGTGCTCGTCGAGCTCGAGGTCGGACCTGTCGCCCACGGCGGCCACTGCGTGGCACGGCACGAGGGGCGCGTGGTCTTCGTCCGGCACACGCTGCCGGGCGAGCGCGTGCGCGCGCGGCTGACCGACGACGGGCCCGACGCCCGGTTCTGGCGCGCCGACGCCGTCGAGGTGCTCGAGGCGTCGCCCGACCGGGTGCCGTCCGTGTGGCCCGAGGCCGGGCCCGGCGGTGTCGGCGGCGGCGAGCTGGCCCACGTCGCGCTGCCCGCGCAGCGGGCCTGGAAGGAGGCCGTGCTCGCCGAGCAGCTGCGGCACCTGGCCCGGCTCGACGTGACGCCGACCGTGCACGCGGCACCCGGCGACGACGCGCGCGGCGGGCTGGCCTGGCGCACCCGGATCGACCTCGTGGCCGACGCGGACGGGCGCGCGGGCATGCGGGGCTTCCGCTCGCACGACGTGGTCGCGCTCGACGCGATGCCGCTGGCGACCGAGCACGTGGCCGCCCTCGACCTGCTCGGGCGCCGGTGGCGTCCCGGGGCGCGCATCGAGGCCGTCGCGCCCGCGGACGGCTCGCCGCCGCTCGTGCTCGTCGACGACGTGCCGTTCGACCTGCAGCGCGGACGCCCCGACCCGCGGCCCAACGCCCGCGCCGCGGTCCGCGAGGTCGTCACCGCCGCGGACGGCGTCTCGCGCACGTACCGGGTCGCCGCCGCCGGGTTCTGGCAGGTCCACCGCGAGGCGCCCACGCTGCTGGTCGACGCGGTGCTGCGGGGTGCGGGCGACGTGGCGGGCGGGACGGTGCTCGACCTGTACGCGGGGGCGGGGCTGTTCACGCTGCCGCTCGCGGACGCCGTGGGCGAGGCGGGCCACGTCGTGTCCGTCGAGGGCGACGAGCGGGCCGTGCGAGACGCGCGCCGCAACCTGCACGACCGCCCCCAGGTCGACCTGCACGCCGGCGACGTCGCGCGCACGCTGGCCGGTCTCGTCGAGGGCGCCCCGCCCGTCGACGTGGTCGTGCTCGACCCGCCGCGCACGGGCGCCGGCCGCAAGGTCGTCGACGCCGTCGCCGCGCTGCGGCCCGAGCGCGTCGTGTACGTCGCGTGCGACCCCGCTGCGCTGGCCCGTGACGTCGCGCTGCTCGGCGCGCACGGCTGGACGGGCGTCGAGGTCGTCGGTCACGACCTGTTCCCGATGACCCACCACCTCGAGGCGGTCGCCGTCCTGACGCGCTGACGACCCGACGTCGTCCGCCCCGCTCGTCTCGCGGCAGCGTCGGCGGGGTCCTAGCGTGGGTCGTGAGCCCGCCGACGTGCGGGCCCTCGACGACGAGGAGGAGCGGACCATGTCCGAGTCGCACGACGCCGAGAGCCGGCTCGCCCACGCCAGCCGGGTCGCGACGCAGGAGCTGCACAAGCAGGGCACGCCGGACTACGACCCGCGCGCCCACGAGCGCGCGGTCGAGGCCGAGCGCAAGGCCGCGGAGGCGGTCAGGGCGCAGCGCGAGGGCACGGCCTGAGCGGTGCGCGCACGGCCGGGCGGGTCCGCCCCGCCCGGCCGTCGCCGCGCGGCGCGGCCGCACGGGAGGGCCACGGGCGTGCGCACGGACGCGTCGCGCGGAGGTCCGTGCGCACGGCCCGGTCGAGGGAGTAGCATGTATCTCGACATCAAGATATCTGCGTCCGCCCCGCCCTCGGGTCCCGCGCCCCGACCGTCACGTCGGCACGCCGGGCCCCGGTCGAGGGTTCGAGGACGTCCCCGGGCCCCCCGACTCGCCCGGGAACTCGCCAAGCGAAGGAGCCCCACGTGAGCAGCGTCGACAGCTTCGGGTCCAAGGGAACGCTCGAGGTCGGTGACACCTCGTACGAGATCTACCGCCTGGCCGCCGTGCCGGGCGTCGAGCGCCTCCCCTACAGCCTGAAGATCCTCGCCGAGAACCTGCTGCGCACCGAGGACGGCGCGAACATCACCGCCGACCACGTGCGTGCGCTCGCGGGGTGGGACCCCGACGCCCAGCCCGACACCGAGATCCAGTTCACGCCGGCCCGCGTGATCATGCAGGACTTCACGGGCGTCCCGTGCGTCGTGGACCTCGCGACCATGCGCGAGGCCGTCGAGGAGCTCGGGGGCGACGCGTCGCGCATCAACCCGCTCGCGCCCGCCGAGCTCGTCATCGACCACTCGGTCCAGATCGACGTCGCGGGCCGCCGCGACGCCTTCGAGCGCAACGTCGAGCTCGAGTACGAGCGCAACCGCGAGCGCTACCAGTTCCTGCGCTGGGGCCAGACGGCGTTCGACGACTTCAAGGTGGTCCCGCCCGGCACGGGCATCGTGCACCAGGTGAACATCGAGTACCTGGCGCGGACCGTGATGACGCGCGAGGTCGGCGGCGTGCTGCGCGCGTACCCCGACACGTGCGTGGGTACCGACTCGCACACCACGATGGTCAACGGGCTCGGTGTGCTGGGCTGGGGCGTGGGTGGCATCGAGGCCGAGGCGGCCATGCTCGGCCAGCCGGTGTCGATGCTCATCCCGCGGGTGGTGGGCTTCAAGCTGACCGGCACGATCACGCCCGGCGTCACCGCCACGGACGTGGTGCTCACCATCACGCAGAAGCTGCGCCAGCACGGCGTCGTCGGCAAGTTCGTCGAGTTCTACGGCGACGGCGTCGCGTCGGTGCCGCTGGCCAACCGGGCCACGATCGGCAACATGAGCCCGGAGTTCGGCTCCACGGCCGCGATGTTCCCCATCGACGCGGTGACGATCGAGTACCTGCGCCTGACGGGGCGCTCCGACGCCCAGCTCGCGCTCGTCGAGGCGTACGCCCAGGAGCAGGGGCTGTGGCACGACCCGGGCGCGCCCGGGTACGTCGAGCCGGTGTTCTCCGAGTACCTCGAGCTGGACCTGTCGACGGTGGTGCCGTCGATCGCCGGGCCCAAGCGCCCGCAGGACCGCATCGAACTCTCGCGGGCCAAGGAGCAGTTCCAGCGCGACCTGCCCACCTACGCGCCCGAGGTCACCAACGGCGTCGACGAGGCCGAGCGCGAGTCGTTCCCGGCGTCGGACTCCCCGGCGATCACGTCGACCGCGACGCGGACGTACCCGGTGACGGACGCGGACGGGCGGTCGTTCGACCTGTTCCACGGGGCGGTCGCGATCGCGTCGATCACGTCGTGCACGAACACCTCGAACCCGTCGGTGATGATGGCGGCCGCCCTGGTCGCGAAGAAGGCCGTCGAGCGGGGCCTCACCGCCAAGCCGTGGGTCAAGACCTCGATGGCGCCGGGCTCGCAGGTGGTGACGAACTACTACGAGAAGGCCGGCATGTGGCCGTACCTGGAGAAGCTCGGCTTCCACCTGGTCGGCTACGGGTGCGCCACGTGCATCGGGAACTCCGGGCCGCTCGACGAGCACGTGTCCGCGGCGGTGCAGGAGCACGACCTGGCCGTGGCCGCCGTGCTGTCGGGCAACCGCAACTTCGAGGGGCGCATCAACCCCGACGTGAAGATGAACTACCTCGCGTCCCCGCCGCTGGTCATCGCGTACGCGCTGGCCGGGACGATGGACTTCGACTTCGAGTCCGACCCGCTGGGTCGCGACGAGGCCGGGCACCCGATCTTCCTGCGGGACATCTGGCCGACGCCCGACGAGGTCCAGGCGACGATCGACTCCTCGATCGACCGCGCGATGTTCACCAAGGACTACGCCGACGTGTTCTCCGGCGACGAGCGGTGGCGCGCGCTGCCCACGCCCGAGGGCAGCACCTTCGAGTGGGACCCGCGCTCGACCTACGTGCGCAAGCCCCCGTACTTCGAGGGCATGGGCGCGACGCCCGAACCGGTCACGGACATCACCGGGGCGCGGGTGCTCGCGAAGCTCGGCGACTCCGTGACCACGGACCACATCAGCCCGGCGGGCTCCATCAAGGCCGACAGCCCCGCCGGCCTGTACCTGGCCGAGCACGGCGTGGACCGGCGCGACTTCAACTCCTACGGCTCGCGCCGCGGGAACCACGAGGTCATGATCCGCGGCACGTTCGCGAACATCCGGCTGCGCAACCAGCTGGTGCCCGGCGTCGAGGGCGGCTTCACGGTCAACCACCTCACCGGTGAGCAGACCACGATCTACGACGCGTCGACCGCGTACCAGGCCGCGGGCGTGCCCCTGGTCGTGCTCGGCGGCAAGGAGTACGGCTCGGGGTCCTCGCGCGACTGGGCGGCCAAGGGCACGCGCCTGCTGGGCGTCCGTGCGGTCATCACCGAGTCCTTCGAGCGCATCCACCGCTCGAACCTCATCGGGATGGGCGTGCTGCCGCTGCAGTTCCCCGAGGGCGAGTCCGCGGACTCCCTCGGCCTGGACGGCACGGAGACGTTCGACATCGCCGGCGTGACGGCCCTCAACGCGGGCACGACGCCCCGCACGGTGCGCGTCACGGCCACCCGGGCCGACGGCACGGTCGTCGCGTTCGACGCCGTCGTGCGGATCGACACCCCCGGCGAGGCGGACTACTACCGCAACGGCGGGATCCTGCAGTACGTGCTGCGGCAGGTCGCCGGCGTCGCCTGACGGGCCCCGCAGTCCCGCACCGCCCGAGGGGCGCCCCGTCCGCTGGGCGCCCCTCGGCGCGCGCCCGGGGTGCACCCCGCGGTGCGTCCGGCGTGACGCGATCGTGACCCGGGTCCGGAGCGGGCGTCGTCGTGCCGTGCCACGATCGCGGCGTGCGGACGGTGCGGGGGGCGCGGGTCACGGCGGTGCTGGTGGCGACGGCGGTGGTGGCCGGGTGCGCGGCGGCCGAGCCGCCGCCGGAGCTGCGGGGGGACGCGGCCTACGTCGCGGTCCGCCTCGGCGACGCCCCGGCGGTGCCCGACGTGGTCGACGCGACGTGGGAGCTGGGGCTGGCGGCGCTGGGCGCAGCCGACGGCGACGCCGGCGCGGTGGTGTCGCCGTCGAGCCTGACGACCGCGCTCGCCATGCTCGCCGAGGCGGGCCAGGGGACCACGGCGGAGTCCCTCGACGCTGCGCTGGGCGCCTCCGGCCAGGACCGGACCGACGCCGTCGGCGCGCTGGTGGCCGCGCTGCGCCGCCTCGACGGCGACCCGGCGGCCGTGCGGGCCCGCGAGCTGCCCGAGGTGCCCGTCGTGCACACGGCGCAGCGCGTGGTGGTCGACGACGGTGCCGAGGTGGACGCCGGGTACCTCGACCGGGTCACGGCGGCGTTCGACGCCGGGGTGCTGCGCACCGACCTCGGCACGGACGCGGGCACCGACGCCCTCGGCGCGTGGGTGCGCGAGCACACCGGCGGCCTCGTCGAGGACTCCGCGGTGGTGCCGGACGTGTCGCTGGTGGCGGTGCTGCAGGACGCGGTCGTGGTGGCCGCCGCCTGGGAGCAGCCGTTCACCGCGGAGGCGACCGGGTCGGACCCGTTCCACGTCCCCGGGGCGGCGGCCGTCGACGTGCCCACCATGCACGGCGCGGTCACCACGCCCCTGGTCGAGCTCGACGGGTGGCAGGCCGTGCGGATGCGGTACGGGTACGCCGGTGTGCTGCACGCCGACCTGCTGCTGCCGCCCGCCGGATCGCCCGCGGCCGCCGACCCCGCCAGGTCCGACCTCACGCAGGTCCGCGCGCTCGGGGCCGCCCTCGACGACGCGGCGGACGTGCCCGTCGACCTCGCGCTCCCGCAGGTGGAGATGCGCAGCGAGGTGGACCTGGGACCGGTGCTCGACGACCTCGGGCTGGCCCCGCTGACCGTCACCGGCCTGCTCGCCGACGACGCGCCGGCCACGCTCGGCCAGGCCCGGCAGCAGGCGGTCCTGCTGGTCGACGAGGCCGGCACCCGGGCGGCCGCCGCCACCGAGATGGGGATGGCGGGCGGCGCCCCGCCGCCCGACCCCGTCGCCGTGGTCCTCGACCGCCCGTTCCTGCTGGTGGTGAGCCACACCGGCACGGGGTGGCCCGTCCTGCTCGCGTCGGTGCGCGACCCCCGCGGCTGAGGGTCGTCACGCCCGCCCCCGGGTGCCATGCTCGGGGGCATGGCGCGCGAGGAGAACCTCACGACGGAGAACGACGGCGACGTCGGGGCGTTCCTCGACGCCGTCCCGGACGAGCGCCGCCGGGCCGACGCCTGGACGCTGCTGCCGGTCATGGAGCGTGCGACGGGCGAGCCGCCGCGCCTGTGGGGCACGTCGATCGTCGGGTTCGGCCGCTACCACTACCGCTACGCCTCGGGGCGGGAGGGGGACGCCGCGGCCGCGGGGTTCTCCCCGCGGCGCACCAGCACCACGGTGTACGTCCCGCTGGGCTTCGACGACCTCGGCGACCTGCTCGGGCGCCTGGGGCCCCACACGACGACGGTGTCGTGCCTGCACGTCAGGCGCCTGGACGCCGTCGACCTCGGGGTGCTCGAGGAGCTCGTGCGCTCGTCCTACGCGCGCACCGTGGCGCACCGCTGGGAGTGACGCCACCTCGGCGAGGAGAGGCTGCGCGGGTCGGTCGTGACGGCTGCTGCCCGTGCGGCGGTCAGCCCGCGGCGAGGTGGTCGGCCGTGGCCCGGCCGACCGCCGCCATCAGCGGGTACTCGTCCGGGTGGGCCAGCAGCACCGGGACGTAGCTCGCGGCCCACGCGCGGGCACGCACCCAGGTGGCGTCGTCCCAGCCCCGCAGCTCCCGGGTCCGGGCGACGAACGCGGCACGCCCGGCGGCGTCGAAGGTCATCCACGCGGTCGCGAGGTCGCTCGCCGGGTCGCCCGCGCACAGGTCGCCGAAGTCGATGAGCGCCGTCAGGGAGCGCGCGTCCGCCAGCAGGTTGCCGGGGTGCGGGTCGCCGTGCACCCACACGGGCGGCCCGTCCCACGCGGGGGCCGCCAGCCCGTCGTGCCACGCGCGCAGCAGCACCTCCCGGTGCGGCAGCGGCGTGCCCGCCAGCCGGGCCCCGACCACGGCGTCCCGGTCCGCGAGCGGCACGCCCCGGAACGGGTTGTGCGGCGCGTCCGGCGGCGCGGGCACGTGCAGGGCGGCCAGCGCCTCGGCCAGCGCGGGCGCCCACACGGTCCGGCCGGCCACCGGTCCTGCGGCCACCACGTCGCCCGGCAGCCACGGCACGACGCTCCACGGCCACGGGTACCCGGCGCCGGCGCGGCCCACCCGGGCGGGAGCCGGGACCGCCACCGGCAGCGTGGGGGCGAGCCGGGGCAGCCAGCGCTGCTCGTGCTCGACGAGCGGGGCGGACGCCACGCGCACGGGGAACCGCAGCGCCAGGTCGTCACCGAGCCGCCACGTGAGGTTGTCCCACCCGTGCACGCGCCCGTGCACGGGCAGGCCGGCCAGGTCGGGGTGCTGCTCGACGAGGAGGTCGTGCGCCAGCGCGGCGTCGACGTCGACCTCGATCTTCGGGTGCCGCGGCGGCGGGGGACCGGGCGCGGGACCGGCCGCCGTGCTCACGGGACGACCGTGCGGTGCACGTCCCACGGCACCGTCCACCCGAGGGCGTCGAGGACGCCGTGCAGGACGATCGCGGTGAACCCCCACACGACCACGCCGTCGTCGAGCACGAACGCGGGCGTCCGGACGCGGCCGTGGCCGGTGCTGTGCTCCACGGAGCCGCGCCGGGCGGGGTCGAGGAGGTCGGCGACGGGTGCGCGGAACACGTCGACCGTCTCGCGGTGGTCGACCGCGGCCACCGCCGAAGGCCGCGACCACCACGCCAGCACCGGCGTGACGAGGTTGTCGCTGACCGGCAGCGGCACGTCCGCGAGCGTCCCCAGAGGCTCGACGCCGCCCGGGTCGAGCCCCGTCTCCTCGACGGCCTCGCGCAGCGCCGCCCCCACGGGACCGTCGTCCTCGGGGTCGATGCCGCCGCCGGGGAACGCGACCTGGCCCGGGTGGTGCCCCAGCGTCGCGGACCGGCGCTGCAGCAGCACGTCGAGGTCCGCGGGGACGTGCCCCGTGCCGCCGGCACCCGCCGGGTGCGAGTCGAGCACGCCGAACAGCACGAGCACCGCCGCGCGCCGCGCGCGGGCGGGGTCGCGCAGCGCGCGCGCCGGGTCGACCCGCCAGTCCACGCCGCGGGCCACGAGGCGCACGAGCTCGGCGCGCGCGTCGGTGCCCGGCGTCGTCATCCGCGGGCCCGGACCGCGCCCGCGAACGCCCCGAACGCCGCCGCGGCGGGCCCCGCGAGCGCGGGCAGGTGCCGGGCGCCGTCGGACCGGATCGCGTCGACCTCGTGCTCGTCGAGCCCGGCCACCATGTCCGGCGTGCGCAGCCACAGGTCCAGCAGCGCCGCGTCGAGCTCGGGGTGGAACTGCACGCCCACGGCGCTGCCGGCGCGGAACGCCTGCACCTGCGTCACGTCCGACGACGCCAGCAGCGTGGCGCCTGCGGGCAGGTCCACGGTGTCGGAGTGCCAGTGCAGCACCGTCGCGCTGCCCTCTCCCGTGCCCGGGGCCAGCGCCCCCACGACCGGGTCGTCGGCGACGAGCCGGACCGGGGCGAACCCGATCTCGAGACCTGCGCGGCGGTGCAGGCGTGCCCCCAGGGCCAGCGCCAGCAGCTGGTGGCCCAGGCACACGCCCAGCACCGGCACGTCCGCGTCGACCGCCGCCGCGAGCAGCGCCCGCTCGGCGGCCAGGCCCGGGTGCCCGGCGACGTCGTCGGCGTCCATGGGGCCACCCATGACGACGACGCCGGACAACGCGTCGACGCCCGGCAGCCGAGGCTGCGGGTCGTCGAGCACCGTGCGGACCCGGTACGGGACGTCGCCCAGCGCGGGGGAGATCCGACCCAGGCCCTCGTGCGGCGCGTGCTGCAGCACGAGCACGGGACGCACGTCGGTCACCAGCCGTCGGGCAGCGGCCGGCCCTCGGCGTAGCCGGCCTCGGACTGGATGCCCACGACCGCGCGCTCGTGCAGCTCCTCCAGGGAGGTCGCACCCACGTACGTGGCCGCCGAGCGCACGCCCGCGGTGATGTGGTCGAGGAGGTCCTCGACGCCGGGACGCCGCGGGTCCAGGTACATCCGGGACGTCGAGATGCCCTCCTCGTACAGGGCCTTGCGGGCCCGCTCGAAGGCGGTGCCGCCCCGTGTGCGGGCCGCGACGGCGCGCGCCGAGGCCATGCCGAAGCTCTCCTTGTACGCGCGGCCGTCGGCGTCGTGGTGCAGGTCGCCGGGCGACTCGTGCGTGCCGGCGAACCAGGAGCCGACCATGACCTGCGACGCGCCGGCGGCCAGCGCGAGCGCGACGTCGCGCGGGTGCCGCACGCCGCCGTCGGCCCACACGTGCCGGCCCAGGCGGCGGGCCTCCGCCGCGCACTCGAGCACCGCGGAGAACTGCGGGCGCCCGACGGCCGTCATCATCCGCGTCGTGCACATCGCCCCGGGCCCGACGCCGACCTTGACGATGTCCGCACCGGCCTCGACGAGGTCGCGCACACCCTCGGCGGTGACCACGTTGCCCGCGACGACCGGCACCTGCGGGTCGAGCGAGCGCACCGCGGCCAGCGCGTCGATCATCTTGCGCTGGTGGCCGTGCGCGGTGTCGACGACGAGCACGTCCACGCCCGCGGCGAGCAGGTCGGCGGCCTTGGACCGCACGTCGCCGTTGATGCCGACGGCCGCGGCGATCCGCAGCCGGCCCTGCGCGTCGAGCGCGGGGGCGTAGATCGACGAGCGCAGCGCGCCGACGCGCGTGAGGACGCCCACGAGGCGGCCGTCGCGCACGACGGGGGAGAAGCGCCGCCGCGAGCGGTGCAGCTGCTCGAACGCCTCCTCCAGCCCGGCGGGGCCGGCACCCTCGACGACGGCGAGGTCCACGGTGGTGGGCTCGGGGGTCATCACCTGGTCGACCTGGGTGAACAGGTCGACGCCGCGGCAGTCCGCCTCGGTCACGACCCCGACGGGCCGCCCGTCGTCGACGACGACCGCGGCACCGTGGGACCGCTTGGCGATGAGCGTCAGCGCCGTGTGCACGGTGTCGTGCGGCTGCACCACGGTCGCGGTCTCCACGACGGGGTGCCGCTGCTTGACGCTCGCGACGACGCCGGCGACGACGTCCGTCGGGGTGTCCTGCGGGAGCACGGCGAGGCCGCCGCGGCGGGCGACCGTCTCGGCCATCCGGCGGCCGGCGACGGCCGTCATGTTGGCGACGACGATCGGCAGGGTGGTCCCGGTGCCGTCGACGCTGGTCAGGTCGACGTCGAACCGGGAGATCACCTCCGAGCGGGACGGGACGAGGAAGACGTCGCCGTAGGTCAGGTCGGAGGTCGGCGCGTGGCCGGGCAAGAAGCGCATGGGTGTTCCCCTTTCCGCCTCATGCTACCGGCGCCCCGGTAGGGTCACGGGCATGCTCGTGGCGCTCACCGGGGTGGGCCTGTCGGCCGCCGCCGGCCTCAACGCCTACGTCCCGTTCCTGCTCGTCGCGCTCCTCGCGCGGCTCACCGACGTCGTCGTGCTGCCCGACCCGCTGGTCTGGATGGAGAGCTGGTGGGCGATCGGCGTGGGCACGGTGCTGCTCGTGACGGACGTGGTGCTCGACAAGGTCCCCGCGGTCGACTCGGTCAACGACGCCGTGCAGACCCTCCTGCGGCCCGCGACCGGGGGCGTGGTGTTCGCCGCGACGTCCGCGGCCGAGCGCGTCGAGGGCTCCACGCAGGTCACGGGCTTCGTGGCGGAGCACCCGTGGGTGCCGTTCGTCGCCGGGGGAGCGGTGGCCCTCGCGGTCCACGCGGTCAAGGCGACGACGCGCCCGGTCGTCAACGCGGCCACGGGCGGGCTCGGTGCACCGGTGGTCTCGACGATCGAGGACGGGGCGGCCGTGGGGCTGAGCCTGGCCGCCGTCTTCGTGCCCGTGCTGGTGGCGGTGCTGCTCGTCGCCGTGGTCGCCGGCGCCGTCCTGGTGCGCCGCCGCGCCCGGCGGCGCCGACCCCCGGGGGCGGCCCCCGGCTGAGCGGGTCGGCCCGGCCCGGCTCTCCTGGGCACGTGCACAGGACGGACACATCGTGCGCGGGCCCCCGCGCGCGCGGGCGCCTAGAGTGTGGTGGCTGACCGTCCGTGCGGCAGCGTCGCCGCACCTGGGAGGAGACCCGTGGCCCTGCTCGACCGCATCACGTCGCCCGCGGACGTCCGCGCACTGCCCGCCCGCCGCCTGGGCGACCTCGCGGACGAGATCCGTGCGTTCCTCGTCGACCGCGTCTCGCGCACCGGGGGGCACCTCGGGCCGAACCTCGGCGTCGTCGAGCTGACCATCGCCCTGCACCGGGTGTTCGAGTCGCCGCGGGACACGCTGGTCTTCGACACCGGCCACCAGGCGTACGTGCACAAGCTGCTCACGGGCCGGCGCGACTTCTCCGACCTGCGCCGTCGCGGCGGCCTGTCGGGGTACCCGAGCCGGGCGGAGTCCGAGCACGACGTCGTGGAGAACTCCCACGCCTCGACGGCGCTGTCCTGGGCGGACGGCATCGCCAAGGGCCGGCAGATCGCGGGCGAGCACGACCGCTACACCGTCGCCGTCATCGGCGACGGTGCGCTGACCGGGGGCATGGCCTGGGAGGCGCTGAACAACATCGCCTCCGGCGCCGACCGCCGGCTCGTCGTCGTCGTCAACGACAACGGCCGCTCCTACGCGCCGACCATCGGCGGGCTCGCCCACCACCTCGACACGCTGCGCACCACGCAGGGCTACGAGTCCGTCCTCACGTGGGGCAAGACGACGCTGCGCCGCTCGGGTGCGCCGGGCCGCCTGGCCTACGGGGCGCTGCACGGGCTGAAGAAGGGCATCAAGGACGTCGTCGCGCCGCAGGGCATGTTCGAGGACCTCGGCCTGAAGTACGTCGGCCCGGTCGACGGCCACGACGAGGGCGCGGTCGAGCGCGCGCTGCACCGCGCCAAGGCGTTCGGCGGCCCGGTCATCGTGCACGTCATCACCGAGAAGGGCCGCGGGTACTCCCCGGCCGAGCAGGACGTCGCCGACCGGTTCCACGCTGTCGGGCGCATCCACCCCGAGACCGGGCTGCCCCTGGCTCCGTCGCGCTTCGGCTGGACCAGCGTGTTCGCCGACGAGATCGTCCGCATCGGGCGTCGTCGCCCCGACGTCGTGGCGATCACCGCCGCGATGCTGCAGCCGGTCGGGCTGGCCCCCTTCGAGGCCGAGTTCCCCGAGCGTGTCTTCGACGTCGGCATCGCCGAGCAGCACGCCGCCACGTCCGCCGCGGGCCTGGCCTTCACCGGCCTGCACCCCGTGGTGGCCGTGTACGCGACGTTCCTCAACCGCGCGTTCGACCAGGTCCTCATGGACGTGGCGCTGCACCGCGCGGGCGTGACGTTCGTGCTCGACCGGGCCGGGATCACCGGTGACGACGGCGCGAGCCACAACGGCATGTGGGACCTGGCGATGCTCTCCATCGTCCCCGGGCTGCGCCTGGCGGCGCCCCGCGACGAGGAGACGCTGCGGGCGGCGCTGCGCGCGGCGGTCGACGTCGACGACGCCCCCACGGTCGTGCGCTACCCCAAGGGCGCGATGGGGGAGGCGCTGCCGGCGCTGGAGGACGTCGACGGCGTCGACGTGCTGGCCCGCCACGAGGGCGGTGCCGGCGCCCGGAAGGTGCTCGTCGTGGGTGTGGGCTCGATGGTCCCGACCGCGCTGCGCGTCGGCGAGCTGCTCGCCGGCCACGACCTGGCCGTCACGGTCGTCGACCCGCGGTGGGTGCTGCCCGTGCCCGCGGCGCTCGTCAAGCTCGTCGGGGAGCACGACCACGTCGTCACGGTCGAGGACGGCCTCGTCGACGGCGGCATCGGCGCGCTCACCGGCCAGCGCGCCCGCGAGGCGGCCTGCCTGACGCCCGTGCAGTCCTTCGGCGTGCCCGCCGCGTTCCTCGACCACGCCACGCGCGACGAGATCGTCGACGAGCTGCGCCTGGGCGCGCACGACGTGGCCGCCGACGTGCTGCGGGCCCTCGGCGCCCGGTCCTGACCACCCGGTCCGACACGTCCCGCCGGGTGCCCGCCCGGCGGGACGTGTCGCGTCCGGGCGCGGGCGGGTGATGTGCGCTGTGCTGTGCGTCACGTACGCTCGTGGAGGGGCGGGACCCAGGTCCCAAGACATCCCATCACTGGCCTCCTAGCGTGGTTCTCATCGACCCCGGACCCCAGGAGCGTCAGATGTCCATCACCGCCGTACCCAGCGACCGCGACACCGCCGTCCCGGCAGCCTGGGAGGGCTTCGCCACCGGGCCGTGGACCGACCACGTCGACGTCCGCGACTTCATCCAGCGCAACTACACGCCGTACACCGGCGACGCGAGCTTCCTCGCCGGCCCCACCGCCCGCACCACGGGCATCTGGGACCGCCTCAGCGCGATGTTCCCCGCCGAGCGTGAGAAGGGCGTCTACGACGTCGACCCGACCACGCCCTCGACGATCACGTCCCACGGCCCCGGCTACATCTCGAAGGACGACGAGCTCATCGTCGGCCTGCAGACCGACGCCCCCCTCAAGCGCGCGATCATGCCCAACGGCGGGTGGCGCATGGTGCAGACGTCGCTCGAGACCTACGGCTACGAGGCCCCGCAGCACGTCGTCGACACGTTCACCAAGTACCGCAAGACCCACAACGCCGGGGTCTTCGACGTGTACCCGCCGAACGTGCGCGCCGCGCGCAGCTCGCACATCATCACGGGCCTGCCCGACGCCTACGGCCGCGGCCGGATCATCGGCGACTACCGCCGCGTGGCGCTGTACGGGGTCGACGCGCTGATCGCGGCGAAGAAGCTCGAGAAGGCCTCCCTCGACATGGAGCGCTCCGTCGAGGACGTCATCCGCGACCGCGAGGAGCTCTCCGAGCAGATCCGCGCGCTCGGCGAGCTCAAGACGATGGCCGCGTCCTACGGCTACGACATCTCCGCGCCGGCGACCACGGCCCGCGAGGCCGTGCAGTGGCTGTACTTCGCCTACCTGGCCGCGGTGAAGGAGCAGAACGGCGCCGCGATGTCGCTGGGCCGCACCTCGACGTTCGTCGACGTGTACCTGCAGCGCGACCTCGCCGCCGGCGTCCTCACCGAGGAGCAGGCGCAGGAGATCGTCGACGACTTCGTCATCAAGCTGCGGATCGTGCGCTTCCTGCGCACCCCGGAGTACGACCAGCTCTTCTCCGGCGACCCGACGTGGGTCACCGAGTCCATCGGCGGTCTCGGCGAGGACGGTCGCCCGCTCGTCACGAAGACCTCGTTCCGGTACCTGCAGACCCTGTACAACCTGGGCCCGGCGCCCGAGCCGAACATGACCGTGTTCTGGAGCGAGCGGCTGCCCGAGGGCTTCAAGAAGTTCTGCGCGCAGGTCTCGATCGACACCTCCGCCGTGCAGTACGAGTCCGACGAGCTCATCCGCTCCTCGTGGGGCGACGACGCGGCCATCGCGTGCTGCGTCTCGCCGATGCGCGTGGGCAAGCAGATGCAGTTCTTCGGCGCCCGCGTCAACCTCGGCAAGGCGCTGCTCTACGCGATCAACGGCGGCCGGGACGAGATCTCCGGCAAGCAGATCGCCCCGGTCATGGCACCCGTGGACGGCGAGGTGCTCGACTACGACGACGTCATGGCCAAGTTCGACAAGACGATGGACTGGCTCGCCGAGACGTACGTGGACGCGCTGAACTGCGTGCACTACATGCACGACAAGTACGCGTACGAGCGCATCGAGATGGCCCTGCACGACCGGACCGTGCTGCGCACCCTCGCGTGCGGCATCGCGGGCCTGTCCGTGGTGACCGACTCCCTGTCGGCGATCAAGCACGCCAAGGTCCGCGCCCTGCGCACGGCCGACGGGCTGGTCACCGAGTACGCCGTCGAGGGCGACTTCCCGACGTACGGCAACGACGACGACCGGGCCGACGACATCGCGGTGTGGATCGTCCGGCGCTTCATGGAGAAGATCCGCGCGCTGCCCACCTACCGCGGTGCGCTGCACACGCAGTCGGTGCTGACGATCACGTCCAACGTCGTGTACGGCAAGGCCACCGGGTCCACCCCCGACGGCCGCAAGGCCGGCGAGCCGTTCGCCCCGGGCGCCAACCCGATGAACGGCCGCGACACCCACGGCATGCTCGCCTCGGCGCTGTCCGTGGCCAAGCTCCCGTACTCCGAGGCGCAGGACGGCATCTCGCTGACCTCGTCGATCGTGCCCTCCGGGCTCGGCCGCACGAAGGACGAGCAGTTGACCAACCTCGTCGGCCTGCTCGACGCCTACGTGCTGTCGGCCGGGTTCCACATGAACGTGAACGTGCTGAACCGCGAGACGCTCGTGGACGCCATGGAGCACCCGGAGAACTACCCGCAGCTGACGATCCGCGTGTCCGGCTACGCGGTGAACTTCGTCCGGCTGACCCGCGAGCAGCAGCTCGACGTGCTGTCCCGCACGTTCCACGGCGCGGTCTGACCCGCCGCGCGACCCCGGCCCGCCCCGCGCGGGCCGGGGTCGCACCACCGTCGGGCCCGCCCCGACCCCGCACCACCGGCACCACCCGCGCAGGACGACCGCAGAGCCAGGTGACGACGTTGACCGCCACGGACGAACGCCCCGGAGCCCCGGTCGTGCCCCTGGGGCTGCCGCTGGTCGGCGGCTCGCACACCCGCACCGCGGGTCACGGCACCGCCGGCCTGGAGACCACGGAGGCCGAGCGCTCCGAGCGCCTCGCCGCCGTCCGCGAGGGCCGTGTGGGGTCCGTGCACTCCTGGGAGCTCGTGACGGCCGTCGACGGCCCCGGCACCCGTCTCACCGTGTTCCTGTCGGGCTGCCCCCTGCGCTGCCTGTACTGCCACAACCCCGACACCATGCAGATGCGCCGCGGGACGGACGTCACCGCCGACGAGATCCTCGCGCGCGTCGCCCGCTACCGCGGTGTGTTCACGGCCACCGGCGGGGGCCTGACCATCTCCGGCGGCGAGCCCCTCATGCAGCCCGCGTTCGTGCGCCGGCTCGTGCGCGGCGCCGCGGCCATGGACGTGCCCGTGGCGATCGACACCTCCGGCTACCTCGGCGCCCAGATCGACGACGCGACCCTGGACGACGTGTCCCTCGTGCTGCTCGACGTGAAGTCCGGCGACCCGGAGACCTACCGGCGCGTCACCGGGCGCGAGCTCGCCCCGACGCTGGAGTTCTCCCGGCGCCTGGCCGCCCGCGGCACGCGCCTGTGGATCCGGTTCGTGCTCGTCCCGGGCCTGACCGACGCGCCGGCGAACGTCGCGGCCGTGGCCGACCACGTCGCGTCCCTCGGCCCCGCGGTCGAGCGCGTCGAGGTCCTGCCGTTCCACCAGATGGGCCGCGACAAGTGGGCTGAGCTGGGGATGCGCTACGAGCTCGAGGACACCGAGCCCCCGACGGCCGAGGCCACCGAGGCCGTCCGCGACGTGTTCCGCGCCCGCGGCCTGCTCACGCACTGATCCCGCGCAGGGCCCGGGTGCCCCGCCGCTGGTGCGGCGGGTGCCCGGCCGGTGCCGCTCAGCCCGCGCCGAGCCCGTTCCACAGCTCGGCGCTGGCGACGAGACGGGCCGAGAAGGTCTCCACGCGGACGCCCGAGCGCAGGTTCGTCGTCCAGGTGGTGCGCTCCGTCGCGGTCGACGCCCGGCCGAGCAGGAGCTGGTACTGCCCGTCGACGCGCCGGTGCAGGTGCGTGGTCGACGCCAGGACCGTGCGGGCCACCGAGGTCCGCCCGGCGACGGTGCTCGCGCTCGGCGTCCACCGGCTCAGCTGGTCCGCGGTGGGGGCCTTGCCCAGCAGGTCCTGCGACATCGCCTCGACCCACGCGCGCGACGTGCCGCCGGCCAGCGAGTAGTAGGTCGCGGAGGCGATCAGGTACGCCTCGAGGTCCTGCGGGCTGCTGCCCGTGCCGAGCTTCGAGCGCCACTGCGAGAGCATCGTCGTGCTGGGCGACCGGTCCAGGTAGGTGCCGTACGCGGCGTCGACGAGCTGCCCGCGGTACGTGACGCTCGACGTCAGGGAGGTCGCCAGCGTCAGCCGCGACGTCCCGCCCTCGAGGCGCGAGGTCCACGTGGCGGCGTTGGTGCTGCTGGGCGCGCGGCCCACGAGCATCTGGTACGCCTCCTGCACGTACAGGGACGTGCGCGACGGCGCCATGCTCCCGGCGACCAGGGCGGACGACGACGACAGCAGCCCGACGCCGGGCGAGCGCGGGTCGGCGACCACGTCGCGGGACGTGGCGCGCAGCGACTCGGCGACCTGCGTCGCGGTCGCACCCGGGTTGCGGGCCAGGACGAGCGCGGCCACGCCCGACGCGTGGGGGGCCGCCATCGACGTGCCGGACCGCAGCTCGGCGCCCGACGCGTACGTCAAGGAGGTCGACATGATGCGGTTGCCGGGGGCGAAGACGTCCAGGCACGGGCCGTGGTTCGAGAAGTACGCCCGGTCGTCGTGCTCGTCGGACGCGCCGACGGTCACGGCCGCCGGTGCGGCCGCGGGGGACTGCGTGCAGGCGTCCTCGGCCTTGTTGCCGGCCGCCGCGACGACCACGAGCCCGCGCTGCACGACCTCCTCGACAGCGGCGTCCAGGGCCTCGTTCCGCGGCCCCCCGAGCGAGAGGTTCACCACGCCGGGCGTGCCGGCGGCGTGGGTGGCCAGGACCCAGTCGAGGCCGGCGACGACCGTCGACGTGCTGCCCCGGCCCTCGCAGTCGAGGACGCGTACCGGCACGACCGTGGCCTTCTTCGCGACCCCGAAGGTCGTGCCGGCGACCGTGCCGGCCACGTGGGTGCCGTGGCCGTGGCAGTCCGTGGTGCTGCTGCTGCCGGCGACGGCGGACATCCCGGCGGCCAGGCGGCCGCTGAGCTGCGTGCCGCCGCTGACCCCGGTGTCGACGACGTACACCCGCACGCCGGCCCCGGCGGTGTCGTCGTAGGTGAACGACTGGTCCAGCGGCAGCGCCGCCTGGTCGATGCGGTCGAGGCCCCAGGGCGCCTGCGCCTGCGTCGCGTCGACGGAGTACTCCTGCTCGGGCGCGACGGCGGCGACGTCGCCACCGGCCTCCAGTGCCGCGAGCTGGTCGGGCGTCAGCGCGACCGTCAGGGAGCCGACGTCCTCGAACGTCTGCGTCGGCTCCGCCCCCAGGTCGGCGAGCTGCTCGCCGACGGCCGTGACGTCGTCCGTCTGCACGACGTACGTGGTCGCACCCTCGGCCACGACGGGCGGGGCGGTGCCCGGCTCCGGGACGGACCCGTGCAGAGGGGCGCCGGGTGCGGCCGCCTGGCAGAGCAGCACTACCGCGGTGCCCGCGCCGAGCGCCCCCAGCAGCCGTGAGCGTCCCTGCGTCGTGCTGCGCCCCGTCATCGACCCCGTCCTCCCCGGGACCGCTCGCACGGCGCCCCCACACCCTGGTCATCGGCCGGACGGGTGAAGGATCTGAGCGGTCGACCGGGACGAGATGTCCGGGTCGTCCGCACCGGCCCCCGCGCCGCGCGGTGCGGGGGCCGGTCGGGTGTCACCCGCGGGGGACGTCCGCGACGCCCGTAGGCAGGAGCCGGCGCCCCAGGACCTTCTCGGACGTGCCCGTGCGGTCGAGGTACGGCGTGATGCCCCCGAGGTGGAAGCCCCAGCCGGCACCGAGGACCATGCACAGGTCGATCTGCTGGGGCGTGGTCACGACACCCTCGTCGAGCATGTGCCCGATCTCGACGGCCAGCGCGGTGCGGACCGCGTCGAGCACGCCCGCCTCGTCCAGCGGTGCGTCGGCGGACCGGTCGCGGGCCGCGTCGAACACGGTCTGCACGGCGGGGTCGACACGCTGCGGCAGACCCTTGGCCGGTGCCGGGCGCACGACGGGCGTGCCCTCCGCGACGAGCTTCTCCAGGCCCGCCGAGCGCGGGAACCGCTCGCCGAGCCCGGCCCGCAACGACGTGAGCACGTGCAGCCCCACGGCGGGACCCACGAGGTCGAACAGGGCGAACGGCGGCATCGGCAGCCCCAGGGGGTCGAGCGCACGGTCGGCGACCTCGACGGGCGTTCCGTGCTCGACGGCGTCGACGACCACCCCGAGCAGGAGCACGAGCAGCCGGTTGACCACGAAGCCCGGCCGGTCCGCGACGAGCACGGCCGTCTTGCCGAGCCGGTCGGTGACGGCGAACGCCGTGGCCAGGGCCGCGTCCGACGTGGTCGTCGCACGGACGACCTCGACGAGCGGCATCGCGGCGACGGGGTTGAAGAAGTGCAGGCCCACGACCCGCTCGGGGTGGGCCAGGTCGGCGGCCATCGCGGTGACCGACAGCGCCGAGGTGTTCGTCGCCAGCACCGCGTCGGGCGCCACCACCTGCTCGAGCTCGGCGAAGACGCGCTTCTTCAGCTCGAGCACCTCCGTGACGGCCTCGACGACCAGGTCGCAGCCGGTGAAGACGTCGAGCTCCGTCGAACCGGTGATGGACGCGACCAGCCGTGCCCCGGCGTCCGACGTGACCCGGCCGCCGGCGACCAGCCGCTCGACCGCGGCACGCACGGCCGCCAGCCCCTGCTCGACCCGGGCGGGGTCGATGTCGCGCATGACGACCGGCACCGCGAGCCGCCGGGCCAGCAGCACCGCGATCTGCGCGGCCATCAGCCCGGCGCCGACCACCCCGGCCTTCGTCACGGGCTGCGCGAGGGCCGGGTCGGGGGCCCCGGTGGGACGCCGCCCGGCCTGCACGAGTCCGAACGCGTAGACGCTCGCGCGCATCTCGTCGCTCATGATCAGGTCGGCCAGCGCCTCGTCCTCCGCCGCGAACGCCGCGTCCCGGTCGGTGTCGCGCGCGGCGGCCATCAGGTCCAGCGCGCGGTAGGGGGCCGGGCGCGAGCCGTGCAGGGTCGCGTCGAGGCGCTCGCGGGCCGCGTCCGTGACCGCCCGCCAGGTCGCCGCGTCGTCGAGGGCGCGGCGGGGCACGACGACCTCGCCCGCGAGCACGCGGGCGGCCCACCGCACGGACTCCTCGAGGAAGTCCGCGGCGTCCAGGACGACGTCCACCAGGCCCAGGTCGGCGGCCTCCTGCGCGCTGAACGGCTTGTTCGCCGCCGGCCGTGCGAGCACGACGTCCACTGCACGCTCGATCCCGACCAGGCGCGGCACCAGGTACGCCCCGCCCCACCCGGGCACCAGCCCCAGGCCGGTCTCCGGCAGCGCCAGCGCCCGCACGTCGGCCGCGACGGTCCGGTGGTCGCAGTTGAGCGCGACCTCCAGGCCGCCGCCGAGCGCGACTCCGTTGACGAACGCGAACGTCGGCACGCCCATCTCGCCCAGCAGCCGGTACGCGGCGTGCCCGCCCCGCCCCAGCCCCAGTGCCTGCTCCCGGGAGGTGACGCCCGCGACCTGCGTGAGGTCCGCGCCCGCGGCGAGGTAGTACGGCTTGCCGGTGACCGCGACGGCGGCGATCTCGCCGGCCCGGGCGCGTGCCTGCAGCGCCGTGAGCACCTGCGTGAGCCCGGCGATGCCCTGCGGGCCGAGCGTCGTCGGCTTCGTGTGGTCCAGGCCGTTGTCGAGCGTGACCAGCGCGAGGGTGCCCAGCCCGTCGGGCAGGGGCACGTCGCGCACGAGCGCGTGCGTCACGCGCTCCGGGCGGGGGTCGGCCCCGTGGGCCGTTCCGGTGGCGCTCATCGGGCGTCCTCCTCGCGGGTCGTCGTGCCGGTCCAGTGCGGGTTCTCCCAGACGACGGTGCCGCCCTGGCCGAGGCCCACGCACATCGTCGTCAGGCCGTAGCGGACGTCGGGCCGCTCGGCCATCTGCCGGGCCAGCTGGGCCATCAGCCGCACGCCCGACGACGCCAGCGGGTGCCCCACCGCGATCGCCCCGCCGTACGGGTTGACCCGCGGGTCCTCGTCGTCGATGCCGAACGCGTCGAGGAACGACAGCACCTGCACCGCGAACGCCTCGTTGATCTCGACCAGGCCGATGTCGTCCATCGTCAGGCCGGCGCGGTCGAGCGCCTTGTGCGTCGCCGGCACCGGGCCCAGGCCCATGACGTCCGGGTCGACGCCGGCGTACGCGAACGACACCATCCGCAGGCGCACCGGCAGGCCCAGCTCGGCGGCCACGTCCTCGGCGGCGAGCACGCACGCCGCGGCACCGTCGGTCAGCGGCGCGGAGGTCGCGGCCGTCACGCGCCCGCCGGGACGGAACGGCGTGGGCAGGCCGGCGACGGACTCCAGCGTGGTGCCCGGGCGCGGCGGCTCGTCCGCGGTGGCCAGCCCCCAGCCGCGCTCCGGGTCGCGCAGCGCGACCGGCACGAGGTCGGGCGTGATGGCGCCCGCAGCGAGCGCGCGGGCGTACCGCTCTTGGCTGCGCACCCCGTACGCGTCGGCCCGTGCCCTGGTCAGCGCCGGGAACCGGTCGTGCAGGTTCTCGGCCGTGACGCCCATGTTCAGCGCGTCGGGCGCGACCAGACGCTCGGCCAGGAACCGCGGGTTCGGCTCGGCGTCGAACCCCATCGGGTGCCGGCCCATGTGCTCCACGCCGCCCGCGACCGTCACGTCCTGCGCGCCGACGCCGATCGCCGCGGCCGTCGTGGTCACGGCCGTCATGGCCCCCGCGCACATGCGGTCGATCGCGAACCCGGGGACCGAGGCGGGCAGCCCGGCGAGCATCGCGACCGTGCGGCCGAGCGTCAGGCCCTGGTCGCCCTGCTGCGTCGTGGCCGCGAGCGCGACGTCGTCGACCCGCTCCGGCGGCAGCTGCGGGTGCCGGCGCAGCAGCTCGCGCACGGTCTTCACGGCGAGGTCGTCCGCGCGCGTGTGGGCGTAGAGGCCGTCCTTGCGGGCCCGGCCGAACGGGGTGCGGACCGCGTCGACCATCACGACGCGGCGGACGGCCCCCGGCGCACGGGCGTCGGCGGGCGGGCGGGCAGAGGTCGTCATCGGGTCCTCCTGGGACGGCGTTGTCCGGTGCCGGGGCCACCCGGCGGTCACGCCGCCCACGGGACGTAGGTCCCTGGCGGCGTGAAGCTACTCAAGAGTAACCACGCGCCGTGCCGCTTGTCAGCACCCCACGGCCGGACCCGCCGTGCGCGGTGCGCTCAGGCGTCGGCGAACGCCGCGGCGACCCGGTGCCCGAGCAGCTCGACCTGCCACGCGCGCGCCCCGCCCGCCACGAGCGCGGCGCGCACGGCCTCCTCGGTCGCGGGCCGAGGCGGCGACCAGCACACCCGGCGCAGCAGGTCCGGCTGCAGCAGGTTCTCCACCGGCACGTGGTGCTCCACGGACAGCGCCGTGACGACCTCCCGCGCCGCCGCGAGCCGCCGTGCGGCCGCCGGGTCGCGGTCCGCCCACACGCGTGGCGGGGGAGGCCCGTCGCCCGCCGGCCCGCGGGCCGACGGCAGGTCCTGCTCGGGCAGCGCCACCGCCCGGTCGATCGACTGCTGCCACAGGGCGGCACGCCGCCGCGTGCCCTTGCCCGCGAACTGCGGGAGCGCGACGAGCTGGCCCACCGTGCGGGGCAGCGCCTGCGCGGCGGCGACGATCGCCGTGTCCGGCAGCACCCGGCCCGGGGAGATGTCGCGCTCGCGGGCGTTGCGGTCGCGGGTCGCGTACAGCTCGCGCACCACGGCCAGGCGCCGCTGGTCACGGATCGTGTGCAGGCCCGAAACGCGGCGCCACGGCTCGGCGCGCGGCGCGGGCGCCGGTGCCGTGCGCACGGCCTCGAACTCCTGCCGCGCCCACTCGGCCTTGCCCTGCTCGGCCAGCCGCTCGGCGAGCACCTGCCGCACCTCGACGAGCACCTCGACGTCGAGGGCGGCGTAGCGCAGCCACTCCTGCGGCAGGGGGCGGGTCGACCAGTCGACCGCGGAGTGCTCCTTGGCCAGGCCGAGGCCGAGGGTGTCCGCGACCACCGCCGCGAGCCCGACGCGCTCCATGCCCAGCAGCCGCGCGGCGAGCTCGGTGTCGAACACCCGGCTGGGCCGCATGCCCTGCTCGACGAGCCCGGGCAGGTCCTGCGACGCGGCGTGCAGCACCCACTCCACGCCCACGAGCGCGTCGGACAGCGCCGACAGGTCGGGCAGGGCCACGGGGTCGATCAGGGCGGTGCCGGCGTCCTCGCGGCGCAGCTGCACGAGGTAGGTGCGCTGCCCGTACCGGTAGCCCGACGCGCGCTCGGCGTCGACCGCGACGGGGCCGGTGCCGGCGCCGAAGGCCTCGACGACCGCGGCGAGCGCCGCGGGGGTCTCGACCACGGGGGGCACGCCGTCGGCGGGCTCGAGCAGCGGGACGACAGCAGGGGGTGCGAGCTCCGGGCGGTCGTCGACGCCCGGGCCCGGCGCATCGGTCGGCACCTCGGTTCCCACGGGTCAACGGTAGGCGACGTGCGGGGCGTGCCGGTGCAGCCGGGCACGCGCGTCGCGTGTGACGTGCACCGACGCGCCGGCTCGTGGGCCGGGGCGGGCGTCGGGCGGCGTCAGTCGATGAGGCCGGTGCGGATCGCGATGGCCACGAGCTCGGCGCGGTCGCCCGTGCCGAGCTTGCGGGAGATGCGGGCGAGGTGGCTCTTGACGGTGAGCGCGGACAGCCCGAGGTCCTCGCCGATGAGCTTGTTGGTCCGGCCCTGGGCGACGCAGGTGAGCACGCTCAGCTCGCGCGCGGACAGCTCCGCCGTCGGGGCCGCCGGGGCGGGCGGGGGCGGGGGCGTCGGGGCGACCGCCTCCGTGGTGCTGGCCACCCCGCCGCGCAGGCCGCCGCCGAGCAGGGCGCGCAGCTCGGCCCGGCCGGCCTGGCGGGCCAGGACGACGACGCGCGCGGCGCCGCGCCGGCGCAGCGTGGCGACGAGCGCCTCGCCGTCGCCGGGGGCGATCTGGGTGACGACCACGCACATCGGGTGGCGCACGGGCGCGGCCGGCGCCCGGCGGGACGTCGGCACGTCCGTGACGCTCGACGCACGCCGAGCCGGGAGGGCGCGGGGGTCGCTGCGGCGGAGAGGCTCGATGGTCACACCTGCCCCATCGGCACCACCTGCCGCGGACTTGAGGAACGGGGCCGGCATCCGGCTCCTCTCGCAGGTCAGGGGCGGGTGGTGGTCAGCGGCGGGGGAGCGGGACGACGCCCTCGGGCAGCGGCGGCAGGCCCGCGGCCGTGCACAGCAGCGTGGTCCACGCCGTCAGGTGCGGGGCCAGCCGTTCGTCCCACGAGGTCCACGACGCGCGGATCTCCAGCTCGGACTGCTCCTCGCGGCGGTCCAGGGCGCCGAAGCTCTGCGACAGCACGCGCGTGACGGTCCCGCCGGCCGCGTGCGGGTCGACGCCGGCGGAGCCGAGGGCGTCGAGGAACCAGGTCCACGCGACCTCGCCGAGCAGCGGGTCCGCGCCGACCTCCTCCTCCAGCGTGGCCCGCACGAGCGTGACCAGGCGGAACGAGCCCTCCCAGGCCTCTTGCCCGGCGGGGTCGTAGAGCACGACGAACCGGCCCGAGGCGAGGTCCTGGGCAGCCACCGAGCGTCGCGCCGTGCGCACCTCGGCGGTCAGCGCCGCGGAGTACGGGGCGATCCGGGCAGGTCCGGTCACCTCCTCCAAGGAGACCTCGGGTCGTACGGGCACGCCGCGCAGCGACCGCAGCGCGCGGACGAACTCGGCAGGGACGTCCTCCGGTCCGGGGGGGCTCACGCGGTGAGCGTACGCACGCCGTGCGCCGTCTCGACGTCCGGCACGCCGCACGTCACCCGGGTGCGGCGACTAGTCTCGTCGCCGTTGCACATCCGGCGCGCGTGCGCCCGTCGTTGCTGGTCGCGCGCGCCGTCCCTCGGCGCAAGGAGTCCTCGATGTCTGTCCCCGCGACCACCACGGGCACCGCCCAGATCGGTGTCACCGGCCTGGCGGTCATGGGCCGCAACCTGGCGCGCAACTTCGCGCGGCACGGGTACACGGTGGCGGTGCACAACCGCACGGCGGCGCGCATGCGCTCGCTCGTGGCCGACCACGGCGACGAGGGCACCTTCGTGCCCACCGAGACGATGGCCGACTTCGTGGCCGCGCTCGAGCGGCCCCGCAAGGTCGTCGTCATGGTCCAGGCCGGTGCGGCCACCGACGCCGTGATCGACGAGCTCGTCCCGCTGCTCGAGGCGGGCGACATCGTCGTCGACGCCGGCAACGCGCACTTCCCCGACACCCGACGCCGCGAGGCCGCGCTGCGCGAGAAGGGCCTGCACTTCGTGGGCACCGGAGTGTCCGGCGGCGAGGAGGGCGCGCTCAACGGCCCGTCGATCATGCCCGGCGGCACCCGCGAGTCCTACGAGAGCCTGGGCCCGATCCTCGAGGCGATCTCCGCGAAGGTCGACGGCGTGCCCTGCTGCACCTGGGTCGGCCCGGACGGCGCCGGCCACTTCGTCAAGATGGTGCACAACGGCATCGAGTACGCCGACATGCAGCTCATCGCCGAGGCGTACGACCTGCTCAAGGCCGGGCTCGGGGCGTCGGCCGCCGAGATCGGCGAGGTCTTCGCGGCGTGGAACTCCGGCGACCTGGAGTCCTTCCTCATCGAGATCACCGCGGACGTGCTGCAGCACGTGGACGCGGCGACCGGCAAGGCCTTCGTCGACGTCGTCGCCGACGCCGCCGAGCAGAAGGGCACGGGCCGCTGGACCGTCCAGAACGCCCTCGACCTGGGCGTGCCGATCACCGGCATCGCGGAGGCCACGTTCGCCCGGGCGCTGTCGGGCTCGGCGCCGCAGCGCGCGGCGGCCCGCGGCGTCCTGCCGGCCGACGTCCAGGCGTGGAA
Source organism: Cellulomonas oligotrophica (assembly GCF_013409875.1). Classification (GTDB taxonomy): domain Bacteria; phylum Actinomycetota; class Actinomycetes; order Actinomycetales; family Cellulomonadaceae; genus Cellulomonas; species Cellulomonas oligotrophica. Next base: position 149,106 of record NZ_JACCBK010000001.1, read on the forward strand.
CGTGCCCGACCCGGGCGCGTTCATCGAGGACGTCCGCAAGGCGCTCTTCGCGTCGAAGGTCGTGGCGTACTCCCAGGGCTTCGACCAGATCGCGGCGGCGTCGGCCGAGTTCGGCTGGGCCATCGACCGCGGCGCCATGGCGCGCATCTGGCGCGGCGGCTGCATCATCCGGGCCAAGTTCCTCGACCGGATCACGCAGGCGTACGAGCGCGACGCGCAGCTGCCCCTGCTGCTGGCCGACCCGTACTTTACCGCGGCCGTGGCCGACGGCGTCGCGGCGTGGCGCCGGGTCGTGGCCGCCGCGGCGGTGCACGGCGTCCCGACGCCCGCGTTCTCCTCGTCGCTGGCGTACTACGACGGTGTGCGTGCCGAGCGCCTGCCGGCGAACCTCGTCCAGGCGCAGCGCGACTTCTTCGGTGCGCACACGTACCGCCGCACGGACCGCGACGGCTCGTTCCACACCGACTGGTCCGGCGACCGCGCCGAGCACGAGGCATGAGCCGGCGCACCCACGGCACCGCTCAGGTCCCGGCCCCGGACCTGCAGCCCGTCATCCTCGGCGGGGACATCGGTGCCTACTCCCTCGCGCGGGCGTTCCACGAGGCGTACGGCGTGCGCCCCGTGGTCGTCTCGACCGTCGCGACGGGGCTCGTGCGCGACTCGCGGATCCTGCGCAACGTCGTCGAGCCCGGCATCGACGACGCCCCGACCGTGGTCAAGCGGCTGCGCACGATCGCGGCCTGGTACCCCGACAAGCAGCTCATCGCCCTCGGCAGCGCCGACTGGCTGGTGCGCACGCTCGTCGAGAACCGGTCGCGCCTGGAGGACCTGTACACGATCCCGTACGTCGACCTGACGACGTTCGACAAGGTCACCGACAAGGTCCTGTTCGGCGAGCTGTGCCTGCGCCTGGGCATCGACCACCCCGCGACCGTCGTGCACGACGTGCAGGGCGGCGGCGTGCCGGACACGTCCGGGCTGCGGTTCCCCGTGATCGCGAAGGCCGCGGACACCGCCGCGTACCACCTGGTGGAGTTCCCCGGGAAGATGAAGGTCTTCACGGTCGACTCCCCGGCCGACCTCGCCGAGCTGCTCGAGCGGGTCCGGGCGTCGGGCTTCCAGGGCGCGTTCGTCATCCAGGACCTCATCCCCGGTGACGACTCGGGCATGCGGATCCTCACGTGCTACTGCGACCAGGACGGCAAGGTGCGCTTCTCGGCGTTCGGCGACGTCCTCGTCGAGGAGCACACGCCGGGTGCGCTGGGCAACCCCGCGGGCATCGTCACGCGGCACGACCAGCGCATCGTCGAGCAGGCCACCCGCCTGCTCGAGCACCTCGGCTGGCGCGGGTTCGCGAACTTCGACCTCAAGTACGACCCGCGGGACGGGCGCACGGTGTTCTTCGAGCTCAACCCCCGCCTGGGGCGCTCGAACTTCTACATCACCGCCGGCGGGCGCAACTCCGTGGAGCTGTACGTGCGCGAGCACCTGCAGGGCCTGGACCCGATGCCCGACGGCGTGCCCGACCACCTGGCCGAGCCGCACCTGTACACGGTCCTGCCCCGCCCGCTGCTGCGCCGGTACGTCACCGACCCGCAGATGCGCGCGACGGTCCGCCGCCTGGAGCGCGAGCGCCGGGTGACGAACCCGCTGTGGTACCGCGCCGAGACGCACCCGCGGCGCATCGCGTACCTGCTGGCCGCCCAGGCCAACCAGGTGCGCAAGTTCCGCCGGTACTACCCCTGGCCGCGGCGGGGGGCGGGCGCGTGAGCGACGAGGTCGGGGTCATCGGCGGGGTCGGACCGGCCGCGACGGTGTGCTTCCTCGACCTCGTCGTGCGGCACACCGCCGCGGGGCGCGACCAGGACCACGTGAACCTGGTCGTGCTCCAGCACGCGGCCATCCCTGACCGGACGGCGTACATCCTCGGTGAGTCCTCGGACGACCCGGGGCCCGTGATGGCCGCGGACGCCCGCCGGCTCGAGGGGCTCGGCGTGCAGTTCGTCGTGGTGCCGTGCAACACCGCGCACCACTTCACCCAGGAGGTCGCCGCGGCGGTCCGGATCCCCGTGCTGTCGATCGTCGACGAGACCGTCGACGAGGTCGCGCGGCGGATCGGCACCGGCACGGTCGGGCTGCTCGCGACGAGCGGCACGCTCGCCGCGCAGGTGTACCAGCACGCCGCCGCGGCGCGCGGGCTGGCCACGGTCCAGCCCGACGAGGACGACCAGCGCACCGTCATGCGGGTCATCTACGACCAGGTCAAGGCGGGGCTGCCGGCGGACGTCGACGCGCTGCTCGCGGTCGCGGACCGGCTCCGGGCCCGCGGCGCGGACGCGGTCGTGCTCGGCTGCACCGAGCTCTCGGTGGTCGCCGCCGAGCACGACCTGCTCGGGGACCGTACGCTCGTCGACTCCCTCGACGTGCTGGCCCGGCGCACGGTCGTGCGGGCGGGGCGTCCGCTGCGGGACTGACGGACGCGGCCCCGGTGCGACGGGGCCTCCGCGCGACGAGGCCGGACCCCGCAGGGGGTCCGGCCTCGCGTCGTCCCGCCCGGCGTCGGGCGGGGCGGGTGCGTCAGCCGAGCTCGCTGGTGCCGCTGTACAGGTGCAGCACCGGCACCTGGAGCTGGTCGCGGGCCCGCGACGCCCAGTCGGTGTGGAACGTGTCCTCGACCATGTGCGGGTAGGTCACCACGACGACCTCGCGCACGTCGCCCGCCGCGACGGCGGTGCGCAGCGCGGGCAGCGGGTCGTCGTCGGTGATCTGGCCGGTCGCGGTGCGCCCGGCGGCGGTGAACGCCGCGACGCTGCGGTCGATCTGCTCCTGGGCGGTGGCACGGGCCTGCGTGCGCGACGGCTCGCCGCCCGTCGCGCGCTCCCACGCCTCGCGCAGCTCGCCCATGCTCAGCGCGTCGACGATCCAGGGGACGAGCGGGCGGTCGGTGTCGGCCGGGACCAGCACGCGGTACGCGAGGTCCTCGCCGCCGTGCAGGTCGAGGATGTGCTGGACGTCGCTGCCCGCGAGGGTGTCCTCGGTGAGGACGAGGATGGTGTCGGTCACGCGACGAGCCTACGGCGCGTCGCGCCCGACGCGCAGGTCAGACCGCCGCGTCGTCGACCGGTGCGTGCCCGCGCAGGGCCCAGCACGCGAGCAGGGTGCCGTCGGGCGCGTGCAGGAGGTGCGCGAGGCGCGCGGGGGAGCCGGGCTCCAGCCACGGCCCGTCCGCGACGACCCGCGGCGCCGTCCCGCCCACCACGACGGGGCTCGTGGTCAGGCAGAGCTCGTCGACGAGCCCCGCGCCGAGCAGGTCGGCCAGCAGCCGCGGGCCGCCCTCGGCCAGCACGTGCGGCAGCCCGCGGGCGACCAGCGCGTCCACGGCACGGGCCAGGTCCGGGCCGTCGTGGTCGGTCGACGGCACGTGCAGCACCCGGTCGGACCCGGCCGCCCGCACCGCCTGACCCGCGCCACCGTCCCCGGTCACGACGAGCACGTCGCCCGGTCCGTCGAGCACCTCCTCAGGAACCCGCCCCGACCGGGTCACGACCGCGAGCACGATCCCCGGAGCGAGCCCGAGCGCGCGCCGCACGTCCCGCAGCCCCGCCGGGACCGGCAGCTCCCGGTACCCCTCGGCCCGCACGGTCCCCGCGCCGACGAGCACGACGTCGGCCAGGGCCCGCAGCACCGCGAACACCCGCGCGTCCGCCGGGCTGCCGAGCGACCCGGAGCGGTCGTCCGGGCCGTGCGCGGCACCGTCGACGCTCGCGACCATGTTGGCCCGCACGAGCCGCGCACGGGGCCGCCGCAGGAGCGCCACGAGGTCGGGCTCGTCCGGCGCGGGCGGCAGGGCCGTGGTCCGGCCGGCGGGGACAAGCTGGTCGAGCACGGGTCCGGGCACCGGCCCAGGCTAGCGACGCCCGCTCATCCCAGCAGGTGCACCAGCAGGATGCGCGCCCCGATGAGGACGAGCACCAGCCCGCCCGCGAGCGTCGCCCACCGGCCCAGCCGGGCCCCGAGCCGCGCCCCGGCCAGCACCGCACCCGCCGAGAGCACCGCCGTCACACCGGCCATCAGGCCCGTCGCCGCGACGACCGGCGCCTCCATGAGCCCGAGCCCCACACCCACGGCGAGCGCGTCGATCGACGTCGCCACCGCGAGCACGAGCAGCGTCCGCACCGCGGGCCGCACGGGTGCGACCGGTGCCGCGGCCAGCGCCAGGGCGCCGCCCGCCGCGCGGACGGGCGTGCCCGTGGGACCGTCGACCGGGCCGCCGTCGGCCCTGCCCGGGGCGCCCACCTGCGGGTCGTCGCCCCCGACGTCGGTGGCCTGCTCGCGGGCCTCGTGCACCATGTGCGCGCCCACCGCCAGCAGCAGCCCGAACGCGACCCACGGCGCGAACGCGCTCGCGGCCTGCGCGAACCGTGCCGACAGCGCCCACCCGAGCAGCGGCATGAGCCCCTGGAACGCCCCGAACAGCCCGGCGACCAGCAGCGCGTCGCGCACCCGGGGCCGCCGCATGCGCATGCCCTGGGCGAGCGCCACGGCGACCGCGTCCATCGAGACGCCGAGCGCGATCGCGAGCAGGTCGAGCAGGGTCACGCCGTGGCCTCCGAGCCGTCGTCGCGGCCGGGCTGGTCCCGGGGCCGCCCGACGACCGTACGAACGCCCTGGTGGGTGCGACCAGATGCGACCTGCGGACGTCGTGGGACGAATCCACCCCGCCCAGGGCCCGCAACGTGCCCGGCTGGACGCCCCTGCTCCCCGGATCCGGGCGCCCGAACTTCGACCGGGACCTCACGCCCGTCGGACCGCCTGCGGGGGCACCTGTCGACGGCGGCCGCCGCGATCAGGGCTTCGGTAGGCTGCTCCTCCGTCGACGGACGGCCCGCCACCTCGCGCAGCCGCAGGTGGTGCCCCACGGCCTCGACCACTCTGACGAGCGGCCGGGAGGGCACCCGATGGAGCAGGTCCAGGTGGACGAGAGCGCGACGGCGTCGAGGGGAGCGTGCGAGCGCCCGGTCCGGTGTGCTCGCCGGGACCGGTCTGGTCCTCGCCGTGGCGGCGCTGCCCTTCGCCTTCGCGCTGGACCGCCTCGGCGGGTTCTGGCTCCTCGCGAAGTACATGGTCCTCGCCGCCGCGCTGGCCGCGCTGGACCCCGCCCTCAAGCGCTGGCCCGCCGCCCGGTGGCTCTTCTACGCCTGGATGGTCGTGCTCGTCGCGGCTGCGGCGATCATGCTGGTCGCCAGGATCCGTTCCTGACTACCGGCGCAGGAGCGACGCGCGCGGCTCTGAGTCCGGGGCGTCAGGCGTCCCGGCCGCACACGACCTGGACCCACCAATCGCGGTGGTCGCCCGTGGGAGCGCACGTCCGCGCAATGCTCTGGCGTTGGCGAGGGTGAGTGGCGTCCCTGATAGGGGTGTAGCCGCGGGGCCGTGGTCGTCGTAGGCGACGGCGCCTATCAGGGCCGCAACGTCGTGGAACGTTCCTTCAACGCCCTCAAGCACTGGCGCGGACCGGCCACCCGCTACGGCAAGCTCGCCGTTGTCTACCGCGGTGGCGCCGTCCTGACCGTTGTCCTCGCCTTGCTCCGCAACTGAAGGCTCACTTCACCGCTGGGCGTCAGTGCCATACGCGGCCGGGGAGCGGCAGGATGTCGCTATGGGGCCGTTCAGTCGCTACCACGCCACCTACGTAGGTCGGCTCGGAGTTGAGGTCGGCGTCTTCGTGGCGGTGGACCACCTTCGTCGCGCTGGCCGCCTCCGCAGCGCAGACCTCGCTCTCTATCTCGATGTGGACGACTGGTTCCGAGAGGCACTTCCGAACCCGCCCTTCTACGGCGACGGGAACTCCATCGGCGCTGTGACGTGGTTCAAGAGCGAGCCAGCCGCACACCTGGTGGAGAGGTTGACGCTGCTCCTGCACCTCCTCGACCGGAATGGGGTGCCGCACAGGATGAGCTGCTCGGCCTCACCAGGTCGGATCGTCTATGAGGACGACTTTCAGGTCGGTGTCATCCCGGCGCGCCGCCGCGCGCCGGACCCGCTCCCAGCCGGCACGGTTCTAGGCCCGACATCGCCAGGTTCCAAGCGCGACCTTTGAGATCGGTCAACGCTCTCGGCGTCCACTTCCTTGAGGGACGCGCCCTAGGCGCGGTCTGCGGCCCCAGCACTCGCCGGTCCGGCACAGATGGATCTCGACGGACCCCACGAACGCTGGCCGGGCGCTCGATGCGAATCGGCGGTCGCACGTGCAGATTGGCGGGGCCGCAGTACGGTCGAACACATGACGACGACGTCGCCCGCGAACTGGTACCCGGACCCGCACGATCCGGCCCAGATGCGCTACTGGGACGGACAGCGCTGGACGGAGCACGTCAGCCAGGGACCACCCGTGATCCAGTCCCAGGCGTCTAGCGCCCAGCCGGTCCAGCCAATCCGGGCCGAGCCGGCTCCAACCTCCGCTGGACGGAGGATCCCGCTGTTCGGCGCTCGCGGCGTCGCACGTGATCTCGCTGCCGAGAACGAGCACCTGCGTGCCTCGCTCGAAGCGTCCGGAGCTCTGACTCTTGCCGAGGCCCAGCAGCAGACCGTCGCGGCCCAGGCGGAGCTCAGAACCATCGTCGGGCAGATCGACGATGCCCGACGACGTCAGTCGTCGGAGGCCGCGGCGGCTCGTACCGAGCTCGACGCACTCCGGCGGCAGGTGCTGGACGTCCGTCACGCGATCAACGTGCAGGAGTTCGGCCTGTACGACTTCGAGCACCCGGCGGAAGCCTCGGCGGCCCTGGCCGCCGACCTTGCGCGTGTGCGGGCACAGATCAAGGAGACGGTGTCCAGCAAGCGTGCAGTGACCGCCACGTCCAACTTCACGTTCGACGGGTCCGTCGCCAAGGGACGCAAGTTCGTGGAGTCGATGTCCAAGACGATGCTCTCCCCGCCTACAACGCCGAGGCCGAGAACGCGATCAAGGCCGTGAAGGCAGGCGGGCTGGCCACGGCTCAGCAGCGCCTCACCCGTGTCGTCGAACGCGTCGCCACCAACGGAAGGATGATCCAGCTTGCGATCACGCCCGAGTATCACGGGCTCCGGATGCGCGAGCTTGAGCTCGCCGCACGGCACCAGGCCGCTGTCCAGGCGGCCAAGGAGGCCGAGCGTGAGGAGAGGGCGCGTCTGCGCGAGGAGAAGCGTGTCGAGGATGAGCTGCGCCGGGCACGAGAGAAGCTCGACAAGGAGCGGGAGCACTACGCCAATGCTCTCGCTGCACTGCAGGCGCGGGGCGACGATGCCGGTGCGGCCGATCTTCGGGCCAAACTCGAGCAGATCGATCAGGCCATCGTCGACGTCGACTACCGCTCCGCGAATGTGCGTGCCGGCTACGTCTATGTCATCTCCAACGTCGGTGCATTCGGGGAGTCCGTCGTGAAGATCGGCATGACACGTCGCCTGGAACCTATGGACCGGGTGCGTGAGCTCGGTGACGCATCGGTGCCGTTCGTCTTCGACGTCCACGCACTCTTCTTCTCCGAGGACGCTTTCGGCATCGAGACGATGCTGCATCGCCACTTTGCCGAGCAGCGCGTCAACCGCATCAACACCCGACGCGAGTTCTTCTACGCGACGCCGGATCAGGTGCTCGACGTGCTCCGCGAGCACAACGTGGCCCTTGTCGAGTACACGACCGAGGCCGCCGCCGAGGAGTTTCGGGCCAGCCGTGAGCTCAGGGCCATGAAGGTGTGAGCGACGGGTCAAGCTCGTGGCGGGCGGTCGCGCCCGGTGCGGTGACGGTGCCGGCGGTGCCGAGGACCTCGGCGAGGGCGGCGACGTGGCCGACGACGACGACCGCGGGGTTGCGGACGCCGACCTCGTGGGCGCGGGCGGCGATGTCGGCGACGGTGCCCAGGGTGGTGCGCTGGGTGGGCAGGGTGCCGTCCTCGACCACGGCGACGGGGGTGGTGGGGTCGAGGCCGTGACCGGCGAGGCGGGCCATGTGCTCGCCGAGGCGGGCGACGCCCATGAGCAGCACGAGGGTGCCGCGCAGGCGGGCGAGGGTCTCCCAGTCCGTCTCGGCGTCGTGGGCGGAGACGACGGTGACCTGGCGGGCGACGTCGCGGTGCGTGACGGGCACGCCCGCGGCGCCGGGGACGGCGATGGCGCTGGTCACGCCGGGGACGACGGTCACGGGGACGCCGGCGTCGCGGCAGGCGGCGAGCTCCTCGCCTCCGCGGCCGAGCACGAACGGGTCGCCGCCCTTGAGGCGGACGACGTGCTGACCGGCGCGGGCGCGCTCGACGAGCAGCGCGTTGATCTCGGTCTGCGTGAGGGTGTGCGCGTGGGGGGCCTTGCCGGCCTCGACGACCTCGACGTCCGGCTCCAGCTCGTCGAGCAGGGCGCGGGGGGCCAGGCGGTCGACGACGACGACGTCGGCCTCGGCCAACGCGCGGCGGCCGCGCGTCGTGATCAGGCCCGGGTCGCCGGGGCCGCCGCCGACGAGGGTGACGTGGCCGGCGTGCGGGCGCCGGCGGCGCAGGGGCAGGGCGCCGCTGTCGAGCTGCACCTGCAGGGCCGAGCGCAGGGCTGCCGCCCGGCGGGGGTCGCCGCCGGCGCCGACGGCCACGGTCACGTCGCCGGCCCGGGCCACCGCGGGTGTCCACGCGGTGGACGCCTGGGCGTCGTCGGCGCGCACGCACCATGTGCGGGTGGCCTCGGCCTCGGCGGCGACGGCGTCGTCGGTGCGCCGGTCGCCTGTCGCGGTGTGCACGAGCCACGCCCCGGCGAGGTCACCGGGCTGGTGGTCGCGCGGCACCCAGGTCAGGGCGCCGGCGGCGGCGAGGTCGGCGAGGTCCTCGCACAGGGCGGGGGCGACCACGTGCACGTCGGCGCCGTCCTCGAGCAGGCGGGCGACGCGACGGGCGGCGACGGGGCCGCCGCCGACCACGACGACCCGGCGGCCCGTCAGGTCGAGGAGCAGCGCATGGCGGGCGGTCATATCCCCGCCCCCGCGAGCCAGTCGTCGTCCCGGGTGTCCGCGGGCACGGGTGCGAGCCGGTCGAGCAGCGTCGGCCCGGCCATGCCCGCGGCCAGCGTGCTGCCGTCCGACGGGTCGACGAGCAGGAACCCGCCCGTGCGCCGGTGGGTGGCGTAGTCGTCGAGGGGGACCGGCTCGGCGAGGCGCACGTGGACGCGCCCGATCGCGTTGAGGCCCAGCGCCCGGGGGGCGGCGTCGTCGGTGTCGGCCGCGTCGAGCGTGCGGACCGTGTCGACCGGGTCCCACACCTGCACGGTCAGCGTGTCGACGTCGAGACGGGCGTCGACCTCGCGCAGCAGGCCGCGCACCGTGCGGGTGCCCACGCGCACGAGCACGCGCTGGCCCAGCACCGAGCGGCGCTCGGTCAGCCAGCAGACCGTGCCGACCAGGTCCTGGCCGACGTGCACCTCCTCGTCGGCGGGCACCAGCACGTCGCCGCGGGCCACGTCGACGTCGTCGGCGAGGCGCACGGTGACCGAGCGGGGTGCGTCCGCGACGTCGAGCGGCCCGTCGAACGTGTCGATCCCGACGACCCGGCTGGTCCGGCCCGAGGGCAGCACCCGCACGTCGTCGCCGACGCGCACGACGCCCGACGCGACCTTGCCGGCGTACCCGCGGTAGTCCGGGTGCTCGGGCGTGCGGGGCCGGATCACGTACTGCACGGGCAGCCGCAGCGGCTCCGTCGTGGCGTCCCGGCGCACGGGCACCTGCTCGAGCAGCTCGAGCAGGGTCGGCCCGTCGTACCAGGGCGTGCGGGCGGACCGGTCGACGACGTTGTCGCCGTCGAGCGCGCTGACGGGAACGGCGGCGACGTCGGGCAGGCCCACGACGCGCGCGTAGTCCGCGAACTCGGCGGCGATGCTGCGGAAGGTCGCGGCGTCGAACCCGACGAGGTCCATCTTGTTCACCGCGAGCACCACGTGCGGCACGCCCAGCAGAGCCGTGAGGGCCGCGTGCCGGCGGGTCTGCTCGAGCACGCCCTTGCGGGCGTCGACCAGCACGATCGCCAGCTCGGCCGTCGAGGCGCCCGTGACCATGTTGCGCGTGTACTGCACGTGCCCGGGGGTGTCGGCCAGCACGAACGCACGCCGCGCCGTCGAGAAGTACCGGTACGCGACGTCGATGGTGATGCCCTGCTCGCGCTCGGCCCGCAGGCCGTCGGTGAGCAGCGCGAGGTCGACCTGGTCGCCGCCGCGCGCCAGGGTGGCGCGCTCGACGGCCGCGAGCTGGTCGGCCAGCACCGACTTCGTGTCGTACAGGAGCCGGCCGATGAGGGTGCTCTTGCCGTCGTCGACGGAGCCGGCGGTGGCCAGGCGCAGCAGGTCGCGCCGCGCGTGGTCGGTCGTCGGAGTGGTCGGGGCCGCCGTGCGGTCCGTGGTCGTGCTCATCAGAAGTACCCCTCGCGCTTGCGGTCCTCCATGGCGGCCTCGGAGGCCCGGTCGTCCGCTCGGGTCGCCCCGCGCTCGGTCAGCCGGCTCACGGCCACCTCGGCGATCACGTCGGCGACGGTCCGGGCGTGCGAGTCCACGGCGCCCGTGCAGCTCATGTCGCCGACCGTGCGGTACCGCACGGTGCGCCGCTCGACGGGCTCGTCCGGCGTCGGGCCGCCCCAGGTGCCCGCGGTCAGCCACATGCCGTCCCGGGCGAAGACCTCCCGCTCGTGCGCGTAGTAGATCTCCGGCAGCTCGATGCCCTCCCGCTCGATGTACCGCCACACGTCCAGCTCGGTCCAGTTGGACAGGGGGAACACGCGCACGTGCTCGCCCGGCCGGTGCCGGCCGTTGTACAGGTCCCACAGCTCGGGCCGCTGGCGGCGAGGGTCCCACTGCCCGAACTCGTCGCGCAGCGAGAACACCCGCTCCTTGGCGCGGGCCTTCTCCTCGTCGCGCCGCCCGCCGCCGAAGACCGCGTCGAAGCGGTGCGCGGTGATCGCGTCGAGCAGCGGCACGGTCTGCAGGGGGTTGCGCGACTGGCCGGGCCGCTCGACGACCCGGCCGTCGTCGATGGCCTCCTGCACGCTCGCGACGACCAGGCGCAGCCCGTGCCGCGCGACGGTCTCGTCGCGGTAGGCGATGACCTCGTCGAAGTTGTGCCCGGTGTCGACGTGCATGACGGGGAACGGCACGGGTGCGGGCCAGAACGCCTTGCGCGCCAGGTGCAGCATGACGATCGAGTCCTTGCCGCCCGAGAACAGCAGCACGGGCCGCTCGAGCTCGCCGGCGACCTCGCGCATGACGTGGACGGCCTCGGACTCGAGCGCGTCGAGCTGGGTCAGGTGCGCCGGGCCCGTCGGGGCCGCCGGCGCGGGTGCCGTGGTGGCGGGGGTCGTGGTGGTCGTCATGTGTGCAGCCCGCATTCCGTCTTGGAGGTCCCTGACCAGCGTCCGGCCCGTGCGTCCTCGCCGGCCGCGACCGGGCGCGTGCACGGCTCGCAGCCGATCGACGCGTACCCCGCCTGGCGCAGCGGGTTGAGCACGACGTGGTGCGCGTCGACGTAGGCGTCGACGTCGGCCTGCGTCCACGCCGCGAGGGGGTTGAGCTTGACCTTGTCCCGCTTGGCGTCCCAACCGACGAGGGGGATGTCGGACCGTGTGGGGGCGTCCTCGCGGCGCATCCCGGTGACCCACGCGGCGTACGGGGCGAGGCCCCGCTCGAGGGGCTCGACCTTGCGCAGCGCGCAGCACAGGTTCGGGTCGCGCTCGTGCAGGCGCGGCCCGTGCTCGGCGTCCTGCTCGGCCACCGTGCGCAGCGGCAGCACGGTGCGCAGCCGCACGTCGGTGAACTGGGCGTAGTAGTCGCGGGTGCCCAGCGTCTCGGCGAAGTGGTACCCGGTGTCGAGGAAGATCACGTCGATGCCGGGCACGGTCGCGGCGGCCAGGTGCACGAGCACCTCGTCGCCCATCGACGAGGCCAGGACGAGGTCGCGGCCGAAGGTCGCGCCGGCCCACCGCAGCACGTCGGCGGCGTCGGCGCCCTCCAGGTCGCGTCCGGCCTGCTCGGCCAGCGCCCGCAGCGCCTCGGGGGTCAGCCCGGTGGCCGCGGTCATCGTCCGACCACCAGCCCGACGAACTTCACCACGAACGCGCGTGCGCACGTGCGGCACTCCCACTGGCCGTGCTGCTCGGCCGGCACGAGGTCCTCGCTCGCGCAGAACGGGCAGTGGTACGGCACGGCCCGCGACCCGGGCTCGGCGCCGCTCACCGCAGGTCCTCCTCGTCGGCGCGCTGCACCCAGGCGGCGAACAGCTCGCCCTCGGTGCGCTGCTCGTCGAACCGGCGGGTGACCCGCTCGACGTAGTCCGGCAGCTCGTCGGCCGGCACCCGCAGCCCCCGCAGGGTCTTGCCGAGGCCGCTGGTCAGGCCGAGCCCGCCGCCCAGGTGCACCTGGTAGCCGTCCTCGCCGCCCGCCAGCGCCCCCTTGAGGCCGATGTCCGCGACCTGGATGCGGGCGCACGAGTTCGGGCAGCCGTTGACGTTGATGGTCAGCGGCTCGTCGAACGTGGGCAGCCGGTCCTCGAGCTCGGCGACCAGCGCGGTCGCGCGGGCCTTGGTCTCGACGATCGCCAGCTTGCAGAACTCGATGCCCGTGCACGCCATGGTGCCGCGACGGAACGTCGACGCGCTGCGCACCGCCAGGCCCAGGTCCTCCAGACCCTCGACCAGGTCGTCGACCCGCTCGGCCGGGACGTCCAGCACCACGAGCTTCTGCTCGACGGTCAGGCGCACGCGGTCCGAGCCGACGGCCTCGACGAGGTCCGCGACCGCGCCGAGCAGCTCGCCCGAGACCCGGCCGACCGTGGGTGCGGCGCCGACGTAGAACCGGCCGTCGACCTGCGGGTGCACGCCGACGTGGTCGTGCCGCCCGGTCGGCGGCGGGGGAGGGGCGGGCCCGTCGGCGAGCGCGAACCCGAGGTACTCGCCCTCGAGGACGTCGCGGAACACCTGGGCGCCCCAGTCGGCGACGAGGAACTTCAGCCGGGCGCGGGTGCGCAGCCGCCGGTAGCCGTAGTCGCGGAAGATCCCGATGACGCCCGCCCACACGGCGGGCACCTGCTCGAGGGTCGCGAACGCGCCGAGCCGCACGGCCAGGCGGGGGTTCGTCGACAGCCCGCCGCCGACCCACACGTCGAACCCGGGCCCCAGCTCGGGGTGCACGACGCCGACGAACGACACGTCGTTGATCTCGTGCGCGACGTCCTGGTGCGGGGACCCCGACACCGCGGTCTTGAACTTGCGCGGCAGGTTGGAGTACGCCGGGTCGCCGACGTACCGGCGGGTGATCTCGTCGATCGCCGGCGTGCCGTCGATGATCTCGTCGGCGGCGACCCCGGCCACGGGGGAGCCGAGCACGACGCGCGGGGTGTCGCCGCACGCCTCCTGCGTGCCCAGCCCGACGGCCTCCAGGCGGCGCCAGATCTCCGGCACGTCCTCGACGCGCACCCAGTGCAGCTGGATGTTCTGCCGGTCCGTGATGTCGGCGGTGCCGCGGCCGAACTCCACCGAGACGTCGGCGATCGTGCGCAGCTGGGTCGCGCTCAGGGCCCCGCCGTCGCAGCGCACCCGCAGCATGAAGAACTCGTCGTCGAGCTCGTGCGGCCCGAGCGTGGCGGTCTTCCCGCCGTCGATGCCGGGGCGGCGCTGCGTGTACAGGCCCCACCAGCGCATGCGCCCGTGCAGGTCCTCGGGCGGGATCGACGCGAAGCCCGCGTGGGCGTAGACGGTCTCGATGCGGTGCCGGACGTTGAGGCCGTCGTCGGCGGCCTTGAAGCGTTCGTTCGGGTTCAGCGGCTCGCGCTGCCCGAAGGCCCACTGGCCCTCGGGGCGGGCGGCGGGCGGTGCGGTGGCGGACGTGTGCGCCATCGGCGCTCCTCGGGGGATCTCGGCGCGTGCTCGCGTCCGCGCCACCCGTGCGAGGGGTGGGGGTGTGACGGACGCGGACCACGCGCCCGTGACAGGGGGACGGGCGGGGTCAGCTCTGCGCCGGACAGCACGGGGCCGCGGCGGTGCGACAGCACCGACACATGAGCAGGCTCCCGTGGATCACGTGACGAGGGTCGCACGGGCGGTGACGGCCCGTCAGCACCTGTCCGGATCGCGAGACCACTTCTCACAGAGTGGACATGCGTCCAGGAGGGCGGGCCGCGGTCCTCCCACGTATCCTCGTGCACCGTGACCTCGTCCGAGCAGGCCGCGACCGCCACCGGCGAACCGGCGGGCCCCGCCCGCACCCCCGCCACCGAGCCGGCCGCCGCCGGCCCGCGCAGCCTCGCCGCACGCGCCCCCCGCGTCCCCGCCGACCGGCTGCTCGGCGAGCTCGTGCCCCCGCGGCACTTCGCCCGCGAGTCCTTCGACACCTACGTGCCCGACCCGGACCACCCGTCGCAGGCGCGCGCGCTCGCCCACGTGCGCGCCGTCGCCGACCGGCTGACGGCCCCGCCAGCCACCGGCTGGTTCCGGCGCCGGCGCACCGCCGCCCCCGCGGTCTACCTCGACGGCGGCTTCGGGGTCGGCAAGACCCACCTGCTCGCGTCCCTCGCGGACGCCGTCGGCACGCAGCAGGCCGCCTTCGGGACCTTCGTCGAGTACACCAACCTCGTCGGAGCCCTCGGCTTCCGGGCCACCGTCGACGCCCTCGCGCAGCGCCGGCTCGTCTGCATCGACGAGTTCGAGCTCGACGACCCCGGCGACACCGTGCTCATGTCCCGCCTGCTGCGCGAGCTCGCCGACCACGGCGTCGCGCTCGCGGCCACCTCGAACACGCTGCCCGAGTCGCTGGGCGAGGGCCGGTTCGCCGCCGAGGACTTCCTCCGCGAGATCCAGGCGCTGGCCGCCCGGTTCGAGGTCGTGCGCATCGACGGCGAGGACCACCGGCACCGGGCCGTCACGACGCACGCCCCGGTCGTGGCGGCCGGGCGCGTCGCCGCGGTGGTCGGCGCGCGGCCCGACGCCACCGTCGACGACTTCGAGACCCTTCTCGGGCACCTGCCGGCGGTGCACCCCAGCCGCTACGGCGCGCTGCTCGACGGCGTCGGCCTCGTCGGGCTCACCGGCGTCGGTCCCGTCACCCGCCAGGACGTCGCGCTGCGGCTCGTCGTGCTCGTCGACCGGCTCTACGACCGGGACGTGCCCGTGCTGCTGGCCGGCGACGGCCTGACCGACGGGCTCGACCTGTTCAGCCCCGAGATGCTGCGCGGCGGGTACCGCAAGAAGTACTACCGGGCCTTGTCCCGTCTCGGCGCGCTCGCCGCCGAGGGTGCCGCGATCGCCGCCGCGACACCCTGACGCCCGCACGCCCGCACGACGGGTCGGGCTACCCGACGACGACGACGCCCGGCCCGGGCAGCTCGACCGCCCACGCGGCGCCGTCCTCGGCCGGCGGGACGACCGCGCCCGTCGACCACGACGCCAGCACCCGCGGTGCCGACCCGCCCACGTCGACGCGGGCGGGCGCGTCCGTGAGGTTGAGGACCACGCTCGTCGCGCCCCGGTGCACCACGAGCACCCCCTGCCAGGGGCCGGCGTGCGGCGCGTCGGGAGCGGGCAGCACGGTGACGCGCGTGCGGGAGCGGTCGCCCGAGGCCAGGTCCGGCACGACCCGCCGCAGCGCGATCAGCGTGCGGTGCCACTCCAGCAGCCGCGCGTGCTCGCCGACCTGCGGCTCCGACCAGTCCAGGACGCTCGCGGCGAACGTCGCCGGGTCCTGCGGGTCGGGGACAGTCACGGGTCCGCCGTACAGCTCTTCCCACCCGTGGCCGCCGAACTCGCGCCGCCGCCCGTCGCGGACCGCCGCGGCCAGGTCGGGCTCGGGGTGGTCGGTGAAGAACTGCCACGGCGTGCGGGCCCCCCACTCCTCGCCCATGAGCAGCAGCGGCGTGAACGGCGAGAGCAGCACCAGCGCCGCCTGCGCCGCCAGCCGCCCCGGCGGCAGGTGCGCCGACGGGCGGTCGCCCAGCGCCCGGTTGCCGACCTGGTCGTGGTTGGCCGAGAACACCACGAACCGGTGGCCGTCGACGTCCTCCGGCACCGGCCGGCCCCACGGGCGGCCCCGGAACGTCGACAGGTCGCCGGTGTGCACGAAGCCCTGCGTCAGGGCCGTCGCGAGCACCTGCGGGTCGCCGAAGTCGACGTAGTAGCCGTGCCGCTCGCCCGTGAGCAGCGCGTGCACCGCGTGGTGCACGTCGTCGGCCCACTGCGCGTCCATGCCCCAGCCGCCGTCGCGGGTCGCCGTCACCGAGCGCACGTCGTTCAGGTCGGACTCCGCGACGAGGCCCAGGGGTCGCCCCAGCGTCGCGGACAGGTCCGCCACCTCGTCGGACAGCTGGGCGAGCAGGTGCCGCTCGGACTCGTCCACGAGCGCGTGCACGGCGTCGAGGCGGAACGCGTCGACGTGGAAGTCGCGGGCCCAGCGCAGCACGGAGTCGCAGATCCACCGGCGCACGTGCTCGGCGCCGTCCTGGTCGAGGTTCACCGCCGCGCCCCACGGCGTCTGGTGCGCGTCCGTCAGGTACGGCCCGAAGTCGGCGAGGTAGTTGCCCGACGGGCCGAGGTGGTTGTGCACGACGTCCAGGCACACCGCCAGCCCGTGCGCGTGCGCCGCGTCGACGAACGCCTGCAGCGCCGCGGGCCCGCCGTACGGCTCGTGCACGGCCCACAGGGCGACCCCGTCGTACCCCCACCCGTGGCGCCCGTTGAACGCCGCGACGGGCAGGAGCTCGACGACGTCCACACCCAGGTGCACGAGGTGGTCGAGGTGCTGCGCCGCCGCCTCGAGGGTCCCCTCGGGCGTGAAGGTGCCCACGTGCAGCTCGTACGTCACGGCCCCGCGCACGTCCAGGCCGGACCAGCCGTCGTCCGACCACGCGAACGCCGCGGCGTCGAACACGCGCGACGGGCCGTGCACGCCGGCCGGCTGCCACCCCGAGCGCGGGTCCGGGCGGGCCGGGCCGCCGTCGACGGCGAACCCGTAGTCGGTGCCGTGCGGCAGGTCCACCTCGGCGGACCACCAGCCGTCGTCGCCGCGGTGCATCGGCAGGCGCGTGCCGTCGGCCGGCAGGTCGAGGTCGACGCGCGCCGCGGCGGGCGCCCAGACGGTGGGTCGCACGCTCACACCCCCTCGTGGACGAGCAGCGCCACCGGTGAGCGGTCGAGCACGTCCGCGACCCGCTGCACGCCGCCGGGCACCGGGCGGTCGGTGAGGACGTCGTGCCACGTGCCCTCGGGCAGCGCGAGCGTGTGGTCCGACCAGCCGCCGAGGCGCTCGACGGCCGCCGCGAGCCGGGTGGCCACGACCACCACGCGGGGCTGCCCGGCCGCGGTGCGCGCGTACGTCAGCGTGTGCCCCGACGAGTGCGGCAGCGGGACGAACCCCGCCTCGGGGCCGACGAACGCCTCCGCCAGGTCGCGTCGCACGCGCAGCGCGCGCGACGTGACCAGCAGCTTCTCGTCGTCGAGCCCCCGCGGACCCGCGCCGGCGTCGAGACGGTCCAGCCGCTCGCCGAGCGCGTCCACGTCCACCGGGCGCCGGTTGTCGGGGTCGACCAGCGTCAGCGCCGTCACCTCCGTGCCCTGGTACACGTCCGCGACGCCGGGCAGCGTGAGCTGGACGAGCTTGGTGCCGAGCGTCGCCGCCCGCACCGCCTCGCGCGTGCGCACGTCCCAGCCGTCCAGCAGCGCGTTCACCCGCGGGTCGCCCAGCGCGCGCCGCGCCAGGTGCAGCACGGCGTCCTCGTACGCCTCGTCGGGCGCCGTCCACGACGTGCGGGCCTTGGCCTCGCGCACCGCCTTGGTCAGGTACGCCTCCAGGCGGTCCGCGCCGACCGGCCCGTCGGCGGACCACGTGCCCACGAGCGTCTGCCACAGGACGTGCTCGGTGCGCCCGTCCACCAGGCTGCCCCGGTACGGCGCGCTGACGTGGTGCAGCTCGTCGACGAGGGCGCCCCACTCGTGCGGCAGCTCGGACAGCACGCCGATGCGCGACCGGGTGTCCTCGCCGCGCTTGGTGTCGTGCGTCGACAGCGTCGTCATGCCCAGCGGCGCGGCGCTCTGCGCCGACGACGCGAACGCGGCCAGGTCCGTGGGCGTCGTCGCGAAGTGCGTCGGCTCGCCGCCGACCTCGCACAGCGCCACCAGGTGCGTCCAGCGGTAGAAGGCCGTGTCCTCGACGCCCTTGGCCATGACGGCCCCGCAGGTCTGCTGGAAGCGCACGACCAGCTCGTCGCGCCGCGGGTCGCGCGTGCGACCCGCCGAGCCGGCCTCCCGGCCCTGCAGCAGGTCGACCAGCACCTCCATGGTCGACTCCCGGCCCGGGCCGAGCCGGGACGTGGCCAGGTCCGCCGCGGACGCGAACGCCGCCGTCGCGTCCGTCGTGGGGACCTGCCCCGGCACGACGTACGCGCGGTACCGGTCGAACGCCACGAGCAGCTCCACGAGGCACTCGTGCAGCGCACGCCACGTGTGGTCGCGCAGGCGCAGGTCGTCGTGGCAGATGCCCGACGCCAGCGTCGTCAGGCGGTGCACCTCGGCGTACAGGGGCCCGTCGACGACCTCGCGCTTGGCCTGCTCGACCATGGCGTCGAAGGCGTCGGACCCGTCCCCGGCGATCCGGTGCATCACCGAGCCGAGCGCGGCCGCGCCGCCCGGGTCGACGAACGTCTGCTGCACGCGCCACAGCCACTCGTACCCGGTGGTGCCGGCGGTGTCCCAGTCGTCGGGCAGCTCCTCCTGGCCGGCGAGGATCTTCTCCACGACGACCCACGCGCCGTCGGTGGCCTCGCGCAGCCGCGCCAGGTAGCCCGCCGGGTCGGCCAGCCCGTCGGGGTGGTCGATGCGCAGCCCGTCGACGACGCCCTCGCGCAGCAGGCGCAGGATCGTCGCGTGCGTCGCGTCGAAGACGCCGGGGTCCTCCACGCGCAGCGCCACGAGGGTGCCGACGTCGAAGAACCGCCGGTAGTTGAGCTCCTCGTCGGCGACGCGCCAGTACGCGAGCCGGTAGTGCTGCCGCTCCACGAGCTCGGCCAGCGGCAGCGCGGCCGTGCCCTCGCGCACCGGGAAGACGTGGTCGTGGTACCGCAGCACCTGCCGCACGCCCACGCCGGGCACGTCCTCCTCGGCGAGCCGGAGCTCGTCGCGGGCGAGCACGGCGCCGATCCGGTCGCCGAGGACCGGCATGAGGACCGCCCCGTCGCCGGCGGACCAGTCGACGTCGAACCACGCGGCGTACGCCGACTCCGGTCCCTGCTCGAGCACCGACCACAGCGCACGGTTGTGCCAGACCGGCGTCGGTACCGCCATGTGGTTGGGCACGACGTCGAGCACGACGCCCAGGCCGGCGGCGTGCGCCGTCGCGGACAGCGCGCGCAGGCCGTCGATCCCCCCGAGGACGGGGGAGACCTCGTCGTGGTCGACGACGTCGTACCCGTGGGTGCTGCCCGGGGCAGCGGTGAGCACGGGGGACAGGTACAGGTCCGTCACGCCCAGCGCCACGTAGTACGGCACGCGCGCCTCGACGTCGGCGAAGGTCAGGTCGGCGCCGAGCTGCAGGCGGTACGTCGACACGGGCACCCGGTGGCCCGGGCGCACGAGGCGCCGCTCCGCGGTGCTGCGCCCCTCGCTCACGCGCCCGCCTCGCGCGTCGCCCGGCTCGACTCGCGCGACGCGATCGCGGCGGCGCCGCTGCCCGAGGCCGACGGCGGCTCGCTCACCGGCGGACGCGTGAAGAGCACCATCGACCGCGGCGCGAGCGTCACGCGGCCCCCGGCCTTGACCGTGCGACCGGCCTTGACCTGCCCGTCGGTGTCGAGCACCGCCGTCCACGCCTGGCCGTAGTCCGCGCCGGGCAGCTTGAACGACTGCTTCTCCCAGTGGCTGTTGAACAGCAGCAGGAAGCTGTCGTCGACGATCTCCTCGCCGCGCATGTCCGGCTCGTCGATGGCGTCGCCGTTGAGGAACACCATGACCGCGAACGCGTGGTCGGAGTTCCACGCCTCGGCCTGCATGTGCTGCCCCGACGGGGTCAGCCAGGCGATGTCGCGCAGCTCGGACTCCCCGCCGTGCTCGGGCGCCCCGGCGAAGAACCGGCGCTGCCGGAACACGGGGTGGTCCCGGCGCAGGTGCACGACGCGCCGCGTGAACTCCAGCAGCGCGAGCCGCTCCTCGTCGAGGTCCCAGTCGACCCAGGTCACCTCGTTGTCCTGGCAGTAGCCGTTGTTGTTGCCGCCCTGGGTGCGGCCCAGCTCGTCGCCGTGCGCGAGCATCGGCACACCCTGCGAGAGCAGCATCGTCGCCAGGAAGTTGCGGCGCTGGCGCGCCCGCAGCTCACGCACCTGCGGGTCGTCGGTCTCGCCCTCGACGCCGCAGTTCCACGACCGGTTGTGGCTCTCGCCGTCGCGCCCGCCCTCGCCGTTCGCGTCGTTGTGCTTGTCGTTGTACGAGACGAGGTCGTGCAGCGTGAAGCCGTCGTGCGCCGTCACGAAGTTGATGCTCGCGATCGGCCGCCGTCCGCTGTGCTCGTAGAGGTCCGACGAGCCCGACAGGCGGCTGGCGAACTCGCCCAGCGTCGACGGCTCGCCCCGCCAGAAGTCGCGGACCGTGTCGCGGTAGCGACCGTTCCACTCCGTCCACAGCGGGGGGAACCCGCCGACCTGGTAGCCGCCGTCGCCGAGGTCCCACGGCTCCGCGATGAGCTTGACCTGCGAGATGACCGGGTCCTGCTGCACGAGGTCGAAGAACGCCGACAGGCGGTCGACCTCGTGGAACTGCCGGGCGAGCGTCGCGGCCAGGTCGAAGCGGAAACCGTCGACGTGCATCTCGGTCACCCAGTACCGCAGCGAGTCCATGATGAGCTGCAGGACGTGCGGGGAGCGCATGAGCAGGGAGTTGCCCGTGCCGGTGGTGTCGAAGTAGTGCGCCTGGTCCTCGTCGACGAGCCGGTAGTAGCTGGCGTTGTCGATGCCGCGGAAGCTCAGCGTCGGGCCCATGTGGTTGCCCTCGGCGGTGTGGTTGTAGACCACGTCGAGGATGACCTCGATGTCCGCCTCGTGCAGCGCCTTGACCATCGACTTGAACTCCTGGACCTGCTGGCCGGAGTCCGCCGTGGCGGCGTACGCGTTGTGCGGGGCGAAGAACCCGATCGTGTTGTAGCCCCAGTAGTTCGACAGCCCGCGCTCCTGCAGCGACGGGTCGTTGACGAACTGGTGCACCGGCATGAGCTCGACCGCCGTGACGCCGAGCGAGGTCAGGTGCTCGATGACCGCGGGGTGCGCCATCCCGGCGTACGTCCCGCGCAGCTCCTCGGGCACGGCCGGGTGCAGGCGCGTCAGGCCCTTGACGTGCGTCTCGTACAGCACGCTCTCGTGGTAGCCGTGCTGCGGGGGGCGGTCGTGGCCCCAGTCGAAGAACGGGTTGACGACGACCGACGTCATCGTGTGCCCCGCCGAATCGTCGGTGTTGCGCTCGTCGGGGGCCTCGAAGCGGTACGAGTACAGCGACGCGTCCCCGTCGACCTGACCGTCGATCGCCTTCGCGTACGGGTCGAGCAGCAGCTTCGACGGGTCGCAGCGGTGGCCCTGGTCGGGGTCGTACGGGCCGTGCACGCGGAACCCGTAGCGCTGCCCGGGGGCGATCGTCGGGAGGAAGCCGTGCCAGACGAACGCGTCCACCTCCGGGAGGTCGACGCGGGTCTCGGTGCCGTCCGCCTCGATCAGGCAGAGCTCGACACGCTCCGCGACCGCGGAGAAGAGGGCGAAGTTGGTGCCGCTCCCGTCGTAGGTCGCGCCGAGGGGGTAGGGGCGTCCGGGCCAGATGCGCATGGGCACAGCGTGCCAGCGAACGCCCACGTCGGCGCGGCGTACGCACGACGACCGTCCAGGTGAGCGGCGCGCAGGGCCGTCGGCCCGGGTGACGACGGCGCCGGTCCGGCCCTCAGCCGAGCGCCACCAGGTCGCGCACGTCGTCGTCCGGCAGGGCGTCCGCGACGGCCCCGACCTCGAGCGAGCGCAGGCTCGCCAGGCCGTCGTGGACCGTGAGGAACGCCGTGTCCGACGCGTCCCGGCCCGTGGCGACCCGCACCAGCGTGCTGCGCGGCGCCAGCGTGGTGGCGTCGACCACGTGCCAGCCGTCGTCGACGTACGCCTCGGCGACCGCGTGGAAGTCCATCGGGTCCAGGCCCGGGGCGTACACCGCGACGAGGCGCGCCGGCACGTCCAGCGCCCGCAGCAGCGCCACCACCAGGTGGGCGTAGTCCCGGCACACGCCCTGCCGGGCGAGCAGGGTGCGGACCGCGCCGTCGGTGGGCAGGCTCGCGCCGGGCACGTACGCGAGCCGGGTGCCGACCCACGAGCTCACGGCCGCCAGCAGGTCGGCGCCGTCCAGGCCGGCGAACTCGGCGCGGGCCGTGGGCGCCAGCTGGTCGGACTCGCAGTAGCGGCTCGGGCGCAGGTGCCACAGCAGCTCCGCCTCGTCGACCGCCGGCGCGGGCAGGCGGCCCTCGACGCGCGCCCGGTACGCCACGCGGACCTCGCCGCGCGGGGCCCGGACCACGTGCAGGCGGGTGCCGTGCGCGTCGACGAGCTCGCGGACGTCGACGGGCTCGTCGTCGACGTGCACGTCGAGCTGCTCGTCGGCGCGGTGGCCGGCGTCGACCGTCACCGCCAGCACGAGGGTCGCCGGCTCGGAGACCTGGAGGGACATGCGGGCGAAGACGTCACGGTGCACGCCGTCATCCTGCCGGGCCCGGCGGCCCCTGTCGCCCCCGGGCCGGGCCTCCGATCTGACACAGGGCCTACCCGACGTGTGAAACCCTTAGGAGCGCCCGACGACGTTCGCCGGGCACGGCGACGTTGGTTACCGTGGCGTGCCCGTCACGGTGCGACGCCGCGGGCAGCCGTCGGAGGAGGCACGATGCACGGAGCAGGGCCGGCAGGGCAGACGAGCGGGGAGCAGGCGGGCAGGCGCCTGGTCACGGTCGTGGTGCCGACGTACAACGAGGCGCCCAACATGCCCGAGCTCGTCCGCCGCGTCGGTGCCGCCGTGCAGGGCCTGGACGCCGAGCTGCTCGTGGTCGACGACTCCTCCGACGACACCGCCGACGTGGTCCGCTCCCTGGCCCCGACCGCGGGGTACCCCGTGCGCGTGCTCCACCGGGACGAGCCCGTCGGGGGCCTCGGCGGCGCCGTGACCGCCGGCTTCGCGGCGTCCGACGCGCAGTGGTGCCTCGTCATGGACGGTGACCTGCAGCACCCGCCCGAGCTCATCCCCACCATGCTCGAGCGTGCGGCCGAGCCGGGCGTCGACGTCGTCGTCGCGTCCCGCTACATCGAGGACGGGTCGAGCGAGGGCCTGTCGGGCGCGGTCCGCCGCGCCGTGTCCTCCACCTCCACGGCGCTGACGCGCGGCATGTTCCCCGTCCGCCTGCGCGACTGCTCGGACCCGATGACCGGGTTCTTCGCGGTCCGCCGCGACGCCCTCGACATGCAGGCGCTGCGCCCGCGCGGCTTCAAGATCCTCCTCGAGATCCTGGCGCGGCACCGGCTCCAGGTCGCCGAGGTGCCGTTCGTCTTCGGCGAGCGCTTCGCCGGGGAGTCCAAGGCGAACCTCGCGCAGGGCCTGCACTTCCTCTGGCAGCTCGCGGGCCTGCGCTTCGGCCGCATGTCCCGCTTCGCGATCATCGGCGGCATCGGTGCCGTCGCGAACGTCGCGATCGTGGCACTGCTGACCACGCTCGGGATGATGTGGCTGCCCGCCGCGATCATCGCGGCCGAGGCCACGATCATCGGCAACTTCCTGCTCCAGGAGCGGTTCGTGTTCCGCGACCTGCGGCACGAGGGCAAGGGCGTCTGGTCGCGGTTCGTGCAGTCGTTCACGTTCAACAACGTCGAGACCGTGCTGCGCCTGCCCGTGGTCGGGATCCTCGTCGAGACCGTGCACGTGGCGGCCGTCCTGGCCACCGCGATCACGCTCGTCGTGGCCTTCCTCGCCCGGTTCGTCTTCCACTCGCGGATCGTCTACCGCCCGCAGGCCAGCCGCAGCCGCCCGCACCTGACGGTCCCTGACGCGGACACCGCACCGGCCGCCGTCGAGCAGAGCCCCGCCCGGGCGTCCGAGGAGGTCTGACCGTGAGGGTCGTGCCTGCGGCTCGCTGAGCACGGTCCCGCGGTGGGGTGCAGCATCGGGGCACGACGACGCGAGGAGCAGCGATGACGACGACGGTGGACCTCGGGCTGGTCGAGACGTACGTGGAGGACCACGTGACGGGTGCGACCGGCATCATCGAACGTCTCGGCCGGATGCAGGGCGCGCCGGGCCTGGTCGACGTGTCCGACGACCTGGCCCGCCTGCGCGCCGAGCTCGTCGAGGAGCGTGCGCTGCACCTGGCCACGGCCCGCGACCTCGGGCTCGCACCCTCGCGCAGCAAGCGCGTCCTCGCGGCGGTGGCCGAGCGTGCCGCCCGGCTCAAGCCGAACCGTCGCCTGCGCACGCCCTCGCCGCTGACGCCGCTCCTCGAGCTGGAGGTCGTCCGCTCCGGGATCGAGGGCAAGCGGCTCGGCTGGCTCACGCTGCGCGCGCACGCCGACGACCTCGGGCTGGACGGCCCCCGCATCGACGGGCTCGTCGAGCGCAGCCGGGACCAGGCGGTGCGGGTCGAGGCCATGGCGGCCCACGTCCGCGGCGGCGCCTTCGACGCGACCTCGGTGCAGACCGGGCAGGACCGGTCGTGAGCGACCCGCGCACGCTGGACGCGTGGCTGGTGCAGGTCGCCCGCGAGCTGGGGGTCGAGCCCGAGCTCGCCCTCGCCACGTGCGGCCCGGTGCTCGACATGGTGCGCGACGTGGCCCACGGCGTCGCGCGCCCCGCGGGCCCCACGACCGCGTTCCTCGTCGGCCTGGCAGCCGGCAGGGCCGGCGGCGACGCGCGGGAGCAGGAGGACCGGGTCCGCGAGCTCCTCGCGGTGGTCGACGCCCAGGTCGCCGGGCGCGCGGACGGCTCGCCTCCGTCCGACGGCGGCTCCGGCCCGGCGGCCTAGCAGGTCGGACGGCCGGTCAGGCTCCCGCGCGCCGGTACGCCACGGCGAGGGCGCGCGCGGCGTCCGCGGGGTCGTCCACGTCGAGCACGGCGTCGTCGTCGACGCGTACGACCGTGCGGCGCAGACCCTCGGCGAGCAGCCGGACCGGCCGCGAGGTGACGTCCTGGCGCAGGAGCGCCCCGACGGCGCGCGTCCGGTACGCCGACAGCAGCGGCTGGGCGCGTCCGTCGGAGCCGGCCGCCGCCGCGACGTCCGCGTCGGGGTCGTCGGCGAGCGCCTGCAGCAGCAGCGGGACCACGGGGCCGGCGAACGGCTGGTCGCCGGCGACCGCGACCAGCACGGCGGCGTCGGGAGCGGCCCGCAGCCCGGCCGCGAGCGCGGCGAGCGGACCGCCGCCGGGCGGGTCCTCCCGCACCCAGCGGACCCCGGGGCCGCCGACCCGGCCGCGCGGGGGCCCGACCACGACGACCGGCCAGCCCGTCAGCCCGTCCAGCAGGTGCTCGAGCACGGTGCGCCCCGCCAGGTCGAGGGCCGTCTTGTCGGTCCCGCCCATGCGCCGTGACGTGCCGCCCGCGGGGACGACCACGACGACGTCGCCCGGTGCCGCCCGGTGCGCGGCGGTCCCGCTCACACCGGCTCGGGGCGCTCGACGGTGACGACGGTCGCCTTGACCGCGGCGACGACCCGCACGCCGGGCTCGAGGGCGAGCTCGTCGGCCGCCTCCCGGCTGATGAGCGACACCAGGCGGAACGGCCCCGCCTGCACGTCGACCTGCGCCATCACGGTGTCCCGGACCACCCGGGTGACGATGCCCGGCATGCGGTTGCGGGCCGAGGTGCGCCCGGGCACCGGGTCGTCGGCGAGCTCCGTGGCGAGCCGGGCCAGGTCGGCGCCCTCGACCTCCTGGCGGCCCGAGGCGCCGCGCACGGCCGTGAGCCGGCCGGCCTCGACCCATCGGCGCACCGTGTCGTCGCTGACGCCCAGGAAAGTCGCGGCCTCGCTCACCCGGTAGCGCACGCCCGTCAGCGTAGCCGCCGGCACGGCGGTCGCGGCCTAGGGTGGTCCCGTGCCCGAGACCACCCGTGACTCCTCGCGCCTGACCGAGCCGGCACGGCGGGTCGTCGTCGCCGAGGTCACCGACGCCGTCGTCGACGTCGCCGCGCTCGCCGGTGCCGTCGACGCACCCGCGGCGGGTGCGGTCGTCACGTTCGCCGGGGTCGTGCGCGACCACGACCACGGGCGTGCGGTGACGTCGATCGAGTACGTCGCGCACCCCGACGCCGGGGCGGTGCTGGCCCAGGTGGTCGCGGACGTCGCGGCGCGGCTGCCCGTGGACGCCGTCGCGTGCGTGCACCGGGTGGGCCCGCTGGGCGTCGGCGCGTGCGCGCTGGGCGTCGCGGTGAGCGCCGCGCACCGGCAGGAGGCGTTCGAGGCCGCGGCGCTGCTGGTCGACGAGGTCAAGGCGCGGCTGCCGGTGTGGAAGCGGCAGGTCTTCGCCGACGGCACGCACGAGTGGGTCAACTGCGCCTGACCCGCTGCTGCGGGGACCGCGGTCGACGCGCCGGCTCAGCCGCCGGCGAAGGGCGGCAGGACGTCGACGGTCGTCGGGGTGCCGAGCGGGCGGTCGCGGTCGCGGTGCAGGGTCCCGTCGACGAGGACGGCGCACAGGGCCAGCACGTCGCGCAGGCCGGGCCCGTGCCGCTGCGCCAGCGCGTCGAGCAGGTCGCCGACCGTCGCGCCGCCGGCGAGCGGGACGACCTCCTCGGCGACGCCCGCGGCCTCGTGGGCCGCCGCGAAGTACCGCACCGTCACCGGTGCCGTCGTCGTCGTCACGTCATCCTCCGATCGCGCTCATGGTCCGGGCCGGCTGCAGGAAGCCGACGTCGTCGATGCCGTGCCCGGGCTTCTTGCCGAGCATCGCCGCGCGCCAGGCCTGCGCGAGCGCCTCGTCGTCGGCGCCGCCGCGCAGCAGGGCGCGCAGGTCGTGCTCCTCGCGGGCGAACAGGCAGCTGCGGACCTGGCCGTCGGCGGTCAGCCGGGTGCGGTCGCACGCGCCGCAGAACGGCCGGGTCACCGACCCGATGACCCCGACCGTCGCGCCCGGGTGCCCGCGGACCGTCCACGTCTCCGCCGGCGCGGCACCGCGCTCGCCCGCGGGCGCGTCGACGAGGTCGAACGCCGCGGTGAGCGCGTCGAGGATCTCGCGCGCCGAGACGAGGTCCTCGCGGCTCCACGAGCCGTGCGGGCCCAGCGGCATCTGCTCGATGAACCGCAGGTGGTAGCCGTGCTCGAGCGCCCACGCCAGCAGCGGGACGGCCTCGTCCTCGTTGACGCCGCGGACCAGCACGGCGTTGACCTTCACGGGGCCGAGCCCGGCCGCCTGGGCCGCGCGCAGCCCGGCGAGGACGTCGGGCAGGCGGTCGCGGCGGGTGATGGTGGCGAACCGGGCCGCGTCGAGGGAGTCCAGCGACACGTTGACGCGGTCCAGGCCCGCCGCGGCGAGGGCTGCGGCCCGCTTGTCCAGGCCCAGGCCGTTGGTGGTCAGGGCCGTGCCGACGGGTGCGCCGTCCGGGGTGCGCAGCGCCGAGGTCGCCGCGACGATGCCCTCCAGCCCGCGGCGCAGCAGCGGCTCGCCGCCGGTGAAGCGGACCTCCCGCACGCCGAGGCGCTCGACGGCGACGCGCACCAGCCGGACCACCTCGGCGTCGGTCAGCACCGTCTCGTCCGGCGCCCACGGCAGGCCCTCGGCCGGCATGCAGTACGTGCAGCGCAGGTTGCAGCGGTCCGTCAGCGAGACCCGCAGGTCCGTCGCCACGCGCCCCCACCGGTCGTGGAGGCCGCCGTCGCCCGGCACGCCGGCCGTCCCGTCGGTGCCCGCGGTCGCCTGCGGGGCGCCGGCGGCGCTCGGTCCGGCGGCGCTCGGTCCGGCGGCGCTCACGGGTGGCATCCGGCGATGATACGGACGGCCCCGTGCGGCGGCGTCCGGACGTCCGCGGGACGGGCCCCGGCCCGGCAGTAGGTTGGGCCCATGCCCGACGCCGCCCCGCACGCCGCCGTGCCGCCGCGCCCGGTCCGCACGCTCGACGAGCACGCGGCCGCCGTGCTCGCGCTGGCCGGGCCGACGCCCGTGCAGGCGGTCCCGCTGGCGGACGCCCTCGGCCTCGCGCTCGCCACGGACGTCGCGAGCACCGTGGACCTGCCGCCGTGGGACAACTCGGCCATGGACGGGTACGCGCTGCGGGCCACCGACCTCGTCGCGGGCGCCGTGCTCGACGTCGCCGACGACGTCCCCGCCGGGGACACCCGGTCCGTGCACGTGCCCGCCGGCGCGGCCGTGCGGATCATGACGGGCGCCCCCCTGCCCGCCGGCGCCGACACCGTGCTGCCCGTCGAGCGCACCGACGGCGGGACCGGACGGGTCCGCGTCGACGACGTCGTGGCCGCCGGGGCGCACGTGCGCCGGCGCGGGGAGGACGTGCGCGCCGGCCAGGTGCTGCTGCGCGCGGGGGACGTGCTGGGCGCCGGGGCGCTCGGCCTGCTCGCCGCCACCGGGCACGCCCGCGTCGACGTCCACCGCCGCCCCCGCGTCGCGGTCGTGTCGACCGGCTCCGAGCTCGTCGCCGCCGGGCAGCCGCTCGCGCACGGGCAGATCCACGAGTCCAACGGCGTCCAGCTCGCGGCCGCCGCGCGCGCCGCGGGCGCCGAGGTCGTCGACGTCGTGGTCGTGCCCGACGACGTGCGGGCCGTCCAGGACGCGCTCGCCGCGCTCGCGGCCCGGGCCGACCTCGTCGTGACGACCGGCGGGGTGTCCGTCGGCGCGTACGACGTGGTGCGGGACGCCCTGACGGCCGTCGGCGCCGCCGAGCTCGTGCACGTGCGGGTCCAGCCCGGCAGGCCGCAGGCCACCGGGCGGCTCGCCGACGGGACGCCCGTCGTGGCGCTGCCCGGCAACCCCGTCAGCGCGTTCGTCTCGTTCGAGGTCTTCGTGCGCCCGCTGGTCCGGCACATGCTCGGCGCGTCGCGGACCCGGCGGCGCACGCTGCGCGCCCGGCTCGTGGGGGAGGTGCGCTCCCCGCAGGGGCGCCGCCAGCTCCTGCGCGGGGCGCTCGACCTGTCCGGCCCCGAGCCCCGCGTCGCCGCCGTCGGCGGGCCCGGCTCGCACCTGCTGGGCGCGCTGGCCACCGCCGACGCGCTGATCGACCTGCCCGAGCCCGTGACGCACGTGACGCCCGGGCAGACCGTGACCGTGATCGACCTGAGGGAGCACGACGCATGACCGACCCCGACGCCCGCCTCACGCACGTCGACGCGCGCGGTGCCGCGCACATGGTCGACGTCGCCGACAAGGAGGTCACGGTCCGCACGGCCCGCGCCACCGGCCGGCTGGTGACGACGCCGCAGGTCGTGGCGCTCCTGCGCGGCGAGGGCGTGCCCAAGGGTGACGCGCTCGCGGTCGCGCGGATCGCGGGCATCCAGGCCGCCAAGCGCACGCCCGACCTGGTGCCGCTGTGCCACCCCGTGGCGATCCACGGCGTGCGGGTCGAGCTCGAGGTCGTCGACGACGGCGTGCACATCGACGCGCACGTGCGCACCGCGGACCGCACGGGCGTCGAGATGGAGGCCCTCACGTGCGTCGCCGCGGCCGGGCTGACGCTGGTCGACATGGTCAAGGCCGTCGACCGGGGCGCGCACCTGACCGACCTGCGGGTCGAGCACAAGGACGGCGGCCGCTCCGGCGAGTGGCGCCGTGCCTGACGCCGGACCGGGTGCCGCGCCCCCGGGCCCGGACGGCGCCGGCCTGCGGGCCCTCGTGGTCACGGTCTCGGACCGCGCCTCCGCGGGCGTGTACGAGGACCGCTCGGGCCCGGTCCTCGTCGAGGGCCTGCGGGCGCTCGGCCTGGGCGTCGACGACCCCGTGGTCGTCCCGGACGGCGCGCCCGTCGAGGAGGTGCTGCGGGCGGCCGTGGCCGCGGGGGTCGCGCTGGTGCTGACGACGGGTGGTACCGGTCTGGGCCCGCGGGACCTGACGCCCGAGGTGACCGCCCGGGTCGTCGAGCGGTCGGTGCCGGGCGTCGCGGAGGCGCTGCGGGCGGACGCCGTGGCCCGGGGCGTGGCCGCGGGGATGCTCTCGCGCGGCGTCGCGGGCGTGGCCGGGCGGACGCTGCTGGTGAACGTCGCGGGGTCGCCCGGTGCGTGCCGGGACGCGCTGCGCGTGCTCACCCGGGTGCTGCCCCACGCGCTGGGCCAGCTGGGCGGCGGCGACCACCCGGGCTGAGCCGGCGACGCGCGGCGGGCCGGTGGCACGGGGGCGGCCCGCGGCGCGGTCACGCGCGGACCGTGCGCCCGGCCCGCCACGCGGCCAGCCCGCCGTGCAGGTGGTGCACGTCGCGCACGCCGGCGGCGCGCGCCAGGGCCGCGGCGTGGGCGGACCGGGAGCCGACCCGGCAGACCACGACGAGGGTCCGGTCGTCGGGCACGTCCAGCAGCGCGGAGCCGTCCACGAACGCCTCCAGCGGGACGTGGCGCGCACCGGGCACGGAGCCGTGCACGAACTCCGTGCGGTCCCGCACGTCGACCACGTCGAGGGCCAGGGTGCCGGCGTCGCGGGCGGCGAGCATCGCGGCCAGCTCGTCGGCCCCGATGGTGCGTGCGGGGGCCGCCGGCGCGGCGGTCCGCGGGGCCGGGGGCGCCGCGGGGACCCGGGCCGTCCCGGGCGCGGGACCGGGCGCGGTGCCGGGCACGGGGTCGGCCACGGGGTCGGCCACGGCGCGGGCCGGGTCGCGGCGCACGGGCACGTCCCGCCACGTGCCGTCGAACGCGTCGTGGACCGCGACCCGGCCGAGCAGGGACCGGCCCGTGCCGCACACGAGGCGGACGACCTCCATGGCCATCGCGGCGCCCGCCGCGGCGCACACCACGCCCAGCACGCCGTCCTGCGCGCACGAGGGCACGGCGCCGTCGGGCGGCGCCTCGCCGAACACGTCGCGCAGGTCCACGCCCGCGCCCGCGGGGGGCCGCGTCCAGAACGTCGCGACCTGCGCGTGCCCCCGCTGCAGCGACCCCCACACCCACGGCAGCCCGAGCTCGGCGCAGACGTCGTTCAGCAGGTAGCGGGTGGCGAAGTTGTCCGAGCCGTCCACCACCAGGTCGTACCCGGCCAGCACGTCGCGGGCCGTCGACGCGTCGAGCCGCACGGGGTGGACGCGCACGTCGAGGGCGGGGTCCAGCGCCCGGACGGCGTCGGCGGCGGAGTCGACCTTGCGCCGGCCCACGTCGGCGGTGCCGTGCAGCACCTGCCGCTGGAGGTTCGACACGTCGACCACGTCGTCGTCGACCACGCCCAGGGTGCCCACGCCCGCGGCGGCGAGGTACAGCAGCACGGGGGAGCCGAGCCCGCCGGCCCCCACGACCAGCACGCGGGCGGCCAGCAGGCGGCGCTGCCCCGTCTCGCCGACCTCGTCGAGCGCGAGGTGCCGGGCGTACCGCTCGACCTGCGCCGCGGTCAGCGCCGGACCGGGTGCGACGAGGGGGCCGGGCCGGGCCGCGGGCGCGGCGCTCATCCGTGCGACCCGCCCGCGACGCCGGTGACCGTGGTCAGCAGCAGCACGCTGTCCTCCAGCGCTACCACGGCGTGCCGCTCGTGCGTGAGCAGCGCCAGCTCGCCCGCGGCGACCTCCTGCTGCAGCTCGCCCGCGGCCTCGACGCGCACCCGGCCCCGCAGCGCCTGCAGGCTCGCCGCCGGCGGCGACGCGTGCTCGCCGAGCCGCGCACCGGCGACGAGGGCCAGCACGGTCTGCCGCAGCTCGCCGTCGTGCACGACGAGCCGTGCGCTGCGCCCGTGCGGGTCGTGCCGGGCGAGCTCGAGGTGGGTGGCGGACAGGGCCTCCAGGTCGGGCATGGGTCGATCCTCTCAGGCGTCGCGGCGGGGGCGGCCGCTCAGCGGCGGCGGGCGCCCCCGGGTCGTTCGACCCGCTCCCAGCCGGGACGCACGGCGCGTGAGCCCGTGCGCCGGTCGTCGCGGGAGCGGTACACCACGTACGGCCGCACCAGGTAGCCCACGGGGGCGGAGAACACGTGCACGAGCCGGGTGAACGGCCAGATCGCGAAGAGCACCTGGGCGCTGAGCACGTGCAGCTGGAACATCAGCGGCACGTCGGCCATGAGGCCGGCGTCGGGGCGGAAGGTGAGCAGGCCGCGCATCCACGGCGCGATCGACCCCCGGTAGTCGTACGCGTCCCCGAGCACCTGGAACATCACGGTGGCGGCCGTGCCGAGCAGCAGCGTCGCGCCGAGCACGACGTACATGAGCTTGTCGCTGCGGGTCGTCGCGAGGAACACCGGCCCGACCGTGCGGCGTCGGTACACCAGGATCGCCAGGCCCGCGAGGGTCAGCACCGCGGCGACCGTGCCGAGCCAGGTCGCCCCCAGGTGGTAGGCGTGCTCGGTGACGCCGACGGCCTCCAGCCAGGTGCGCGGCACGAGCAGGCCCACGACGTGGCCGCCGACGACCATGAGGATCCCGACGTGGAACATCGGCGACCCCCAGCGCAGCAGCCGGTTCTCGTAGACCTGCGACGAGCGGGTCGTCCACCCGAACTGGTCGTACCGGTACCGCCACAGGTGCCCGACGACGAACACGGCCGCGGCGACGTAGGGGACCGCGACCCACAGCAGGACGTCCGTGCTGGTCATGCCGGCACCTCCGAGGGTCGCACGGTGGGGAAGGGGAGCAGGGGAGAGGCCAGGCCGACGGTCTCCTGCGGCGGGCCGGCGGCGACCAGGTCGGCGAACCGGGCCGCCGCGCGGGCGTCCACGGGCGGCAGCGTGCGGCACACCGCGTCCAGGACGTGCGCGTACGGGCTGGTCAGGGCGTGCAGCGCCGAGCGCAGCACCTCCACGCCCTCCCGGTGCGCGCCGAGCAGCAGCGCGGGGATCTCGCCGCGGTCGCGCGCCGACAGCTCCAGCACGGCGGGCAGGTGGTCGGGCAGCTCGTCGTCGGGCGGCTGCCACCCGCACGCGCGGAACGCCTCGACGAACGTCACGAGCGCCATGCCACGCCGGCGGGTGTCGCCCGCGGAGTAGTACGACAGGTGCAGGGCGCAGCGGCGGCGCAGGTCGAACGTCTCGACGTAGTGGGTCTGCCGCTGCGCGAGGTCCCACCCCTCGACGGCGTCGACGTGACGCGCCAGCGCGCCGCGGACCGCCGCCGGCAGGGTCGGCAGGGCGTCGCGCACGCCGGTCAGCACGTCGGCGTGCCCCTCGTCGGGGTAGGCGAGCAGCAGGGCGGCGGCCATGTGCGTCGTCGCCCGCTGCTCCGCGTCCACGGGCACCGGGTCGAGGAACGGCAGCGCGGGGGCCCGGCGGCTCACCGCCCGACCTCCGGGCCCTCGCCGTAGCCCGGTTCACCCGGTGCGGGCGGGAACACCCCGGGCGCCGTGCCGTTGCCGTCCCAGTTGAGCAGGTTGACGCGCCCGGGCGCCCCGCCGGCCGGCCGGTCGGCCCGCTGCCGGTCCGCGAGCGCGTGGAACGTCTCGACGCTGGCGCGCACGGGGCGCCCGCTCGAGGAGCCGAACGGCCCGGCGCCCCCCATGCCGGGGCCGCCGTCGCCGTCGAGCGAGCACCCCGACGCGATCTCCTCCAGGTCGCGCGCGACCTCCGCGTGGGCGCTGGGGATCACGTACCGGTCCTCGTACTTCGCGATCGCCAGCAGGCGGTACATCTGCTCGACCTCGTCGCCGGTCATGCCGACCGACGCGGCGATCCGCGGGTCCTGCTCGGTGCCGAGGTTGACGTTGCGCATGTGCGCGCGCATCGCCGCGAGCCGTTGCAGGACGTCCTGCACGGGCCGGACGTCGCCCGCCGTGAACAGCCCCGCGAGGTACTCCACGGGGATGCGCAGACGGTCGATCGCCGCGAACAGCGTCGGTGCGTCCTCGGCGTCGGCGCCCGTGCCCTGCACCACGTCGACGACCGGCGACAGCGGCGGGATGTACCAGACCATCGGCATCGTGCGGTACTCCGGGTGCAGGGGCAGCGCGACCTCGAACTCGCTG
Source organism: Cellulomonas oligotrophica (assembly GCF_013409875.1). GTDB lineage: Bacteria > Actinomycetota > Actinomycetes > Actinomycetales > Cellulomonadaceae > Cellulomonas > Cellulomonas oligotrophica. The sequence continues at coordinate 183,200 of NZ_JACCBK010000001.1, forward strand.
ATCAGGCGCCACACGGGAGAGCGCTGGGCGGCCTCGACCCAGTCGTCGGGGATCCCGGCGGCGCGTGCCGCCGCGACGACCTCCGGGTCGTGGGGGTCCAGCAGCACCGACCGCTGCGCGTCGAGCAGCGCGGTCGGGTCCTCGACGGACGCGGCCGCCAGCACCCGCTCCTCGTCGTACAGGACGAGGCCGAGGTAGCGCAGGCGCCCCACGCACGTCTCGGAGCACACCGTCGGCAGGCCGACCTCCAGGCGCGGGTAGCACAGCGTGCACTTCTCGGCCTTGCCGGTCTTGTGGTTGAAGTAGACCTTCTTGTACGGGCAGCCCGTCACGCACATGCGCCAGCCGCGGCAGCGGTCCTGGTCGACGAGGACGATGCCGTCCTCGACGCGCTTGTACATCGCGCCCGACGGGCAGGACGCCACGCACGACGGGTTGAGGCAGTGCTCGCAGATGCGCGGCAGGTAGAACATGAACGCCTGCTCGAGCTCGGCCTTGACCTGCGTGCTCATCGTCGCCAGCACGGGGTCGTCGGCCATCGTCTCGCCCGAGCCGCCGAGGTTGTCGTCCCAGTTGGCCGACCACCGGATCTGCATGTCCTCGCCGGTGATCAGCGACTTCGGCCGCGCGACCGGTGTGTGCTCGCCCTGCGGCGAGGACAGCAGCACGTCGTAGTCGTACGTCCACGGCTCGTAGTAGTCGTCGATGCTCGGCAGCGTCGGGTTGGAGAAGATCTGCGTGAGCTTGCGCAGCCGCCCCCCGGCCCGCAGGCGCAGCCGCCCGCGCCGCGTGCGCTCCCACCCGCCCAGCCACCGGTCCTGGTCCTGGTAGGTGCGCGGGTACCCCACGCCTGGCCGGGTCTCGACGTTGTTGAACCACACGTACTCCACGCCCGTGCGGTTCGTCCACGCCTGCTTGCAGGTCACCGAGCACGTGTGGCACCCGATGCACTTGTCGAGGTTCATCACCATCGCCATCTGCGCCATGACCCTCATCGGGCACCCCCAGCGGTCGGTCCTGCGGCTCGTGGTCCGGTCGTCGTGCTCGGTGCACCCGCCATCAGTACTCGACCTCCTGCGAGCGGCGGCGGATCGTGGTGACCTCGTCGCGCTGGTTGCCCGTCGGCCCGAGGTAGTTGAACGCGAACGACAGCTGGGCGTAGCCGCCGACGAGGTGGCTGGGCTTGAGCAGCACCCGCGTCAGGGAGTTGTGGATGCCGCCGCGCAGCCCCGACGTCTCCGACCGCGGCACGTCCACCGTCCGGTCCTTGGCGTGGTACATGTACACGGTCCCGGCGGGCATGCGGTGCGAGACGATCGCCCGGGCCACGACGACGCCGTTGCGGTTGTACGCCTCGACCCAGTCGTTGTCGCGCACCGCGATCCGCTCGGCGTCCTGCGGCGACATCCAGATCGTCGGGCCGCCGCGCGACAGCGACAGCATGAACAGGTTGTCCTGGTACTCGGAGTGGATCGACCACTTCGAGTGCGGCGTCAGGTACCGCACCGCGACCTCCGCGTGGCCCTCCGACCCCGGTGCGCCCGTCGGCGCGGTCGACCCCGGGCGGGCGTCCCCGAACAGCCGGTGCAGGTCGAGCGGCGGCCGGTACACCGGCAGCGCCTCGCCGAGCTCGGTCATCCAGTCGTGGTCGAGGTAGAAGTGCTGGCGGCCGGTCAGCGTGTGCCACGGCTTGTGGTGCTCGACGTTGATCGTGAACGCCGAGTACCGCCGGCCCCCGTGCTCGGAGCCCGACCACTCGGGCGAGGTGATCACCGCCACCGGGCGGGCCTGCACGTCCGCGAACCGGATCCGCTCGCCCTCGTGGTCGCGCGCCAGCTCCGCCAGCGACGTGCCCGTGCGGGCCTCGACGTGCTCGAACCCCTGCACCGCGAGACGGCCGTTGGTCGTGCCCGACAGCGCGAGGATCGTCTCGCACACCTGCCGGGCCTCGTCGAGCCGCGGGCGGCCCGCCGCCGGCCCCGCGGCCACGGTCCCGTTGGTCCGGGCCAGGGCCGCGACCTCCTGGTCGGGGGAGAACGCGACGCCCTTGGTGACCATGCCGGCGCTCGCGGTCAGCGGGCCGAGCGCGGCCCACCGGTCGCCGATGCTCGTGTAGTCGCGCTCGACGACGACGAGGCGGGGCATCGTCACCCCGGGCCGGTGGTCGGCCGCCGGGACGCTGCCGTGCGGGGTCGCGAGCTCGTCCGGGGTGTCGTGCATGAGCGGGACGGCGACGAGGTCGCGGCGCACGCCCAGGCGCTGCCCGCCGACGCGCTGGACCTCGCGGGCGAGGGTCGCGAACACGTCGAAGTCGGTCCGGGTCTGCCACGGCGGGGAGATCGCCGGGTTGAACGAGTGCACGAACGGGTGCATGTCCGTCGTCGACAGGTCGTGCTTCTCGTACCAGGTCGCCGCGGGCAGCACCACGTCGGAGAACAGCGTCGTCGAGGTCATGCGGAAGTCGCTCGTGACCAGCAGGTCGAGCTTGCCGCGCGGCGCCTCCTCCCGCCACGTCATGGTGCGGGGCCGGCGGTCGGGCGCGGCCTCCTCCGCCCGGACCGCGCTGTCGGTGCCGAGCAGGTGCCGCAGGAAGTACTCGTTGCCCTTGCCCGAGGACCCGAGGATGTTGGCGCGCCACACGTTGAGCACGCGCGGGAAGTTGCGGGGGTCGTCCGGGTCCTGGCACGCCCAGCCCAGCCGTCCCGCCTCGAGCTCGGCGACGACGTGCGCGGCCGGCTCGACGCCCGCCGCGGCGGCCTCGTCGGCCAGGTCCAGGGGGTTGCGGTCGAACGTGGGGTACGAGGGCATCCAGCCGCGCTGCGCGGACTCCACGAGGCAGTCGGCCGTGGTGCGGTCGGCGAACGTGCCCCGCGCGAGCGGCGAGGCGAGCGCGTCGGCGGGCAGCCCGTCGTACCGCCACTGGTCGGTGGCCAGGTACCAGAAGGCGGTGCCGATCATCTGCCGCGGCGGCCGGGCCCAGTCCAGGCCGAACGCGTACTGCGCCCACCCGGTGACGGGCCGGCACTTCTCCTGCCCGACGTAGTGCGCCCAGCCGCCGCCGTTGACGCCCTGGCAGCCCGTCATGTGCACCAGTGCGAGGAACGTGCGGTAGATCGTGTCGGAGTGGAACCAGTGGTTGGTGCCGGCGCCCATGAGGATCATCGACCGCCCGCCGGAGTCCTCGGCGTTCTGGGCGAACTCGCGCCCGATGCGGGCCGCCGTGGAGGCCGGCACCGACGTGATCTCCTCCTGCCACGCGGGCGTCCCGGGGGTCGACGCGTCGTCGTACCCGGTGGGCCAGGTGCCCGGCAGGCCGTCGCGGCCGACCCCGTACTGGGCCAGGAGCAGGTCGAACACGGTGGTGACGAGGTGGTCGCCGACGCGGTGCACGGGCACGCCGCGGCGCACGACGCCGGCGCCGCCCTCGTGCTCGTGGCCGGCGTCGGGCGCGACGTCGAAGCGCGGCAGGTCGACCGCGACCGCCGCGCCGTCCCACGTGCCGAGGTCGGCGACCGACAGCTGCGGCTCGACGTCGCCCAGCAGCAGGTTCCACGTCCCGGCCTTCGCCGGGTCGAACCGGTGCCCCAGGGTGCCCTGCGGGACCACGGGGGTGCCCTCCTCGTCGAGGACCACGGTCTGGAAGGCCGCGTCGCGGTCGGCCGACGGTGCGGGCAGCCGGTCGCCCGTGAGGAACTTGTCGGGGACGTACGCGTCGCCGCGGGGCACCAGCCGGACCAGGTGCGGGGCGTCGGTGAAGCGGCGCAGGTAGTCCACGAACCGGGGGGTGCGCCGCTCGACGAGGAACTCGCGCAGCACCACGTGCCCCATGGCCATGGCCAGGGCGCCGTCCGTGCCGGGGTGCGGGGCGAGCCACTCGTCGGCGAACTTCGTGTTGTCGGCGTAGTCGGGGCTGACGGTGACGACCTTCTGCCCGCGGTAGCGCGCCTCGGCCATGAAGTGCGCGTCGGGCGTGCGCGTCACCGGCACGTTGGAGCCCCACATGACGAGGTACGCCGCGTTCCACCAGTCGGCGGACTCCGGCACGTCGGTCTGGTCGCCGAACACCTGCGGGGAGGCCACCGGCAGGTCGGCGTACCAGTCGTAGAACGAGAGCATGGTGCCGCCGAGCATGGAGACGAACCTGGCCCCGGCGCCGTGAGAGACCATCGACATCGCCGGGATGGGCGAGAAGCCCGCGACCCGGTCCGGCCCGTACTCCTCGATGGTGTGCACGTGCGCCGCCGCGACGATCTCCGCGGCCTCGTCCCACGACGCGCGCACCAGGCCGCCCTTGCCGCGGGCCCGCTTGTACGCGGGGTCGGGGTCGGACGTCACGGCCCTCCACGCCTCGACGGGGTCGCCGGTGCGGGCCTTCGCCTCGCGGTACGCGCGCAGCAGGGCGCCCCGCACGTACGGGTAGCGGATGCGTGTGGGGGAGTACGTGTACCAGGAGAACGCCGCACCGCGCGGGCAGCCCCGCGGCTCGTACTCCGGGGAGTCGGGGCCCACCGACGGGTAGTCGGTCTGCTGCGTCTCCCAGGTGATGATGCCGTCCTTGACGTACACCTTCCACGAGCACGAGCCCGTGCAGTTGACGCCGTGGGTGGAGCGCACGACCTTGTCGTGGCTCCACCGGTCCCGGTAGAACACGTCGCCCTCGCGCCCGCCCTCGAGGAACAGGCTGCGCAGGTCGGGCGAGACCTCGCCGCGGCGCAGGCGCGAGCCCAGCCGGACGAGGGCGTCGGCGGCGGACGTGCCGGGCCGGGGGCTGGTGGTGGTCATCGGACCTCCCGTGGGGCGGGTGCGGGACGACCCGGTGGGTGGCCGGGCGCCGGTCGGGGTGGCGCGGTCAGCTGGGACGGGGTGCGCCGGGCCGGGCGTACTGGAGCCAGGCCAGGACGGTGCAGCCGGCGAAGTACGCGGCCGCGCCGACGAAGAACGCCACCGGCGTCCACACCGACAGGGCCATGCCGACCAGGAAGGGCCCGAACGCGGCGATCGCGGACGTGAACCCGATGACGCCGCCGGCCTGGCGGCGCGGGAAGATCATGGGCATCTGCTTGAACGTGCCGGCGTTGCCGATGCCCGCGAACGTGAACAGCGCGAGCATCGCGACGAGGAACCACGTGAACTCCCCGACGTCCGACGGGGTGAGGAACAGCGTCGCGACCACCGTGGAGGCGGTCATGCCCAGACCTGCGACGAACGTCCACACCGCTCCGCCGAACCGGTCGCACAGCGGACCCCACGCGGCCCGGGTGATCGAGCCGAGGAGCGGGCCGAGGAACGCGTACCGCAACGGGTCGGGAGCGTCGGCGAACCCGCCGTACACCTGGTTGACCAGCAGCCCGAGCTGGGCGGCGAACCCGGAGAACGCCCCGAACGTCATCGTGTAGATCGCGGTCATGTACCAGGTGTGGCGCTCGCGGAAGATGTCGAGCTGCTGGCGCAGGTTCGCGGTGACCGGCACGCGGCGCAGCAGCACCGCCGCCAGCACGATGCCCAGCACCACCCACGGGATCAGCACCAGCCCCGCGTTGTGCAGCCACAGGTCGCCGCCCTCGACGGTCTGCTGCGGGGTGAGGACGGCGGTGCCGAGCAGCCCGAAGCCCACGACCCACGGCACGAGGAACTGGATGAGGCTGACCCCGAAGTTGCCGATGCCGGCCTGCAGGCCCAGGGCCGTCCCCGACATCGACCGGGGGAAGAAGTAGCTGGTCGAGGGCATGAACCCGGCGAACGCCCCGCCGCCGATCCCGCACGCCAGCGCGAGCAGCAGGAGCATCGGGTACGACGTCGTGGTGTCGCGCACGGCGAGCGTCCACCCGACCATCGGCAGCAGCAGCAGCGTGGCGGAGCCGCCGACGAGGGTCTTCGTGCCGACCACCGGCGGCAGGAACATGAAGATCAGCCGCATGATGCCGCCCGCGAGCCCGGGCAGGGCCACGAGCCAGTACAGCTGCGCGGTGGTCAGGTCGAAGCCCACGGCCGTGAGCCGGGGGGCGATCGCGCTCACCAGGTACCAGACGGCGAACGCGAGCGTGAGGTTGTAGGTGGTGACCCACAGCGTGCGCCACGCGAGGCGCCGGTCCCACCTCTGCGGGTCCTCGGGGTCCCAGTTCGACAGGTCCGGGGCCAGGGTGGTGCTCGTCATCGAACACTCCTTCGTGGTCGTGCGCGGCCGTCCGGCGGCCTCCTGCTCGTCACTCTGCCGGTTCGCCCAAGGCGGGGCGACTCGGACGACCGTGCAAAATCGCGGCCGGTCCCGGGCACCGGGACCGGCCGTCGCGGTCAGGCCCCGGCGCGGCGCGTCACGCGCACGTGCCAGGCCTCCGGGCCCTCGACGAGGTGCTCGACGTCGACCGGCGCGCGCTCGGCGAGCTGGGCGAGCAGCGGCAGCGGCGCGTGCGGCGCCACGATCACGAGCGACCCGCCCGGCGCGATCGCGTCGAACGCGCCGAAGACCGCGGCGTGCCGGATCGCGTGCGGGATGGTGCGCACGTCGAGCACGGGGTCGGCCTCGTCGTGGCCGCCGCACCCGCAGGTGCGGCCGGCGGGCTCGGGTGCGGCGGGCAGGATCTCGACGGGCTGGTTCATGGCTCTCCTTCGGTGGGTGCGCGCCGGGCGGCGTGCGGGGCGGCGGGCCGGCGGGACGCGCCGGACAGGTGGAGCGTGCAGCGCCGGGGCCCGACGAACGGCACGAGACGGTCGGCCCGCACGGGGCCGCCGACCTGCTCGAGCACGCCCTGAGCGAGGCCGAGGTGCACGCTGCACACGACCTCGGGCCGGGCGCGCGCCAGGTCGAGGAAGGGGCAGCGCCACAGGTCGAACGCGGTGCGGTCGGCGTCGAGGACGGGGTCGAAGCCCAGCCGGTCCAGGTGCGCCTCGAGCGCGAGCACCTGGTCGGCCTCGCCCGCCGGCAGGTCCGGCAGGTCGCCGACCATCGCCCGGCCCGCCCGGCGTGCCGCGGACGCGACGTCGCCGACGCCGGTGCCGTAGCCGTCGAGCAGGACGCTGGTGAGCCGGGCGCGCGCCACGGACTCGGCCAGGTGCCGGGCGGCCCCCGGGTCGGTGCGCACGTCGTCACGGGTCGTCGCGCGGTACACGCTGCGCGGGCGGCCGCGGGTGGTGCGGCGCTCGGTCTCGCGGACCACGAACCGCGCGTCGACCAGGCGCTGGAGGTGCTCGCGCACCGTGTTCTCGTGCAGCCCGGTGCGGCTCGCGAGCGCGGCGGTCGTGCTCGGACCCTCGTCCTGGAGCACGTGCAGCAGCTCGACGCGGCTGGGTGCGGCGAGCACCCGGGCGGCGGGGGTGCGCCGGACCCGGCCGGGGTCGTCGTCGGGGTCGTCGTCGGTCAGGTCGTCGGGCGGGTCGTCGGTCACGTCAGCCTCCCGTGGTGCGTCCGGGACCCAGGTCCCGCGCGTGGCGTCGTCGTCATTAAATACCGTCGTGCCGTGGAAAAGACTGGGACCAGGGTCCCGCGGCACGTGGTGCTCCTCGCCCCCGCGGCCCTCGCGCTGCTCGCCGGGCTGGACGCCGCCCTCCTGCTGCTCGGGCTGCCCGCCCCCGTGCGGGTGGAGCGCTGGGCCGACGTGCACGGGCCGCTCATGGTGCTCGGGTTCGTCGGCACCCTCGTCGCGCTCGAGCGCGCCGTCGCGGTGCGACGCCGGACGGCCCTCGCCGCCCCCGCGCTGCTGGGCCTCGGCGGCCTCGCGCTGCTCACGCCCCTCCCGCTCACGGTCGGGCAGGGCGCCCTCGTCGCCGGTGCGGCCGGGCTCGTCGCCGTCTACGGGGTCGTGTGGCGGCGCCAGGGCTCCGCCGCGCTCGCCGTGCAGGGGCTCGGCGCCGTCCACGCGCTCACCGCCGCCCTGCTGTGGCTCGCGGGCTCCGCCGTGCCGCACCTCGTGCCCTGCCTCACCGGGTTCCTCGTGCTCACCGTCGCCGGTGAGCGCCTCGAGCTGCTGCGCGTCGCCGCCCCCGGGGAGCGCGTCGAGGACGCCGTCTGGGCGCTCGGTCTCGGCTGGACCCTCGCCGCCGCCCTCGCCCTCGCCGTGCCCACGGTCGGGTGGACCGCCCTGGGCGCGGTCGTGCTGGGGCTCGTCGCCGTCCTCGTGCGGCACGACGTGGCCCGCCGCACCGTCCGCGGCACCGGGCTGCCGCGGTTCATGGCCCTGGCCATGCTCGCGGGGTACGGCTGGCTCGCGGTGGCCGGCGCGCTGTGGCTGGTCGCCGGGCCCGTCCTGGCCGGCCCCGCCTACGACGCCGCCCTGCACGCCGTCTTCCTCGGGTTCGTGACGTCCATGGTCATGGCCCACGCGCCGGTGATCCTGCCCGCCGTGCTGCGCCGCCCCCTGCCGTACCGGCCCGTCCTGCACGTGCCGCTCGCACTGCTGCACCTGACGCTGGCGCTGCGGGTGCTCGTGGGGGACGCGCGCGGCCTCGACGTCGTCGTGCAGGTCGGCGGGGTCGGCAACGTCGTCGCCGTGCTCGCCTTCGTCGTGCTCGCGGCCGGCAGCGTCCTGCGCGGGCCGGACGCCGCCCCGCCGCCGGGCCGGGTGCCGGGCCGCACGCCGGCCACGACGCCCACGGCCACCCCCGCGGCCGCCGTCGCCCTCGCCCCGGGCGGCCCGCGATGAACCGGGCCTCGCGCCACCTGCGCGCCAACGCCCTCGTCCTGGCCTGGCTCGTCGCCGCGGCCGCCGCCACCCTCGTCCACCGCGTGCTGCCCGAGCCGGGCTGGGTGCTCGTGCACCTGCCGCTGCTCGGCGCGGTCAGCACCGCGATCCTCGTGTGGAGCCAGCACTTCGCCGACACTCTGCTGCGCCACCCCGCGCCGCCGCGCGCGCTCGCCGTGCGCCTCGCGCTGCACACCGCCGGGGCGCTCGCGGTCGTCGCCGGGCACCTCACCGCCCGGCCCGCCGTGCTCGTGGCGGGTGCGCTCGCCGTGGCCGCCGCCGCCGTGGCCCAGGTCGTCGGGATCCGCCGGCAGCGCCGCGGTGCCCTGCCGTCCCGGTTCGGACACCTCGTGCGCGCCTACGTCGCCGCGGGCGCGCTGCTCGTGCCGGGCGTCGCGTGCGGCGTCGCGATGGCCGCCGCGGGGCCCGCGCCCGCGGACTACGCCCGGTGGTACGTCGCGCACGTGGTGCTGACGCTGCTCGGCTGGGTCGGGGTCACCGTCGCCGGCACGCTCGTCGTGCTGTGGCCGACGATCCTGCACACCCGCATCGACGAGGTCGCCGAGCGCACCGCCGTGCGGTCCCTGCAGCTCCTCGTCGGCGGCGTCCTCGTCGCCGCCGCGGGCCCCGCCGTCGGGGTGCGCGCGGTCACCTGCGTCGGCGTGGGCGTGGTGATGGTCGGCGTCGGGCTCGTCGCCCGGGTGCTCGTCCGGCAGGCGCGCGGCGCACCCCCGGTGACCTTCGCCGCGGGCAGCGTCGGGGCGGCGGTCGTCTGGTGGGGCGCGTCGGTGCTCGCGCTCGGCGTGGTCGTCGCGTCCGCACCCGACTGGCAGGCCGTCGTCCCGCGGCTGTCCGCACTCGCCCCCGCCACGGTGGCCGGGTTCGCCGCGCAGGTGCTCGGCGGGGCGCTGGCCTACCTGCTGCCCGTGGTCCTCGGCGGCGGGCCGGCCGTCGCACGGGCCGTCGCGGCCGAGCTCGACCGTGCGGGCGTCGTCCGCGTCGTCCTGCTCAACGGTGCCCTCGTCGTCTTCGTCCTGCCCGCCCCGAGCCTCGTGCGCGTGGCCGCGTCGGTGCTCGCGCTGGTCACGGGCGCGTGGTTCCTCGTGCTCGTGGTCCGCGCCGTGCTCGTGGCCCGGCGGGCCGTTCCCGCCCCGGCCGTGCCACCCGTGGCCGCGCGGTCGGCGCCGCCGGACCCGGTGGCCCGCGCCGTGCAGCGCGCCCGGCGGCGCGGTGCCGCCAGCCTGGCCGCCGGGGTCCTGCTCGTGACCGTCGCCGTCGCCGCGGCCGGCGACCCCGTCGCGGCTGGCCTCACCCGGGTGACGACCACGACGGCGCAGGCCGCCGCGGCGGACGGGGCCGCGACCGGGCGCACCACCACCGTCGACGTCGAGGCGCACGAGATGCGGTTCGTCCCCGACCGGGTCGAGGTCCCCGCCGGCGACCGCCTCGTCCTGCGGGTCACGAACGTCGACGCGGGCGTGCACGACCTCGTCCTCGACGGCGGTGCGACGTCGGGTCGTCTCGCGCCCGGGCAGACCGCCACCGTCGACGTCGGCGTGGTCGGCGCGGACCTGGCCGGCTGGTGCTCGGTGGCCGGGCACCGCCTCATGGGCATGACCCTCGACGTCGTCGCCGTCGGAGCACCCGCGACCCCGGCCGCGGCCGCCACCGACGACGCGACCGCGGGGCACGCGGGCCACGCCGGGGAGGGCACCGGCACGTCCGACGACGTGCCCGCCGCCGACCTGCTCGACCTCATGGCCCGACCCGGCGCCGGGTTCGTCGCACGCGACCCGGCGCTGGCGCCGGTCGACGGCTCGACCACGCACCGCGTCACGCTCCGCGTCACCGAGACGGTCCAGGAGGTCGCCCCCGGGGTCACGCGCACCGCGTGGACGTTCGGCGGTACGGCACCGGGGCCCGTGCTGCACGGGCGCGTCGGCGACACGTTCGTCGTCACCCTCGTCAACGACGGCACGATCGGGCACTCGGTCGACCTCCACGCCGGCGCGCTCGCCCCCGACGACGTCATGCGCACGATCGCCCCCGGCGAGCGCCTGACCTACACGTTCACGGCCACCCGCAGCGGCATCTGGATGTACCACTGCTCGACCATGCCGATGAGCCTGCACATCGCCAACGGCATGCTCGGGGCCGTCGTCGTCGACCCGCCCGGCCTGCCGCCCGTCGACCACGAGTACGTGCTGGTCCAGCACGAGCTGTACCTCGGCGCGCAGGGCGGCCTCGCCGACGAGGCGGCGCTCGCGGCGGGCGACCCCACGCTCGTCGTGTTCAACGGGTACGCCCACCAGTACCGCGACCGCCCGCTCGAGGTGTCGACCGGCGACCGCGTCCGGGTCTGGGTGCTCGACGCCGGGCCGAACCGGTCCTCGTCGTTCCACGTCGTCGGCGGCCAGTTCGACACGGTCTACCGCGAGGGCGACTGGACCCTGCGCGACGGCGGCTCCACGGGCACCGGCGGGGCCCAGGTCCTCGCGCTCGGCGCGGCCGAGGGCGGCTTCGTCGAGCTGACGTTCCCCGAGGCCGGCACGTACCCGTTCGTCACGCACGTCATGGGCGACGCGGAGCGCGGGGCACTGGGCCGGTTCCTCGTCACCGACCCCTGAGCCGGGTGCCCCGCGGCGGACCTCACAGCGCGTCCGCGGCGGGTGTGCGGGAAACGTTCGCGGGGGGTTACGCGCGGTCGTCACCGGGCGAAACACGGGCTCCCTAGCGTCGGGGGCACGCCGGCACCACGCGGCGACGCCCCAGCAGGCCCGGGCCCACGGCCCACGGCCGGACGCCCCACCCGTGCGCGACCGCGCCCGGGACGCACGACGCCCGGAGGCTCCCGTGACGCAGACGACCTCGACCTCGGCGGACGCACCGCCCCCCAGCACCACCACGGACACCACCAGCGCGACCACCACGACCACCACAGGCACCACGGGCGGCCTGACGGTCCGCCGCGGCCGGTGGATCGACGGGTGGGACCCCGAGAACGCCGAGCAGTGGGAGTCCGCCGGTCGCGCGATCGCCCGGCGCAACCTCGTGATGTCGATCTTCGCGGAGTTCCTCGGGTTCGCCGTGTGGGCCCTGTGGAGCATCGTCGTGCCGCAGCTGCCCGCCGCCGGGTTCGACCTCACCGCCGACCAGATGTTCTGGCTCATCGCCGTGCCCAGCCTCGTCGGCGCCACGCTGCGCATCCCCTACACGTTCGCCGTGCCCGTGTTCGGCGGCCGCAACTGGACCGTGATCTCCGCGCTGCTGCTGCTCGCGCCCGCCGGTGCCCTGGCGTGGGCCGTGCAGCGCCCCGACCTGTCGTTCGGCGTGCTGCTCGCGGTCGCCGCGCTCGCCGGCGTCGGCGGCGGCAACTTCGCGTCGTCGATGGCGAACATCTCGTTCTTCTACCCCGAGCGGGAGAAGGGCCGGGCCCTGGGCCTGAACGCCGCGGGCGGCAACATCGGCACCGCCGCCGTGCAGCTCGCCGTGCCGCTCGTCATCGTCGCGGGGGCCGGCCTGCAGCTCGAGCGCGCGGGGCTGATGTTCGTGCCGCTGGCCCTCGTCGCCGCCGTGCTCGCGTGGCGGTTCATGGACAACCTGTCGAACGCGAAGGCCGACCCCCGCTCCTACGGCGCCGCGGCACGGGCACGGCACACGTGGATCATCTCGTTCGTCTACATCGGCACGTTCGGCTCGTTCATCGGCTTCTCCGGGGCCTTCCCGACGCTGCTGAAGAACCAGTTCCCCGAGGTCACGCTGTCGATCGCGTTCCTCGGCGCCCTCGTCGGGTCCGTCGCCCGACCGGCCGGCGGCGCCCTGGCCGACCGGTTCGGCGGTGCGCGCGTCACCGTCGCCTCGTTCGCGGTGATGGCCGCCGGCACGGTCTCGGCGATCTTCGCGCTCCGGTCCGGCGCGTTCGGGCTCTTCTTCGGCTCGTTCCTCGTGCTCTTCATGGCGACGGGCGCCGGCAACGGCTCGGTCTACCGCATGATCCCCGCGGTGTTCCGGTTCGGTGCCACCGACGACGCGGACCGCGGGCGCCGCGCCAAGGCCGCGGCCGGGTGCATCGGCATCGCCGGTGCCGTCGGCGCGGTCGGCGGCTTCCTCATCCCGCGCGGGTTCGCCGTCTCCACGACCGCGACCGGCACCATCGAGTCCGCGCTCTGGGTGATCGTGGCCCTCTACGCGGTCATGGCGACCACCACGTGGGCCGTGTACGGCCGCCGCGGGTCGTCCTTCGGGACGACGGTCATCTGAGCCCGGTGGCCCGCGTGACCACGGCACCCCACGTGCGGCACGACCCGACCACGGAGGCACAGTGAGCGCCGTCACGGCCGCCCAGGACGAGCGCACGGGGACGACCCAGGTCGCCACCGTGTGCTCGTACTGCGGCGTGGGGTGCGGCATCGTCCTCGACGTCGAGACGGGCGACGCGGGTCCGCGGGTGCGCCGGGCCAGCGGCGACCGCTCCCACCCCTCGAACGCCGGCCGGCTGTGCACCAAGGGCGCGACCAGCGTCGACGTCATCACCGCCACCGGCCGGCTCAGCACCGCTCTGGTCCGTCCTGAGCGCGGGGCCGAGCCCGTCGCGACGCCCGTCGACGACGCGGTCGCCACCGTCGCCCGCCGGCTGCGCGCGATCGTCGACGAGCACGGCCCCGACGCCGTCGCGCTGTACGTGTCCGGGCAGATGAGCATCGAGGCCCAGTACCTGGCCAACAAGCTCGCCAAGGGGTACCTGCGGACCAACCAGATCGAGTCGAACTCCCGCCTGTGCATGGCCAGCGCCGGCACCGGGTACAAGCTCTCGCTCGGCGCGGACGGGCCGCCCGGCTCCTACGAGGACCTCGACCACGCCGACGTGTTCCTCGTCATCGGCGCGAACATGGCCGACTGCCACCCGATCCTGTGGCTGCGGCTGCTGGACCGCGTCAAGGCCGGTGCGAAGCTCGTCGTCGTCGACCCGCGCCGCACCGCGACCGCCGACAAGGCCGACCTGTTCCTCCAGGTCCGGCCCGGGTCGGACCTGGCCCTGCTCAACGGGCTGCTGCACCTGCTCGTCGAGGCCGGCGCCGTCGACGAGGAGTTCGTCGCCGAGCACACGCGGGGCTGGGAGCAGATGCCCGGCTTCGTCGCGGACTACCCGCCCGACGTCGTCGAGGCGCTCACGGGCGTGCCGGCCGACGACCTGCGGGCCGCCGCCGCCCTGATCGCCGGGGCCGCGGGGCGCTGGGTCTCCTGCTGGACGATGGGCCTGAACCAGTCCACGCACGGCACGTGGAGCACCAACGCGCTGGTCAACCTGCACCTCGCGACCGGCTCGATCTGCCGGCGCGGCAGCGGCCCCTTCTCCCTGACCGGGCAGCCCAACGCCATGGGCGGACGCGAGATGGGCTACATGGGCCCCGGCCTGCCCGGTCAGCGCACCGTCCTGGACCCGCAGGACCGCGCCTTCGTCGAGGACCTGTGGCAGCTGCCCGCCGGCACCCTGCGCTCCGACGGCGTCGGGCGCGGCACGGTCGACATGTTCCGGCGCATGGCCGACGGGCAGATCAAGGCCTGCTGGATCATCTGCACCAACCCCGTCGCGTCGGTCGGCAACCGGCGGACCGTCATCGAGGGTCTCGAGCGGGCCGAGCTCGTGATCACCCAGGACGTCTTCGCCGAGACCGAGACCAACGCCTACGCCGACGTCGTGCTGCCGGCCGCGCTGTGGTCCGAGGCCGACGGCGTCATGGTCTCCAGCGAGCGCACCATGACCCTGGCGCGGCGGGTGCTGGACCCCCCGGGCCAGGCCCGCGCGGACTGGCAGCTCGTCGCCCAGGTGGCCACGGCCATGGGCTTCGAGGGCTTCGCGTACACCAGCGCGCAGGAGGTCTTCGAGGAGATCCGTCGCACCTCGAACCCCGGCACCGGGTACGACCTGCGCGGCGTCAGCCACGCCCGGCTGCGCGGCGGCCCCGTGCAGTGGCCCTGCGCGGGCGAGGACGCGCCCGCCCGCAACCCCGTGCGCTACCTGAACGACGGCGTGCACCAGCCCCTGCACGTGCGCCCCGACGGCACCCGCCCCCGGCTCGTGTTCCCCACGGCCGACGGACGTGCGGTCTTCCACGCCCGCCCGCACGTCGAGCCCGCCGAGGCGCCCGACGAGGACTACCCGTTCGTGCTCACCACCGGCCGCGTGCAGCACCAGTGGCACACCCTCACCAAGACGGGCCGCGTGCCGGCCCTCAACCGGCTCAACCCCGGGCCGTTCGTCCAGGTCAACCCCGACGACGCCCGGCGCCTGGGGCTGGTCGACGGCGTGCGCGTCGAGGTCGCGTCCCGGCGCGGGCGCGCGGTGCTGCCCGTCGTCGTCACCGACCGCCTGCTCCCGGGCACCTGCTTCGCCCCGTTCCACTGGAACGACCTGTTCGGGGAGTACCTGTCGGTCAACGCCGTGACCAACGACGCCGTCGACCCGCTGTCGTTCCAGCCCGAGCTCAAGGCGTGCGCCGTGACCCTCACACCCGTGCCGGTGGACCCGGCCGCCGAGCGGCCCGTCGTCGCCGCACGTCCCGGTGCCGTGCGTCCCGGTGCCGTACGGACCGGCGACGTCCCGGCGGGCGACGAGCCGGCCGCGGACCCGGCCGCGCCGGACGGCGCCGCGACGATGCGCGCGCTGGGTGCGGCGCTCGGCCTCGACCAGGTCACCGCCCCGCCGCTCGGCGACGCGGAGCGCCGCTACCTCGCCGGGTTCCTCGCCGGCCTGGGCCGCGGCACCCCCGGCACCCCCGTGCTGCCGCCGACCGCGCCGCTGACCGGCGACCAGGCGCTGTGGGTCGACGGGGTCCTCGCGGGCATGTTCTCGCGCGCCCCGCGACGCCCCGACGCCGCACCGGCAGCCGCGGCACCGACCCGCGCGCTCGTCGTGCTGTGGGCCTCCCAGACCGGCACGGCCGAGGAGGTCGCCGGCCGTGCCGCCGCACGGCTCGCGGCCACGGGGCGCACCCCCCAGGTCGTCGCCATGGACGACGCCCTCGACGAGCTGCCGCGCCGCGCCGACGTCGTCCTGGTCACCAGCACGTTCGGCGACGGCGACGCGCCCGACAACGGCACCGCGCTGTGGGAGCTGCTGGCCGACCCGCAGGCACCGACGTTCGAGGGTGCCCGCTACGCCGTCCTCGCGCTCGGCGACCCCGCGTACGACCGGTTCTGCGGGCACGGGCGGCGCCTCGACGGTCGCCTGGCCGAGCTCGGCGCGCACCGCCTCGTCGAGCGGCTCGAGCGCGAGCCCGGCGACGACGACGCCGTCGAGCGCTGGCTCGACGGCCTCGTCGCCGCGCTCGCACCCGACGCCGCACCGACCGAGGCGCCCGCGCGCACGCAGCCCGTCGGGGCCGAGGCGCCGCCCCGTCCCGCGCCGACGCACGCGACCCGGGCCCACCCCGGCACGGCCGTGCTCGTCGGCAACCGGCGCCTCGGCGGCCCGGGCTCGGCCAAGGAGGTCCGCGAGCTCGTGCTCGACACCTCGGCGAGCCCGCTGCCCGTGACGTACGCCGCCGGCGACGCGCTCGCGGTGCGGCCCGTCAACGCCGACGCGCTGGTGGCTGCGTGGCTGGACGCCACCGGCCTGGACGGTGGCACGCCGGTCGTCGTCGACGGGCTGGGGGAGCGGACGCTGGCCGCGGCCCTGCGCACCGACCTGGAGGCCGCCCGCCCCACGACCGACCTGCTGCGGTTCGTCGCCGAGCGCGCCGACCACGGCGGGCTGCGCCGCCTGCTGCGCCCGGACAACCGCAACGACCTCGCCCGCTGGCTCTGGGGGCGGCAGGCCGTCGACGTGGTCGCCGAGGTCGGCGCGCGGGCGTCGGCGCAGGAGTGGGTGGACGTGCTGCGCCGCCTCCAGCCGCGCCAGTACTCGATCTCGTCGAGCCCCCTGGTCGACCCGCACCGGGTGCACCTGACGGTGTCGGTGGTGCGGTGGACCAGCCCGTCGGGTGCGGACCGGACGGGCGTGTGCTCGGCGTTCCTCGCGGACAGCGCCCCCGACGCGCAGGTCGCGGTGCACGTGCAGCCGAACGCGCACTTCCGACCGCCGCAGGACCCCTCGGCACCGGTCGTCATGGTCGGGCCCGGCACCGGCGTGGCGCCGTTCCTCGGGTTCCTCGCCGAGCGCCGCGCCCGCGGGCACACGGGGGACAACTGGCTGCTGTTCGGCGAGCAGCACGCCGCGACGGACCACTGGTACCGCGACGAGCTCGCGGCGTGGCACGCGGACGGGCTGCTCACCCGCCTGGACACGGCGTTCTCGCGCGACCAGCGGGCCAAGGTCTACGTGCAGGACCGCATGCGCGAGCACGGCCCGGCCCTGTGGGCGTGGCTGGAGCGCGGCGCGCACCTGTACGTGTGCGGCGACGCGACGCGCATGGCGGTCGACGTGGACGCGGCGCTGCGCGAGGTCGTGCAGGTGCACGGGGCGATGAGCGCGGACGACGCGGCGGCGTACGTCAAGGCGATGTCCGCGGACCGCCGCTACGGCCGTGACGTGTACTGACGGTGCCGCGTCACACGACGGTGACGTCCACCGCGTGGTACCCGGTGGCGCCGTCGGGCACGACCTCGGCGGGCACGCCCGTCTGCGGGCCGTCCGGGTCCAGGGCCCGCACCCGCAGCGTGTGCTCGCCGGGCTCGGCCGCCCACACCAGGCGCCACTGCCGCCACGTGTCGACGCCGCCGTCCGCGGCGAGCTCGGCGTCGACCCACGGCCCGTCGTCCACGCGCACCTGCACGCCGCTCACGCCGCGGTGCTGGGCCCAGGCCGTGCCGGCGACGACGACGTCGCCCGCCGGGACCTCGGCGCCGGTGCGGGGCACGTCGACGCGCGACTGGGTCTTCACGGGTCCGCGTTCCGACCAGCCCCGCTGCGTCCAGTACGCCTCGACCGCGTCGAAGCGCGTGACCTCGAGCTCGGTGACCCACTTGGTCGCGGACACGTACCCGTAGAGCCCGGGCACGACCATCCGCACGGGGAACCCGTGCTCGGCGGGCAGCGGCCGCCCGTCCATCGCGACGGCCAGCAGCGCGTCGCGGTCGTCGGTGAGCACCTCCAGCGGCGTGGACGCGGTGAACCCGTCGACGGACCGGGACAGCACCATGTCCGCGTCGCCCGTGGGCCGTGCGCGGGCGAGCACCTCGCGCACCGGCAGGCCGAGCCAGCGCTGGTTGCCCACGAGGTCGCCGCCGACGGGGTTGGACACGCACGCGAGCGTGACCCACGCCTCGACGAGGTCGGACCCGAGCAGCTCGTCCCAGGTGAGCACGACCTCCTCCTCGACGAGCCCGTGCACGCGCAGCGTCCACGTCGCGGGGTCGACGCGGGGCACCACGAGGGCGGTGTCGATGCGGTAGAAGTCCGTGACCGGCGTGGCCCAGGGCTCCGCGCCGGGGACCGCGAGGTCGACGTCGCCGAGCGAGGGAGCGGTCCGTGCGGGCGCGGGCAGCCGCACCGCCTCGCGCAGCGCCGCAGTGCCCCGCACGAGCGTGCTGCTGACGCGCCCCAGCGCGACCGCGACGACGCCGGCGCCCGCAGCCAGCGCGGTGGCCTGCAGGAACCCGCGGCGCGACGCGCCGGCACGCAGGGGCACGCCGTCCTCGGACTCGACCTCGGCGGGCAGGCGGGCCAGCAGCGCGCGCAGCACCAGCAGCCCCGCCAGGGCCCCGGCCACGCTCGGCAGCGCGGCGAGCACGCCCGCGTCGGGCCGGCCCACCGCGGCGAGCCCGGCGACGGCACCGAGCGCGACCACGAGGACCGCGCCGGCCGGCCACCGCCACCGCGCCAGCACCCCGGCGAGCGCCGCGAGCAGCGCGAGCACCAGCACCGACCCGGCGGTGAGCACGGCCTTGTCGGCGGTGCCGAACGCGGCCACCGCCCAGTCCTTGAGCCACGGGGGAGTGGCGTCGACGAACGCGGCGCCGACCGCGACGAGCGGGTCGGTCGAGGCCCCGGTGACCAGGGCGACGAGGGCGCCGGTGCCGGTGGTCACGGCACCGGCGGCCACGCCCGCGGCCGCGGCGGCCCCCGCGCCGGGGGCGAGCGGGCCGGGCCGTCGGGGGGTGCCGGGGGTGCTCACGGGCCCACGCTAGCCCGGCGGCGCGCGCCCGACGCGGCGGTCGGGGCCCGCGGGAACGGCCTGGCGGCGGTGAGGTCGTGGGACCGAGGTCCCGCGACCTCACAGCCGTGCCCGCCGGGGTGTGCGCAAAGCGTTCCGGCGGGGTAACGGCCGCGCACCCCCGGACGAAACACGCCGTCCCTACCGTCGACGACGACGCCCTTCCCCCGTCCGACCCCCACGAGGGAGCCCCCCATGCACGCACGTCACCTGCTCGTCGTCGGCGGCGGCATGGTCGCCCAACGGCTCGTCGAGGCCCTGCGCGACCGCGACACGGCCGGCGCGTGGCACGTCACGGTGCTCGCCGAGGAGCCGCGCCGCCCTTACGACCGGGTCGCCCTGACCAGCTTCTTCTCGGGCCGCTCGCCCGAGGAGCTCGCGCTCGGCGACCCGGCCCTCTGGGACGACCCGCTCGTCACGCTGGTCCGCGGCGACAAGGCCGTGGCGGTCGACCGGGCCGCCCGGTCCGTGACGACCGCGTCCGGCCGCACGTTCGGCTACGACCACCTCGTCCTGGCGACGGGCTCGTACGCGTGGGTGCCGCCCATGGAGGGCGCCGACCTGCCGGGCGTGTTCGTGTACCGCACGCTCGACGACGTCGCGGCGCTGCGCGGGTACGTGCACGACCTGCAGGCCGAGCGGTCCGGCCCGGTGCGCGGCGTGGTCCTCGGCGGCGGCCTGCTGGGCCTGGAGGCCGCCGGCGCGCTCGACGCGCTCGGGGCGCGCTCCACGGTGCTGCAGGTCGACACGCACCTGATGTCCGCGCAGGTGGACCTCGGCGGCGGCGAGGCGCTGCGCCGCCTCATCAACCGCATCGGGATCGGCGTGCGCACGCAGGCGATGACGACCCGGGTGCACGAGCACCGGCGCGGCGGGGTCGGCCGGGTCGAGCTCGCGGACGGCACGCGGATGGACGCCGAGGTCGTCGTCGTGGCCGCGGGCGTGCGGCCCCGCGACGAGCTGGCGCGCGACGCCGGCCTGACGATCGGCCCGCGCGGCGGCGTCGTCGTCGACGACACGTGCCTGACCGACGACCCGGACGTGTCCGCGGTCGGCGAGGTCGCGTGCATCCAGGGCGCCTGCATCGGCCTGGTCGCCCCCGGGTACACGATGGCCGAGATCACCGTCGACCGGCTCCTCGGGGGCGTCTCGGCGTTCCCCGGCGCCGACACGGCCACCAAGCTCAAGCTCGCGGGCGTCGACGTGGCGAGCTTCGGCGACGCGTTCGCCCGCACCCCGGGCGCGCTGGAGATCGTCTGGGCCGACCCGGTCGCGGGCGTCTACAAGAAGCTCGTGCTGTCCGACGACGCGCGCACCCTCCTCGGCGGCGTCCTCGTCGGCGACGCGAGCGCGTACGCGAGCCTGCGCCCCATGCTCGGCCGCGAGCTGCCCGGCGACCCGTCGGCGTTCCTGCTGCCCGAGGGCACCGGCGGCGCCCCCGACCTCGAGCTGCCCGACGACGCCGGCGTCTGCTCGTGCAACAACGTCTCGGCCGGGCAGATCCGCCACGCGGTGACCGACGAGGGCTGCCACGACCTCGGTGCGGTGAAGGCCTGCACGCGCGCCGGGACCAGCTGCGGCTCGTGCCTGCCCCTGGTCAAGAAGCTCATGGCCACCGAGCTGGAGAAGCTCGGCGTCACGGTCTCGACGGCCCTGTGCGAGCACTTCGCCCTGTCGCGGGCCCAGCTCTACG
Source organism: Cellulomonas oligotrophica (assembly GCF_013409875.1). GTDB lineage: Bacteria > Actinomycetota > Actinomycetes > Actinomycetales > Cellulomonadaceae > Cellulomonas > Cellulomonas oligotrophica. The sequence goes on from NZ_JACCBK010000001.1 coordinate 203,722, forward strand.
ACGCCGTGCGCGTCGCCGGGGTCCGCACGTTCACCGAGGTCGTCGAGCGGTTCGGCACCCGGGCCGCGGGGCGCGGCTGCGACATCTGCAAGCCCGCCGTCGCCTCGATCCTGGCGACCACGGCGCCCGCGCACGTGCTGGACGGCGAGCGGGCCGCGATGCAGGACACCAACGACCACGTGATGGCGAACCTGCAGAAGGACGGGTCGTACTCGGTGGTGCCCCGCATGGCCGGCGGCGAGGTCACGCCCGCCGGGCTCATCGCGATCGGCGAGGTCGCCCGCGACTTCGGGCTGTACACGAAGATCACGGGCGGGCAGCGGATCGACATGTTCGGCGCCCGCATCGACCAGCTGCCGCTGATCTGGCAGCGCCTGGTCGACGCCGGGTTCGAGTCGGGGCACGCCTACGGCAAGTCGCTGCGGACCGTGAAGTCCTGCGTCGGGTCGACGTGGTGCCGGTTCGGGGTGCAGGACTCCGTGGCGCTGGCCGTGATGCTCGAGCTGCGGTACCGGGGCCTGCGCTCGCCGCACAAGATCAAGCTCGGGGTGTCCGGCTGCGCGCGCGAGTGCGCCGAGGCCCGCGGCAAGGATGTCGGCGTCATCGCCACCGACAAGGGCTGGAACGTGTACGTCGGCGGCAACGGCGGGTTCACGCCCCGGCACGCGAAGCTCCTCGCGGAGGACCTCGACACGCCGACCCTCGTGCGCACCATCGACCGCTTCCTCCTGTACTACGTGCGCACCGCCGACCGGCTGCAGCGCACCGCGCCGTGGATCGAGGAGGTCGAGGGCGGCCTGGACGGCGTGCGCGCCGTCGTCATGGACGACTCCCTCGGCATCGGGGCCGACCTCGACGCGCAGATGGCCCGGCACGTCGAGGACTACGAGGACGAGTGGCGCGCCACCCTCGACGATCCCGAGAAGCTGCGCCGGTTCGCGTCCTTCGTCAACGCCCCCGACACGCCCGACCCGTCGCTCGCGTACGTCGCCGAACGGGGGCAGGTCCGCCCCGCGACCGCCGCCGAGCGCGCCGCCGCCGAGCGCGGCGAACCCGTCCTCGTCGCCGGCTCGACCCTGGAGGTGCGGTCATGACGACCCTCGACGCCCCGCAGCGCACCGTGGCCTGGGTGGCCGTGTGCCCCCTCGACGCGCTCGCCACCGAGCGCGGTGCGGCCGCCCTCGTGCCCGACGGGCCCGCGCTCGTGCAGGTCGCGGTCTTCCGCCTCGTGGACGGCCGCGTCCTGGCGGTGCAGCAGCACGACCCGTTCAGCGACGCGCACGTGCTGTCCCGCGGGATCGTCGGCTCGCGCGACGTCGACGGCGTCGAGGTCCCGACGGTGGCCTCACCGATGTACAAGCAGGTGTTCGACCTGCGCACCGGGGTGTGCCTCGACGTCGCCGGCAAGCAGCCCGTGCCGGGCGCGTCGGCCGACCTGCGCACGTGGCCGGTGCGGGTCGTCGACGGGACGGTCGAGATCGGGACGGTGCCGACCGGCGTGGACGCGCACGGCGCGGGGTCGATCCGTGCGGGCGTCCCGGGCGACGGCGAGGTGCGCCCGTGACCGCGCTGCTGGGCGTCGAGCTCGCCGGCCGGCGCGTCGTGGTGGCCGGGGGAGGGCCGGTCGCCGCGCGCCGCGTCGAGGCGATGCTCGCCGAGGGCGCCGACGTCCTCGTCGTCGCACCGGCCGTGTGCGAGCAGCTCGCGGACCTCGTGACCGTCGGCGCGGTGCGCTGGCGCCAGGCGGAGGTCGAGGCCGGCGACCTCGACGGGGCGTGGCTCGTGCACACCGCGACGGGGGACCGCGCCACCGACGAGTCCGTCGTCGCCTGGGCCCACGAGCGCCGCGTGTTCTGCGTCGACGCGGGCGGACCGCGCCGGGCCGCCCGCGGGTCCGCCCGCACGCCGGCCCAGACCCGCGCCGGCGACGTCGTGCTCGGTGTCGTCTCGACGGGCGCGGCCGACCCGAACCGCTCGCGCCAGGTCCTTGACGCTGTCGCCGACTGGCTCCGCGGGGGCGGCGCCGACCTGCGTCGACGCCGCCCGCCCGTGCCCGGCTCCGGCCGGGTCGTCCTCGTGGGCGGCGGCCCCGGCGACGTCGACCTGCTCACCGTCGCGGGCCGCCGGGCCCTCGCCGAGGCGGACGTCGTCGTCGCCGACCGCCTCGGCCCCACGCCGGTCCTCGACGAGCTCCCGGCCGACGTCGAGGTCGTCGACGTCGGCAAGAGCCCCGGTCACCACCCGGTGCCGCAGCACGAGATCAACCGGATCCTCGTCGAGCAGGCCCAGCGCGGCCGGGTCGTGGTCCGCCTCAAGGGCGGCGACCCGTTCGTGTACGGGCGCGGCGGCGAGGAGGTGCTGGCCTGCCGCGAGGCCGGGGTGCCGGTCAGCGTGCTGCCCGGGGTGTCCAGCGCGTTCGCCGCACCGCTCGCGGCGGGCATCCCGCTGACGCACCGGGGCGTCGTCGGCGCCGTGCACGTGATGAACGGCACCGACGGGTGGTCGCCGGCTGCCCTGACCGGGCTGCGCGACGCCTCCTGCACCGTGGTCGTGCTCATGGGGGTCGGTGCGCTGCCCGGGCTGGCCGCGGACGCGCTCGCGGCCGGGGTGCCGGGCACGACGCCCGTCGCGCTGGTCGAGCAGGCGACGTGCGACGCGCAGCGCGTCACGCGGGCGCCGCTGGACGACGTCGTGCGCGCCGCGGCCGAGCGCGGGGTCCGCGCACCGGCCGTGATCGTGCTCGGTGCCGTCGCCGCACCGGGTCTGCTGGACGCGGAGCCGGTGCCGGCCGTCACAATGGCGGGGTGAGCGCCGAGATGATCGACCAGACGCTCGCCGGCTGCGTGGTGCTCGTGACCGCCGACCGGCGCGCGGGCGAGCTGAGCGCCGCGCTGCAGCGGCGCGGTGCCACCATCCGGCACGCCCCGTCGCTGGGCATGATCCCGCACACCGACGACGTCGAGCTGCTCGCGCAGACCCGCACCGTGCTGGCGTCGCCGCCGGAGGTCGTCGTCGTCACCACGGGCATCGGGTTCCGCGGCTGGATCGAGGCCGCGGACGCCGCGGGCCTGGCGGACCGGCTCGTCGAGACCCTCCAGGGCACCCGCATCATCGCCCGCGGCCCCAAGGCCCGTGGCGCGATCCAGGCCGCCGGCCTGAGCGCGGACTGGGTCGCGGAGTCCGAGACGTCCGCGGAGATCGCCGAGGTCCTGCTCGACGAGGGCGTCGCGGGCCGCGACGTCGTCATCCAGCACCACGGCGCCGGAGCGGACGGCCTGGACGAGGCGTTCCGCGTGGCCGGTGCCCGCGTGCGCAACCTGGTCGTGTACCGGTGGGGGCCGCCGCCCGACCCCGAGCTCGTGGCCGCGTCGACCCGGTCGGTCGCCGACGGCGAGGTCGACACCGTGGTGTTCACCTCGGCACCGGGCGCGGCGGCGTGGGTCGCCGCCGCGCGTGACGCCGGGACGCTGGAGCAGATCGTCCGCCGGCAACGCGCGGGTGCCGTCGTGTTCGCCGCGGTCGGACCGGTGACGGCACGCCCGCTGCAGGACGAGGGGATCGACCCGCTCATGCCGGACCGGGGCCGTCTCGGCTCGCTCGTGCGCGCCGTCGTCACGCACTACGGCGGACTCGAGGCCCTCGACACCGTCGCCGGGCCCCTGCGGGTGCACCGGGCCGCGGCGGTGCTCGACGGTCACGTCCTGCCGCTGTCGCGCACCGGCCTGGAGGTGCTGCGGGTGCTCGCGTCCGCGCGCGGCTCGGTCGTCCCCCGCGAGCGGGTCCTCGCGGCGCTGCCCGGCGACTCCGCCGACCCGCACGCCGCCGAGGTCGCGATCGCGCGCCTGCGCGAGGCCACGGGGTCGCGCGCCCTCGTCAAGACCGTCGTCAAGCGCGGCTACCGCCTCGAGCTCCAGGAGCAGACGTGACCGGCACCCCCCGCCCCGCCGCCCCCGCGCCCGTGCTCGTCGGCTGCTCGCACGGCACCGACAGCCGGGCGGGCCGTGCGGCGATCGCGTCGATCCTCGTCGACGTCGCCACCGCCCGACCCGGCCTGGACGTGCGCGAGGCGTTCGTCGACGTCCAGCAGCCCGAGGTCGCGGACGTCGTGACCGACGCGCTCGACGTCGCACCGGCGGTCGTGGTCCCGCTGCTGCTGTCCGTGGGGTTCCACACCAAGGTCGACGTCGCCGCCGCGGTCGACCGTCCCGGGGCGGCGGCGTCCGGCCCGCTCGGGCCCGACCCCCGGCTCGTGGAGATCCTCGCCGACCGGCTCGCCGCGGCGGGCCTGGCCGAGCACGACGCGGTCGTGCTCGCGGCCGCCGGGTCCAGCGACCCCGCCGCGGCCGACGCCGTCCGGGTCGTCGCCGACGGGCTCGCCGCCCGGCTCGGGCGCGACGTCGTCGTCGGCTTCGGCGCGGGGGCGCACCCGCGCGTGCCCGCCGCGGTCGAGCAGGCCCGCGCCGGCCTGGTGCCCGGCGGGCGCGTCGTCGTCGCGTCGTACCTGCTCGCGCCCGGGTTCTTCCTCGACCGGGTGCTCGAGGCGGGCGCCGACGTCGTCACCGACGCCCTCGCCCCCGACCCGCGGCTCGCCGAGGTCGTCCTGGACCGGTACGACGCCCACGTGGCGCGGGCGGCTGCGACCTGGTCCCGCGACGAGGTCGCGGCGACGCCCTGACGCCGCCGGCCTCCCGCCCGGCGGCCGACCGTCCCGCCCGGCGGCGTCGTCGCGCGGGAGGGCCGTGCGGCACGTACCGTCACGCCCTGTGAGCGCCGCCCTGCGTCGTGTCCCGTGGTGGCTCGTCGCCCTCCTCGTCTCGTCCGTGCTCGTGGCCACCGGTGCGCTGCCCTCCGCCGACGCCCGGGCGCTCGCCGAGCGGACCCTGCCCGTGCTGGCGTTCCTCGCGGCGCTGACCGTCGTCGCCGAGATGTGCGCCGGCGCCGGCCTGTTCGACGCCGCCGCGGGCCTCGCGGCCCGGGCTGCGCGCGGGCGCCGTCCCGTGCTGTGGCTGCTCGTCGTCGTCGTCGCGACGGTCTCGACGGCGGTGCTCTCGCTCGACACCACGGCCGTGCTGGTCACACCCGTCGTCGTCGCGCTGGCCCGCCGCACCGGGTCGCGCCCCCTGCCGTTCGCCCTCGTCGTCCTGGCCCTGGCGAACACCGCCTCCCTGCTGCTGCCGGTGTCGAACCTGACGAACCTGCTCGCCGACCGCACCCTGCGCCGCCAGGGCGTGGACTTCCTCGCCCTGATGGCCGTGCCCGCGCTCGTCGCGGTCCTCGTCACGGTGCTGCTCGTGGCCCTGCGCGACCGCGCGGCGATCGCGGGACGGTTCGACCTGGCCCCCGGTCCCGTCCCCGCCGACCGTGCCCTGCTGGTCGTCGCGGCGGTCGTCACCGCGGCGATGGCTGCCGCGTTCGTCGCGGGCGTCGAGCCGTTCCTCGCGGCGGGGGTCGCGGCGGTGGTCCTCGTGGTCGCGACCCGCCTGCGGCGGCGGCCGTGGCCGGTGCCGCCCGCCCAGCTCGTGCCCTGGCGCACCCTCCTGGTCGTCGCAGGCCTGTTCGTCGTCGTGGCGACCCTGCACGCGCAGGGCTCGGCCGCCCTGCTGCACGCCGCGGCCGGCGACGGGTCCGACCCCGGCGCCCTGCTGCGGCTCGCTGCGGTCGGGGTCCTGGCCGCGAACGCCGTGAACAACCTGCCCGCCTACCTGGCGCTGGAGCCCGTCGCCGGGGCGGACCCCCTGCGCGTGGCGGTGCTCCTCGTCGCCACCGGCGCCGGCCCCCTCATGACGCCCTGGGGGTCGCTCGCGACGGTCCTATGGTGGCAGCGGTGCCGGCAGGTGCTCCTGCACGTGCCGGTCGGCGTCGTCGTCCGGCAGGGTCTGCTGCTGTGCGCGCCCGTGGTGCTGGCGGCCGTCGCCGCGCTCGTCCTGACGACCTGACGCACCACCGGACGGCGCAGCCCCGTGCGGCGGACGGCCGTGCGCTCCGCTACGGTCTGGGCCGAGGACCCCGGCGTCAGCGCCGGGCGCACGGGAGGTACGGCGATGGACGGGACGGACGAGTCCGTCGAGCTCACCACGGCACGGCTGCACGCCGAGCTGGTGCGGGCGACCGAGGTGCAGCACGTGGTGCAGGCGCTCGCGGACGCGTCCGCGACGGTGCTGCGGGCGGTCAACGAGACGAGCGTCACGCTGCGCCGAGGCCGGAACGCGACGACGGTCGCAGCGACCGGCGACCGCGCGCGCCGCTGCGACGAGGTCGAGTACGCGGCCGACGCCGGACCCTGCCTGACGGCGGCGGACACCGGTGCCACCGTGCTGATCCCCGACCTGGCCGCCGAGGACCGGTGGCCGGCGTGGCGCGACGCGGCCCTCGACGCGGGCTTCGTCTGCGCGGGGGCGTTCCCCGTCCCGGTCGACGCGGACGTGTCCGTCGCGATCAACGTCTACAGCGAGACGCCCCGCTGGGACGCGGACGACGTGGCGCGCATCGAGCACCTCACGGCCGACCTCGGGCGCGTCGTCGGCTACTCGCTGCGCCTGACCGAGCTGTCGCGGCGCACCGCCGACCTGCAGGCCGCCCTGGAGTCCCGCGGCGTCATCGACCAGGCCGTCGGCGTCGTCATGGCGCAGAACCGCTGCGGCGCCGACGACGCGCTCGACCTGCTGCGCCGCGCGTCCCAGACCCGCAACGTCAAGCTGCGCGACCTCGCGCGCGAGATCGTCGCGCAGGTCGGCGGCGAGGGGCGCGCCTCCGCGTTCGTGGCGCGCTCGGGCTGACCCCGGCGCCCCGCGCCGGCCCGCCGGCCGGACCGTCCCGGCTCAGGAGGGGTGCGGCCCGGGGTGCCCGGGGGCGTCGTCGACGAGGAACGGGGCGACGTCCGCCGCGAGCTGCTCGACCACGGCGCCCCGACCCTCGACGTGCGCCACCAGCCGGGCCGCGACCGCCCGCAGCCCGACGTTGCTGCGCATGGAGGCCTCCCGCAGCACGGCGAACGCGGCCTCCACGCTCACCCCGTACGCGGCCGCGACCACGCCCTTGGCCTGCTCGATCGTCGCCCGCGACGCCGCCGACGCCGCGATCTGCTCGGTGGCCAGGCGGGCGCCCTCGACCGCGACCGCGGAGGTCAGGTCCACGAGCACGGCCTCCACCTGCCCGTCGCCCAGGACCCGGCACACGCCGACGACGGTGCGCTCGCGCCCGGCCGCGTCCCGCAGGCGGAACCGGGCCTCCCGCGGGGTCGTGCCCGCGTCGGTCAGCGCGTCCCACCACTCCTGCCGGTCGTCGGGGTGCACGTGCGCCCGCATCAGCTCGGTCGTCGGCACCACGTCCCCGGGCGTGAACCCGTGCAGCGCGTAGCAGCCGTCCGACCACCACCACGTCCCGTCCGCAGCGCTGCCCGTCAGCCGGACCGCCGGGGCGGTGCCGCGTGCGCCGGGGCGTGCCGCGCCGGACGCGTCCGCAGGTCGCGGACGGGCGTCGGCGGACCGGGCGGCGGGCGGTGCGGACGAGGCGGGCGCCGCCGCGGAGCCGGGGGAGCGACGCGGGGTCGGACGAGGGGCGCGGGTGGTCGTGGACACGGCAGGTGCTCCTGTCGATGCGGACGGGCGGGGCCGTGTCCTGACCCGGGTCGACAACTTAGGCGAGCACCCCGGCGGACGCAAACATGCCCCCCACCAGGGACGGAGCGCCTGCCGCCCGGGGCGCGACGACGCCTCGCACCGCCGGGCACCGGTGCGAGGGGCGTCGGTCGTCAGCGCCGCGGAACCGGGGTGCCGAGCAGCCCGTCCACCAGGTCGTGCGGCGTGCCGAACCGGTGGGCGGTGACGCTCACGGCCTGCTCGCGGACGAACGGCAGGATCTCCACGCGGCCCGCCTCGGTCACCGGGTGGTGCCACACGGCGACATCGGGCCGCCCGCCCGTGGCGTGCGCGAGGGCGATCAGGGCCTGCCCGTCGCCCCCGACGACCCGCACGCGCGCCCCGCCGTGCGCGTCGGCCGCAGCCGCCACGCGCACCGCGAACGCGTCGGCGTCCTCGACGTGCACGGCGGTCGTCCCCGGCACCGTCGTCGCGAGGGCCGAGTCGGCGGACACCACGACGGGCGTCCCCACGAGGGCCGCGGCCGCGAGCACGCGCACCACGTCCACGGTCCGCGCGCCCCGCGCGGCGCGGACCAGCACCGGGACCGGCAGCGGCAGGTGCCGCAGCACGTCCCGTTCGCACCGCAGCCCGCTGGGGTCCTGCGGCGCCAGCGGACCCGCCCACGCGAGGGCGTCGCTCGCGGCCGCCCGCCCCAGGGACGTCAGGTCGTCGGCGTCGAGGACGGCTGCCGCTGCGTCGAGGAGCGCGCGCACCTCCGGGTGCTCGACCGGCGCCCCCTGCGTCGCGGTGCCGGGCTGCCAGGACCCCAGGCCCAGGAGGTAGCTCGGCCCGCCCGCCTTGGAGCCGGGGCCCACCGCCGACCGCTTCCACCCGCCGAACGGCTGCCGACGCACGATCGCGCCGGTGGTGCCGCGGTTCACGTAGAGGTTGCCCGCCTCGACCGTGCCCAGCCAGGTCGCGATCTCGTCGCGGTCGAGCGAGTGCAGCCCGGCCGTGAGCCCGTACGCGACGTCGTTCTGCAGCGCGACCGCCTCCTGGAGGGTCGCGGCCGTCATGACGCCGAGCACGGGACCGAAGTACTCCGTCAGGTGGGTGCGCGACCCCCGGGCCACCCCGGTCCGGATCCCCGGCGTCCATAGCCGGCCCTCGTCGTCCAGCCGCCGCGGCGCCAGCGCCCACCGCTCGCCCGCGTCCAGCCGCGTCAGCCCGTCGAGCAGCTTGCCCGCGGCGGGCTCGACCAGCGGGCCCATCTGCGTGCGCGGGTCGTGCGCCGGGCCCACCACGAGAGACGCCGTCGCGTCGAGCAGCTGGTCGCGGAACCGGCGCGACCGCGTGACCGAGCCCACCAGGATCACCAGGGACGCGGCCGAGCACTTCTGGCCCGCGTGCCCGAACGCCGACTGCACGACGTCGCGCACCGCCAGGTCGAGGTCGGCCGACGGGGTCACGACGATCGCGTTCTTGCCCGACGTCTCCGCCAGCAGCGGCAGGTCGGGCCGGAACGAGCGGAACAGCTCGGCCGTCTCGTACGCCCCGGTGAGGACCACCCGGTCCACGGCCGGGTGGGCGACCAGGTCGCGGCCGAGGCCCTGCTCGTCGACCTGCACGAGATGCAGCACGTCGCGCGGGACGCCGGCCTCCCACAGCGCCTCCGCGAGCACCGCGCCGCACCGCTGCGCCGGCGCCGCGGGCTTGAGCACGACCGCGGAGCCCGCGGCCAGCGCCGCCAGCGTCGACCCCGCCGGGATCGCGACCGGGAAGTTCCACGGCGGCGTCACCAGCGTCAGCGCCGCGGGCACGAACCGGGCACCGTCGACGTCCGCCAGGCCCCGCGCGAGCTCGGCGTACCAGTGGGCGAAGTCGACCGCCTCGGACACCTCCGGGTCGCCCTGGTCGACGGTCTTGCCCGCCTCGGCCGCCATGACCTCCAGCAGCCGCCCGCGGTGCTCCTCCAGCGCCCGTCCGGCCCGGTCGAGCACGGCGGCCCGCTCGGCCGCCGGCCGCGCACCCCACGCCCGGCCCGCGGCCTGCGCGGACCGCAGCACCTCGTCCAGGGTCCCGGCGTCGTCCACCCGCGCCTGCGCGATCGTCGCCTGCCCGAGCGTCGACCCGGGCACTCGGGCCAGCACGTCCCGCACCCAGGCGCGGTTCGCCGGCACCGACGGGTCCGTGTCCGGGGTGTTCTGGAAGGCCCCGGGCGCCGCCGGCGGGGTCGCCGCGTGGCGGTCCGCCACCCGGTGCGGTCCGGGCACCTCGCCGTCCAGCGCGGCCAGCGACGCCAGGAACCGGTCGCGCTCGCGGGCGAACAGCGCCTCGTCGCGGTCGAGGTCGAACACCGCGGACATGAAGTTCGCCGAGGAGGCGCCCTCCTCGAGCCGGCGGATGAGGTAGGCGATCGCGACGTCGAACTCGCGGGGGTGCACCACGGGCGTGTACAGCAGCAGCCCGCCGACCTCGCGCAGCACGGCCTCGGCCTGGCCCTGGGCCATCCCCAGCAGCATCTCCATCTCCACGGCGTGCCGGACGCCCCGCCGGCCGGCCAGCAGCCAGGCGTACGCGACGTCGAAGAGGTTGTGCCCGGCCACGCCCAGGCGCACGTTCGCCACGCGCTCGGGGTGCAGCGCCCAGTCCAGCACGCGCTTGTAGCCGGTGTCGGTGTCCTGCTTGGTGCCCCAGGTGGCCAGCGGCCAGCCGTGCAGCTCGGCCTCGACCTGCTCCATGGGCAGGTTCGCGCCCTTGACGAGGCGGACCTTGATGCCGGCCCCGCCGCGGGCCCGGCGCTCCGCCGCCCAGGACTGCAGGTGCTGCATCGCGGCGAGCGCGTCGGGCAGGTACGCCTGCAGGACGATCCCGGCCTCGAGCCGCTCGAGCTCGGGGCGGTCGAGCAGCCGCGTGAACACCGCGACCGTGAGGTCGAGGTCCTTGTACTCCTCCATGTCGAGGTTGACGAACTTCGGGGTGGGGGAGGCCGCGGCGAGGGCGAAGAGGGGGGCGAGGTGCTCGACGACCTCGGCGACGGTCTCGTCGAACGACCAGGCGCTGTGCGGGGCGTCGGTCGCGGAGACCTTGATCGACACGTAGTCGACGTCGTCGCGGGCCAGCAGGCGCCGCGTCCCGGCCAGGCGGCGGTCGGCCTCGCGCCGGCCCAGGACGGCCTCGCCGAGCAGGTTGACGTTGAGTCGCACGCCGTCGCGCCGCACGCGGTCGATCGCGTGGCCCAGGGCGCGGTCGCTCGCGTCGACGACGAGGTGGCCGACCATCTCGCGCAGCACGCGCCGGGCGACGGGCACGACGACGTCGGGCAGGGCGGGGGCGAGCGCGCCCCCGACGCGCAGCGCGGCCCGCAGCGGGCCGGGCAGGAACGCGGGGGAGCGTCGCGACAGGTCGCGCAGGGTGCGGGCCGCGACCCGCCGGTCCTCGGGGCGCACCACACCGTCGACGAACCCGACGACGAAGGGCAGCCCGTCGGGGTCCTTGAGCGCGGCGGCGAGCTGGGCGGCCGAGGGGTCGACGGGGTGGTCGGCGGCCTCGCGCAGCCATCGCCGCACGAGGGCGACCGCCTCCTGCGCGAGGGCGGGGTCGGTGGCGTCGGCGCCGGCGGGGGTGTGCAGGGTGCTGGGGGACGTCATGGTGCCTCGCTCTGACCTGGGCGGACGCGGCCCGGTGCCGCGTGCGGCCATTCTGCGGCGGGCCGAGCCGTCAGGAACAGCGACTGTTTGCGCATAGTGTTCGTCACCTGAGCTGATGAGTCGGAGGTCCGCCGTGCTCGACGTGCGTCGTCTGGTCATCCTGCGCGAGCTCGCGGTGCGCGGCACCCTGGCGGCCGTCGCCCAGGCGCTGAGCTACAGCCCGTCGGCCGTCTCGCAGCAGCTGAGCCAGCTCGAGCGCGAGACGGGCATGGTGCTGCTGCGCAAGGCGGGCCGGGGGGTGCAGCTGACGCCCCAGGCCGAGGTGCTGGTCGCGGCGACCGACGAGCTGCTCGCGACGATCGAGCGGGCCGAGGCCGAGCTGGCCGCCTCGCTCACCGAGGTCCGTGGGACCGTCCGGGTCGCGGTGTTCCAGTCGGTGGCGCTCGCGCTCATGCCCGCGGCGCTGCGCCTGATGGCCGAGGCGCACCCCCAGGTACGTGTCGAGATGGTCCAGCGCGAGCCCGAGCAGGCCCTGCACGAGACGTGGGCGCGGGACTTCGACATGGTGGTCGCGGAGCAGTACCCCGCGCACGCAGCGCCGTGGTGGCCGGGTCTCGACCGGCGCGACCTCACGTCGGACGTGATCCGGCTGACCCTGCCGCCGGTCGGCGTGGCGCCCTGGCGCGTGCGGGACCTGGCGGGCGCCGCGGCGGTGCCGTGGGTGATGGAGCCGCGCGGCACGGCGTCCCGGCACTTCGCCGAGCAGCTCTGCCGGACGGCAGGGTTCGAGCCCGACGTGCGGCACGAGAGCGCGGACCTGCAGACGCAGATCCGCCTGGTCGAGTCGGGCAACGCGGTCGCGCTGCTGCCGGACCTGGTGTGGCGGGGCCGCACCACGACGTGCCGGCTCGTCGACCTGCCGGACCGTCCGTGCCGGACGGTGTTCACCGCCCAGCGCACCTCGGGCCTCGGGTCGCCGGCGGCACGCGCGCTGCGCACCACCCTGGAGCAGGTGGCCGCGGGCTGACCTGCGGCTCCACGACGGGCAGCGGCCGGGGTTGACACCCGGCGGCACGGCGCGGGACTGTTCTACAACGTTGCACCTACAACGTTGAAGAGAGAGTGAGCGATCCCGTGGACGTCAATCCGATCGTGCTGCAGCGCGCCGACCCCTGGGTGCTCCGGCACGAGGGCCGGTACTGGTTCACCGCGTCCCACCCGGACTACGACCGCATCGTCCTGCGCGTGGCCGACCGGCTCGAGGACCTCCAGGCCGCGCCGGAGACGACGATCTGGCAGCCGCCCGCCGACGGGCCTGCCTCCCGCCTGGTCTGGGCGCCGGAGCTGCACCGCGTCGACGGCCGCTGGTACGTCTACTTCGCCGCCGCGCCCGACGAGGAGGGCCGCGCCGACGCCCCCGGCGCCGCGCCCACGTTCAACCACCGGGTCTTCGTCCTCGAGAACGCCTCTCCGGACCCCCTGGACGGCACCTGGGTCGAGCGCGGGCAGGTGGACACCGGCTGGGAGTCCTTCGCGCTCGACGCCACGAGTGTCGTCCTCGACGGCCGCCAGTACCTCGTGTGGGCCCAGCAGGACGTGACGATCCGCGGGCACTCCAACCTCTACATCGCCCCCATGGCGAACCCCTGGACCCTCGCCGGGCCCGCGGTCCTGCTCAGCCGCCCCGAGCACGACTGGGAGGTCAAGGGCTTCTGGGTCAACGAGGGCCCCGCGGTGCTCGTGCGCGACGGCCGGGTCTTCCTCACGTACTCCGGCGCCGCGACGGGTGTCGACTACGCGATGGGCCTGCTGACCGCCGACGCCGACGCCGACCTGCTCGACCCGGCCTCCTGGACCAAGCACCCCGACCCCGTCGTGGTGTCCGCGCCCGAGAACGGCCAGTACGGCCCCGGCCACAACTCGTTCACGCAGACCCCTGACGGTCGGGTCGTGCTCGTCTACCACGCGCGCACCTACACCGAGATCGTCGGCGACCCCCTGCGCGACCCGAATCGGCACGCCCGCGCCCAGGTCCTGCCGTTCGACGCCGACGGCAACCCCCTCTGGGGCCCACCCGTGCCCGACACCCGCCCCACCCCGACCTCGACGCAGGTGCTCGCCCCCGACGGCAGCCCCGCCGCCGCACCCCTGCCGGCGTGACCGACGTCACGGGCCGGGGAGTGCTGCACCCGGCCCGTGACGCGCTGCGGAGTGCCGGCTGTCACCGGGTCCCGGCCGCCGGAGCCCCGGCAGGAGCCCGGCGCCGCACCGTGGTGATCGGCGAGAGGTCGCGCTGGCCGCGTGCCTCGGCGGGCGTGCAGCAGAAAGCCCGTCCCGGAATGCTCCGGAACGGGCTCTGTCATGCATTCGAGCTGGTGGGCGATACTGGGATCGAACCAGTGACCTCTTCCGTGTCAGGGAAGCGCGCTACCGCTGCGCCAATCGCCCATGCGGTGGTGAAAGCCGAGGTGGAGACGGGATTCGAACCCGTGTGGACGGCTTTGCAGGCCGCTGCCTAGCCACTCGGCCACTCCACCGGTGAGACCGGAGTCCTCAACGGCTCGGGAGCCGACCAGGAAACCCTCCGAGCGGACGACGGGATTCGAACCCGCGACCCTCACCTTGGCAAGGTGATGCTCTACCACTGAGCCACGTCCGCACTGCCACTTCCTGCCGTTTCACCGGCGTTCCGTGGTGCGTCGAAGACTCTAGACCACGATCTCGGGAAGAGTCCAACCGGGCCCCGGCAGAGGGGTGACGCGGGTCCCGGGCGGCCCCTCCCGCGGCCCTCCGGGGGGTCCCCGCGCAGGTCAGCGGCCCGCCTCTGGCACCGGTGCTGCCGGTCGGGCCGCGCGGCGGCCGCGGGACGGCGCACGAGGGGTGCCCGGGCGGCTCGGTAGGTTGGGGCCGTGCCCGAGCCTGCGTCCGCCCCCCGTCCCCGTCCGGGCGGGCCCGGTGCCGTCGCCCCGGGGGAGGCCTGGTTCGCGGGCGTGCACGCGCGCGGCGTCGTCGAGCACGTGGACGTGCGCGCGCACCCCGACCGGCTGGGGCCGGGCTGGTGGGCCCTCGTGGGCACGTTCGAGGGGCAGGTGGACGCCTGGCGGTTCGCCGACGTGCGGACCGCTCCCGACGTCCCCGGCCCGTCCGCCGCGGGGGAGTGGCGCGGGCCCGCGCCGGAGGCGTGGACCACGTCCCTGGGTGAGGCCGCGTACGTCGACGCGGTCCACGAGGTCCGCGCCAGCATCCGCGCCGGTGACGTCTACCAGGCCAACCTCTGCCGGGTGCTGGGCGCGCCCCTGCCCGGCGAGCCGGACGCGCGCGCCCTCGGGGCCCGGCTGGCCCACGGCAACCCCGCGCCCTACGGCGGCGGCGTGCACGTGCCGACCGGCGGGCCGGTGCCGGCCTGCTGGGTCGTCACGGCGTCGCCCGAGCTCTTCCTGCGCGTGCAGGACGGCGTGGTCACGTCGGCCCCGATCAAGGGCACCGCCCGCACGCCCGACGGGCTCAGCGCCAAGGACCGTGCCGAGAACGTCATGATCACCGACCTCGTCCGCAACGACCTGCAGCAGGTGTGCCGCCCCGGCACCGTGCGGGTCGAGCACCTGCTGGCCGTCGAGCAGCACCCCGGTCTCGTGCACCTCGTCTCGACCGTGGCGGGCGACCTCCTCGCGCCGCGCCGCCCGGGTGGTGCCGTGCTGGCCGACCTGCTCGACGCCACGTACCCGCCCGGGTCGGTCTCGGGCGCGCCCAAGAGCTCGGCCCTGCGGCTGCTGACCGCGCTCGAGCCCGTGCCGCGCGGACCCTACTGCGGGCTCGTCGGCTGGGCCCGCGTCGACGAGGACGGCACCCTGCGCGCCGAGCTCGCGGTGGCCATCCGCACGTTCTGGTGGACCGACGGCGTGCTCCGGTTCGGCACGGGCGCGGGCATCACCTGGGGCAGCGACGCCGAGCAGGAGTGGGACGAGACCGAGCTCAAGGCCGCCCGTCTCGTCGCCCTGGCCTCGACCGGGGCACCGCCGCCGGGGGTGGCAGGATGACCGCGTGGTGACGACGATCTGGGCCGGCGGCCGGCTGCGAGGACCCGACGAGCCCGTCCTGACGGCGGTCGACCACGGGCTCACCGTCGGCGACGGGGTCTTCGAGACCTGCGCGGTCGTCGACGGCCGCGCGTTCGCCCTGACGCGCCACCTCGCCCGCCTGCAGGCGTCCGCGCGCGGCCTGGGGCTGCCGCCGCTGCCCCTCGACGAGGTCCGCGAGGGCGTCGACGCGGTGCTCGCCGCGGCCGGGTCCGACGCGGGCCGCCTGCGGATCACCGTGACCGGCGGCCCGGGGCCGATGGGCTCGGGCCGGTTCGCCCCCGCCGAGCAGCGCCCGACCGTCGTGGTCGTGGCCGCCCCGGCGTCCGGGCTGCGCACGTCGCGCGCCGTCCGCGTGCCGTGGGTCCGCAACGAGCGGTCGCCGCTGGCCGGCCTCAAGACCACGTCCTACGGCGAGAACGTCGTCGCGCTGGGCCGCGCCACGGCCGCGGGCGCCGACGAGGCGCTCCTGGCCGACACCCGCGGACGCCTGAGCGAGGGCACCGGGTCGAACGTGTTCGTCGAGACCGGGGGAGAGCTCCTCACGCCGTCGCTCGAGACGGGCTGCCTCGCGGGGATCACGCGGGCCCTCGTGCTCGAGTGGTCCGCGCAGGCGGGCCTGCCCGTGCGCGAGGCCGCACCCGACGAGCTGCCCTGGGCGGTGCTCGACGAGGTCGTCGCGGGGCGCGCCGGGCTCGCCCTGACCGGGTCCATCCGCAACGTCACGCCCGTCGTCGAGCTCGACGGCACGCCCGTCGCCGCGGGGGAGCTGTCCCAGCAGGTCCGCGCGCTCGTCGAGGCGCGGATGGCGGACGACCTGGACCCCTGACGCCTCTGCGTGCGCGCGGGCGGGCGCCGGCGCCGGGCGTCGCGGACCGTGACGGGACGCACGACGGCCGGCCACGCACGAGGTGCGGGCCGGCCGGGTGGTGGTGCGGTGGCGTCAGGCGGTGAGCAGCGCCGCGATGAGGGCGGAGATCTCGCCCTCCATGCGGTCGGACTCGGCCCCCACGGGGACGAGGGACTCGGTCGCCGTCAGGAACCGCACGAACGGCTCGGTCGGCGCGGCCAGGAGAGCGCTGCCCTCCACGCCGCTGAGCGACACGAGCGTGTAGTCGGGGTCGTCGTCGCGCCAGACCTGCACGTCGCCGGTGCCGGCGGGCGCGTCGGCCGTGGCGTGCACGCCCTGCGCGAGGAGCTCGCGCCCGAGCAGCCAGGTCGACATCGTGTGGGCACCGGTGAAGACTGCGCGCACCGTGTACGGGTCGCTCGTCCGGAAGGACAGCTCGGCGGAGACGGGGATGACGCTCGCGTCGGACCCGATGAGCTGCATGGCAACGACCTCGACGACGTCGTACGACGAGTCTGTCATCGGGTCCTCCTGTCATGTGCTGCGAGCGCGGCTGCTCGTGTCGGACCATCATGGCAGGCCAGCGGCCGGTTAGGACCTGCCCACAGGTGGAGTTCACCCGCCCGGACGCAAGGGGCCGGGGACTGAAACGTTTGCGACGTCGGTGTCCGTGCTGGTGCGGGCCTTGCGCTTCACCCGGACGTGTGCAGGGCCGGCCCGGACGGTCCGGGACGGGTCGTGTCCTCCGGACGGGTGGCGGGGCCCGACGACCACCGGCCCGGTGCTCGCCCGACCCGGCCGGCGGACCGTCGTGGCGCCGTCCGGCGCCCGGTTCGGAAGTCGTCGAGACTTGGGCTAGCATCGTCTGCGCACGCCGCCCACGGGTGGCGTGCGACGGGCGATTGGCTCAGTGGTAGAGCGCCTCGTTCACACCGAGGAGGTCACTGGTTCGAACCCAGTATCGCCCACACGTGTTCCAGCAGGAAGGCCCCGGCTTCGGCCGGGGCTTTCGTGTTCCGTGCCACCTGTGTGCCACCGGCGAAGGGCCCCGTGGAAGACTCCTGACGTGGACTTCTTCTCGGCCTACGCCCACGGGTTCGCCCGCGTCGCCGCGTGCACCGTTCCCGTCACCGTCGCCGACCCGGCGGCCAACGTCGCCGCCGTGCTCGACGCGGCGCGGGCCTGCCACGACGACGCCGTGGCCGTCGCGGTGTTCCCCGAGCTGTGCCTGTCCGGGTACGCCATCGACGACCTCTTCCTGCAGGACGTGCTGCTCGACGCCGTCGAGGACGCGCTGCGCACCCTCGTCGACGCGTCCGTCGACCTGCTGCCCGTGCTCGTGGTCGGCGCGCCCCTGCGGCACGGCAGCCGCCTGCTCAACGCCGCCGTCGTGGTGCACCGCGGGCGCGTGCTCGGCGTCGCGCCCAAGTCGCACCTGCCCACGTACCGCGAGTTCTACGAGCGGCGCTGGTTCGCCCCCGGTGACGAGGTGCGCGGCACGACCACCGTCGCGGGCCAGCGGGTCCCGGTCGGCCCCGACCTGCTCTTCGAGGCCGACGACGTGCCCGGGCTCGTCCTGCACGTCGAGGTCTGCGAGGACATGTGGGTGCCCGTGCCGCCGAGCGCGACGGCCGCGCTCGCCGGGGCGACGGTGCTCGTCAACCTGTCGAGCAGCCCGGTGACGGTGGCCCGTGCCGAGGACCGCCGGCTGCTCGTGCGGTCGGCGTCGGCCCGGTGCCAGGCCGCCTACGTGTACGCCGCGGCCGGGCAGGGGGAGTCGACGACCGACCTGTCCTGGGACGGGCAGACCATGGTCTACGAGCTCGGCGACCTGCTGGCCGAGACGGAGCGGTTCCCCGACGGGCCGCGCACGGCGGTCGCGGACGTCGACCTGGACCGGCTGCGGTCCGAGCGCATGCGCACGGGCACCTTCGACGACAACCGGCGCGCGAGCGGCCTCGCGCCCGCGGGCGCCGACCTGCGGCGGGTGCCCTTCACGCTGGCCCCGCCCGCGGGCGACGTGGGCCTGCGGCGCACCGTCGACCGGTTCCCCTTCGTGCCCGACGACCCGCAGCGCCTCGCGCTCGACTGCTACGAGGCCTACAACATCCAGGTCTCGGGGCTCGAGCAGCGGCTGCGGGCCGTCGGGGACGCCAAGGTCGTCGTCGGGGTGTCCGGCGGCCTCGACTCCACGCACGCCCTGATCGTGGCGGCGCGCGCGATGGACCGGCTCGGGCGCCCGCGCAGCGACGTGCTCGCGTTCACGATGCCGGGCTTCGCCACGAGCGAGGCCACCCGGGGCAGCGCCTGGGCCCTCATGCGGGCGCTCGGCACGACCGCCGAGGAGATCGACATCCGCCCCGCCGCGCGGCAGGTGCTCGCCGACCTCGGGCACCCCGCCGGCACCGGCGCGGAGGTCTACGACGTCACGTTCGAGAACGTGCAGGCCGGGCTGCGGACCGACTACCTGTTCCGGGCCGCGAACCAGCGCGGCGGGATCGTGCTGGGCACCGGCGACCTGTCCGAGCTCGCGCTGGGCTGGTGCACCTACGGCGTGGGCGACCAGATGTCGCACTACGCGGTCAACGCCGGCGTGCCCAAGACGCTCATCCAGCACCTGATCCGCTGGGTGATCGCCGAGGACCACTTCGGTGCGGAGACGAACGAGGTGCTGGGCCGGGTGCTGGACCAGGAGATCTCGCCCGAGCTCGTGCCGGCCCGCGACGGCGAGCCGCTGCAGCGCACGGAGGACGTCGTCGGGCCGTACGCGCTGCAGGACTTCACGCTCTACCAGGTGCTGCGGCACGGCACGCGGCCGCGCAAGGTCGCGTTCCTGGCCTGGCACGCGTGGCGCGACGCGCAGGCCGGCGCGTGGCCGCCCGGCTTCCCCGCGGACGCGCGCACCGCCTACGACCTGCCGACCGTCCGGCGGTGGCTCGAGGTGTTCCTGCGCCGGTTCTTCGCCAGCCAGTTCAAGCGGTCGGCGCTGCCGAACGGGCCCAAGGTCAGCGCGGGCGGCACGATGTCGCCGCGCGGGGACTGGCGGATGCCGTCCGACGCGAGCGCCGCCGCGTGGCTGGCCGACGTCGCGCACGTGCCCGACGGGCCCCGCTGACCCCCGTGCGGGGCCGCGGCACCGACGTCGGGCCGTGCCGCCGGCCCGGCGATCCGTGCGGACGGGGACGGCCGGGTCGGTAGCATCGACCACGCCCGGCTCGGCGACCGCCGACACCGCCGCGACCTGTGCGGCGCGGGCGCACCACGAGGAGCCACGCACGTGCCCGAGAGCATCGCCCTGACCGTCGACGGAGTCGCGACCCAGGTGGAGGCGGGCACCACGGGGACGACGCTGTTCGCCGACCGCCGTGACGTCGTCGTCGTCCGCGTCGACGGGGAGCTGAAGGACCTCGCGGTCGAGCTGCCCGCCGGGTCGGTCGTGGAGGCCGTCACCATCGGCTCGCCCGACGGGCTCGCCGTGCTGCGGCACTCCGCCGCCCACGTCCTGGCCCAGGCCGTGCAGGAGGTCAACCCGTCGGCCCGCCTGGGCATCGGCCCGCCGATCACCGACGGCTTCTACTACGACTTCGACGTCGAGACCCCGTTCACCCCCGAGGACCTCAAGGCCGTCGAGAAGGTCATGGGGCGCATCGTCAAGGAGGGCCAGACCTTCCGGCGGTGGGAGGTCACCGAGGCGCAGGCGCGCGAGGAGCTCGCCGCCGAGCCCTACAAGCTCGAGCTGATCGGCCTCAAGGGCGACGCCGGCGGCACCGACGGCGCGTCCGTCGAGGTCGGCCTGGGCGGGCTGTCGATCTACCAGAACGTGCGCGGCGCCGGGCGCGAGTCCGAGGCCGTCGTGTGGCAGGACCTGTGCCGCGGCCCGCACCTGCCCAGCACCCGCCTCATCGGCAACGGCTTCCAGCTGACCCGGTCCGCCGCGGCGTACTGGCGCGGCTCGGAGAAGAACCCGCAGCTGCAGCGCGTCTACGGCACCGCGTGGCCGACCAAGGACGAGCTCAAGGCGTACCTCGACCGGATCGCCGAGGCGGAGCGGCGCGACCACCGCAAGCTCGGCAACGAGCTCGACCTGTTCTCGTTCCCGGAGGAGATCGGCTCGGGGCTGGCGGTGTTCCACCCCAAGGGCGGGATCATCCGCATGGAGATGGAGGAGTACTCGCGCCGCCGGCACGTGCAGGCGGGCTACTCGTTCGTCAACAGCCCGCACATCACCAAGGAGCAGCTCTTCCAGATCTCCGGGCACCTGGACTGGTACGCCGACGGCATGTACCCGCCCATGCAGCTCGACGAGGAGCGCGACGCCGAGGGCCACGTGCGCCGGGCCGGGCAGAACTACTACCTCAAGCCCATGAACTGCCCCATGCACAACCTGATCTTCGCCGCGCGCGGCCGCTCGTACCGCGAGCTGCCGCTGCGGCTGTTCGAGTTCGGCACGGTCTACCGGTACGAGAAGTCGGGCGTCGTGCACGGCATGACCCGCGCCCGCGGCTTCACCCAGGACGACGCGCACATCTACTGCACCCGCGAGCAGATGAAGGACGAGCTGACCAGCCTGCTCACCTTCGTCCTCGACCTGCTCAAGGACTACGGCCTCGACGACTTCTACCTCGAGCTGTCGACGAAGAACCCCGAGAAGTCCGTGGGCTCGGACGAGGTCTGGCAGGAGGCCACCGACACGCTCCGCGAGGTCGCCGAGGCGTCCGGCCTCGACCTGGTGCCCGACCCGGGCGGCGCGGCGTTCTACGGCCCCAAGATCTCCGTCCAGGCCAAGGACGCCATCGGCCGGACCTGGCAGATGTCGACGATCCAGCTCGACTTCAACCTGCCCGAGCGCTTCGAGCTGGAGTACACGGCGCCCGACGGCAGCCGGCAGCGGCCGGTCATGATCCACCGGGCCCTGTTCGGCTCCATCGAGCGGTTCTTCGCGGTGCTCACCGAGCACTACGCCGGGGCGTTCCCCGCGTGGCTCGCCCCCGTCCAGGTGCTCGCCGTGCCCGTCGCCGAGCCGTTCGAGCCCTACCTCGACGAGGTCGTCCAGCGCCTGCGCGCGCTGGGGATCCGCGCCGAGGTGGACCGCTCCGACGACCGGTTCGGCAAGAAGATCCGCAACGCCAGCACGCAGAAGATCCCGTTCGTGCTCATCGCGGGCGGCGAGGACGCCGAGGTGGGTGCCGTCTCGTTCCGGTACCGCGACGGCCGCCAGGACAACGGCGTGCCCGTCGACGAGGCCGTCGAGCGCATCGTCGCCGCGGTGCGCGACCGCGTGCAGGTCTGACGCCCGTGGCCGACCCCGCTGACCCCGGCGACGCCGTGCCCCTCACGCACGGTCTGGCCGGGGACCCCGACGGCTACGAGCGGCTGTGGACGCCGCACCGCATGGCGTACATCGGCGGGCAGGACAAGCCGGCCGACGACGCCCCCGGCGACGGCTGCCCCTTCTGCCGCGTCCCTGGCCTGCCGGACGACGAGGGGCTCGTCGTCGCGCGCGGCGCCGTGGCGTTCGTCGTGCTCAACCTGTACCCGTACAACGCCGGGCACCTCATGGTCTGCCCCTACCGGCACGTCGCCGACTACACGGACCTCACGCCCGAGGAGGTCGTCGAGGTCGCCGCCCTGACCCGCACGGCCATGCGGACCCTGCGGGCCGTGCACGGGCCGCAGGGGTTCAACCTCGGCATGAACCAGGGCCAGGTCGCCGGTGCGGGCATCCAGGCGCACCTGCACCAGCACGTCGTGCCGCGGTGGGGCGGGGACGCGAACTTCCTGCCGATCGTCGCGAGCACCCGTGCTCTGCCGGAGGTCCTCGGCGACACCCGCGCCCGCCTGGCCGCGGCCTGGCCCGCCGACGGGGGGACGACGTGCTGAACCGCTTCCGCGGGCTCGCGCAGAAGGTCTGGGCGCCCCTGGCCGACGCGCTGCTGCGCGCCGGCGTCTCGCCGGACGTCGTCACCGTGGCCGGCACGCTCGTCGTCGTCGTCACCGCCCTGTGGGCGTTCCCGACCGGGCACCTGCTGCTCGGCGCGGTCGTGATCGGCGTGTTCACGCTCACCGACTCCCTCGACGGGGTGATGGCCCGCCGCTCGGGCCGTACCGGGCCGTGGGGTGCGTTCCTCGACTCGACGCTCGACCGGTTCGGCGACGCCGCGATCTTCTCGGGCCTGGTCGTCTGGTACGTCGGCGGCGGGGACGACCGCACCGCCGCGCTGCTCGCGCTCGCGTGCCTGGTGCTCGGGTCCGTCGTCCCCTACGCCCGCGCCCGCGCGGAAGGGCTCGGCATGACCGCCAGCGGCGGGATCGCCGAGCGCGCCGACCGGCTCCTCGTCGTGCTCGTCGCGACCGCCGTGGTCGGTGCCGGCGCCCCCACGGTCGTGATGTCCGTGGTGCTCGCGCTGCTCGCGGTGGCGTCCGCCGTGACCGTCGTCCAGCGCATGGCCACGGTCCGCCGTCAGGTGCAGGAGAACGCATGAGCCTGGACGTCGCCCGCCTGTACCACCTGGCCTGGAAGGTCGGGCACCGCGTGCCCGGCCCCGTCGTGCGCGCCCTGACGACGGTCGCCGCGGACGTCACGTGGGTGCGCCGCACGTCCGGCGTGCGCCGGCTGGAGGCGAACCTCGCCCGCGTGCGCCCCGAGCTCGACGCCCGTGCCCTGCGCCGCCTGTCCCGCGCGGGCATGCGGTCCTACCTGCGCTACTTCGGCGAGACGTTCACCCTGCGCCGGCTCACCCTCGACCAGATCGACGCCCGGGTGCGGGTCGAGGGGCGCGAGCACGTCCAGCCCCACCTCGACGCCGGGCGGCAGGTGCTCCTCGTCCTGGGGCACACGGGCAACTGGGACCTCGCCGGGGCCTGGGCCACCCGCGCGCTCGGCCCGGTGACGACCGTCGCCGAGCGGCTGCGCCCCGAGGAGCTCTTCCAGGAGTTCGTCGCGTTCCGCGAGAGCCTCGGCCTGACGATCATCCCCCTCACCGGTGGCGGCGACGTCTACCGCCAGCTCGTGCGGGTGGCGCGCACCGGACCCGGCCTGCTGCCGCTGCTGGCCGACCGCGACCTGACCGCGAAGGGCGTCGAGGTCGACCTGTTCGGCCGGCGCGCCCGCGTCGCCGCCGGCCCCGCCGCGCTCGCGATCGGCGTCGGAGCACCCCTCGTGCCCACGTCGATCCGGTACGAGCGGCTGCGCGGCCCCCGCCGCCGCGCCGCCGGCGGCCCCTGGGGGATCGTGCTGACGTTCTCCCCGGTCGTCCCCGTGCCCGACGACATGCCGCGCACCGAGCGGCTCGTCGCCGTGACGCAGTCCTGGGTCGACGCGTTCGCCGCGCAGGTGCACGCCGCCCCGCAGGACTGGCACATGCTCCAGCGCGTCTTCGTCGAGGACCTCGACCCCGCCCGCGACGCCACCGTGCGGTCCGCGCCCGACACCGGGGGCCCCGGCGCCGACGTCCCGGTCGGAGGTCCGGCGTGAGCGGCCGGCCGCTGCGCGTCGGGCTGGTCTGCCCGTACTCGTTCGACGTGCCCGGCGGCGTGCAGTTCCACGTCCGCGACCTCGCCGAGGCGCTCATCGCCCGCGGCCACTCCGTCTCGGTGCTCGCCCCGGCCGCCGACGAGACGCCCGTCCCGGACTACCTCGTACCCGCCGGGCGGGCCGTGCCCGTCCACTACAACGGCTCCGTCGCCCGCCTGACGTTCGGCCCCGTGACCGCCCGGCGCGTGCGCCGCTGGCTCGCGCAGGGCGAGTTCGACGTCCTGCACCTGCACGAGCCCGTCACGCCCAGCCTGAGCATGCTCGCGCTGTGGATCGCTGACGGCCCCGTCGTGGCGACCTTCCACACCTCGCTGCTGCGCTCGCGGTCGCTGCAGGTGGCGTACCCGCTGGTGCGCCAGTCGCTGGAGAAGATCTCCCTGCGGATCGCGGTCTCCGAGGACGCCCGGCGCACGCTCGTCGAGCACCTCGGCGGCGACGCCGTCGTCATCCCGAACGGCGTGTGGGTCGACACGTTCGACCGCGCCGAGCCGGACCCCCGCTGGACGGGCACGACGCAGGCCCCGACTGTCGCGTTCCTCGGCCGCTACGACGAGGGCCGCAAGGGCCTGCCGGTCCTGCTGCGGGCGGTCGGTCACGTGCTCGACGCCCTGCCCGGCGCCCGGTTCCTCGTCGCCGGCCGGGGGGAGACGGGGCAGGAGCAGGCCCGCGAGATCCTCGGCGACCGCGCGTCGTCGGTCGAGTTCCTCGGCGGGGTCAGCGAGGAGGACAAGGCCCGGCTGCTGTCCTCCGTCGACGTCTACTGCGCCCCGCAGACCGGCGGGGAGAGCTTCGGGATCGTCCTCGTCGAGGCCATGGCCGCGGGTGCGGCGGTCGTCGCGAGCGACCTCGGCGCGTTCACCCGCGTGCTCGACGACGGCGAGGCCGGTGTGCTGTTCCGCACCGGCGACGGCGACGACCTGGGCGCGACGCTCGTGCGCGTGCTGGGCGACCCGCAGGTCCGCGAGCGGGTGCGCACCCGGGCCCGGCGCGTCGTCGGCCGCTACGACTGGTCGGCCGTGACCGACCAGGTGCTGGCCGTGTACGAGATGGCCGTGGCCGGCCGGGACGCACCCGTGGGGGAGGACCCGTCGTCGCTGCGCGGGGCCCGCCTGCTGGAGCTGCGCCGTGCCCGCGGCGGCGTGAGCGGCGGGGTGAACGCATGACGTGGTCCGAGCTCGCCGTCGTCGTGGTGCTCGTCGTCGGCCTCCTGCTGTGGCTCGTCTGGGTCCGGGCCTCGCGCCTGGACCGCCTGCACCGCAAGGTCGGCGCGTCCCGGGCTGTCGTGGAGACCCAGCTGGTCCGGCGCGCGACGGTCGCGGCCGAGCTCGCCACGAGCGGCCTGCTCGACCCCGTGAGCTCGGTCGTCGTCGGCGAGGCGGCGTGGGCGGCGCTCGCGGCGTCCGGCACCGGCCGGGACGTGCCCCGCGGACCGCTGCCCGACGGCCTCCTGGCCCTCCTCGACGGCGACGGCGACGGCATCCCCGACGTGGTGCCCGGCGCCGCCGTGCCGGGCCGGCGCGGCGGCGTCGAGAGCGAGCTGTCCGCGGCGCTGCGCGAGGTGCTCGACGACGCCGACGAGGTCGACGCGCTGGCCGCCGAGCCGGCCGGCGACGCCCTGCTCGCCGCGCTCGGTGCCGCCTGGTACCGCGTGCAGCTCGCACGCCGGTTCCACAACGAGGCGGTCGCGCAGACCCAGCGGGTGCGCCGCGGGGCGGTCGTGCGTCTGCTGCGCCTCGCCGGCCACGCGGCCGAGCCCGAGACCCTCGAGATGGACGACGCCTGGCCCGCCGCGCTGCCGCGGCCCGGCGAGCAGCCTGCGGCCGGGCGCCCGGTCCGCTGACACCGCGCCGCCGAGGTGCCGGGGCGCCGCGCGGCGTGGACGCGGCACCGACGCCGGGGTGGCGACGAACTAGGATGAGCCGGGTCCGGACCACGGCGGCCGTCGACGGCTCGCGCCGGGCGGCGGCCGGGGGTTGCCGGACGTCCCGAACCCCGGATCCGAAGAGGCCCGCAGTGACCGAGAACACCCAGCCCCACGCCGCCGGCGAGGTGGGCACCGCGCGTGTCAAGCGCGGCATGGCCGAGATGCTCAAGGGCGGCGTCATCATGGACGTCGTCACGCCCGAGCAGGCGAAGATCGCCGAGGACGCCGGCGCGGTGGCCGTCATGGCGCTCGAGCGCGTGCCCGCGGACATCCGCGCGCAGGGCGGCGTCGCCCGCATGTCGGACCCGGACCTCGTGGACGGGATCATCGAGGCGGTGTCGATCCCCGTCATGGCGAAGGCCCGCATCGGGCACTTCGTCGAGGCGCAGGTGCTGCAGAGCCTCGGTGTCGACTACGTCGACGAGTCCGAGGTCCTCACGCCGGCTGACTACGCCCACCACATCGACAAGTGGGCCTTCACCGTGCCGTTCGTCTGCGGTGCGACCAACCTCGGCGAGGCCCTGCGCCGGATCACCGAGGGCGCGGCCATGATCCGCTCCAAGGGCGAGGCCGGCACGGGCGACGTGTCCAACGCCACGACGCACATGCGCACCCTGCGCGACGAGATCCGCCGGCTGACGTCCCTGCCCGAGGACGAGCTGTACCTCGCGGCCAAGGAGCTGCAGGCCCCGTACGAGCTGGTCAAGGAGGTCGCCACGGCCGGCAAGCTGCCCGTGGTCCTCTTCACCGCCGGCGGGATCGCCACGCCCGCCGACGCCGCGATGATGATGCAGCTCGGCGCCGAGGGCGTGTTCGTCGGCTCGGGCATCTTCAAGTCCGGCAACCCCGCGGAGCGCGCCGCCGCGATCGTCAAGGCCACGACGTTCTTCGACGACCCGGACGTCATCGCCAAGGCCTCGCGCGGGCTGGGCGAGGCCATGGTCGGCATCAACGTCGACGACGTCCCCGTGCCGCACCGCCTGGCCGAGCGCGGCTGGTGACCACGCCCGGGGCCACGGACGTGCCCGCCGCCCCCGTCGCGCGCTCCAGCGCCGACGGGGGCGGCCCCGTCCACGCGTTCGGGCCCGAGTGGCAGCCCGGCGAGGACGGCGTGCTGTTCCGCCGCGCCGCCCGGGTGATCCTGCTCGACGAGGACGACCGGGTGCTGCTCGTGCGCGGGCACGACGCCGACCAGCCCGAGCGGTCGTGGTGGTTCACGGTCGGCGGCGGCCTCGACGCGGGGGAGGACTCCCGGCAGGCCGCGGTCCGCGAGGTCCGCGAGGAGACCGGCATCACCATCGGCCTCGACGCGCTCGTCGGCCCCGTGTACACCCGCTCGGCCGAGTTCGACTTCGTCTCGCGCACCTGCCGCCAGGACGAGGAGCTGTTCGTGGCCCGGGTCCGGCGCGACGAGGTCGCCGACCTCAGCCGCGACGGGTGGACGAGCGTCGAGCACGACGTCATCGACGAGATGGCCTGGTGGGACCTCGACGCGCTCGCGGCCGTCGAGATCGAGGTCTTCCCGGCGGGGCTGGCCGACCTCGTGCGCGACGTGCTGGTCTGGGACGGGCAGGTGCGGCACCTCGGGCTCGCGCGCGAGTGACGGGGCCGGTGGCGGCGGAGCGACCGACGTCACCCTCCGAACGTACCGGTCGGTAACGTTCGTGTGACCTGACGGCGCTACCGTCGGGGCATGCCTCGTGTCGCCACCACGTCCCCGGCCGCCCGGATCCCGCGCAGCGGCATCCGCACGCTCATGGAGCTCGCGCTGCACGACCCCGAGGCGATCCACCTCGAGATCGGCGAGCCCGACCTCGCGCCGCCCGCGCACGTCGTCGACGCCACGGCCGCTGCCGCGCGCGCGGGCCGGACGGGGTACACCTCGAGCCTCGGCCTGTCCGAGCTGCGCGCGGCGGCCGCCGACCGCGTCACGCAGCGGTACGGCCGCCCGACGGCCGCCGACGAGATCGTCGTCACCCACGGCGCCATGCACGGCCTCGCCATGGCGATGGCGACGATGCTCGCCCCCGGCGACGAGCTGCTCGTGCCCGACCCGGCCTTCCCCAACTGGGAGATGGCGGCCGTCGCCGCCGGTGTGGTGCCCCGCCGCTACGCCACGCACGCCCGCGAGGGGTTCGTGCCGGACCCCGCCGAGGTCGAGGCCCGCATCACGCCGCGCACCCGCGCGATGATCATCTGCTCCCCGAACAACCCCACCGGCGCGGTGTACCCCCCGCACGTGCTCGAGGCCCTCGTCGAGGTCGCCCGCCGCCACGACCTGTGGGTGCTGTCCGACGAGTGCTACGAGTCGATCACCTTCGACGCCCCGCACGTCTCGCCCACCGCGTTCGACACCGACGGCCGCGTCGTGGCCTTCTACTCCCTGTCGAAGTCCTACGCGATGACGGGGTGGCGCGCGGGCTGGGCCGTCGTCCCCGACCCCGAGGTCGTCGAGATGATGGGCCACCTCGCCGAGGCCACCGTCGCGTGCCCGTCCACGACCGGCCAGGTCGGCGCCCTCGCCGCGATCACCGGGCCCCAGGACGTCGTCGACGCCGCGGTCGCCTCCTACCGCGACCGGCGTGACGCCGCGCTCGCCCTGCTCGAGCGGCGCGGCGTGGCGCACGTGCGCCCGGCCGGCGCGTTCTACCTCATGGTCGACGTCGGCGAGGCCGACACCGACGCGTTCGCGCTGCGCCTGCTCGAGCACCGGCACGTCGCGGTGGCACCGGGCTCGACGTTCGGCGACGCCGCGGCCGGCATGGTCCGGGTCTCGCTGGCCGCACCCCGGGCGGCACTCCTCGAAGGCCTCGACCGGCTCGCCGACGAGGTCGTCGCCCGCCGTGCCGACGCTGGGGCCGACGCTGCGGCCGGCACCGCGGCCGGCGGTGGGGCGGGCCTGGCGGCGGCCCGGTGACCGCGACGCCCGCGGGCGCGGCACGGCCCTAGGATCGACGCCCGTGACACCCACCATCGGAGTCCTGGCCCTGCAGGGCGACGTGCGCGAGCACCTCGCCGCGCTCACCGCCTCGGGCGTGCGCGCCGTCGGCGTCCGACGCACGAGCGAGCTCGACGCCGTCGACGCGCTCGTGCTCCCCGGCGGGGAGTCCACGACCATCGACAAGCTGCTGCGCGCGTTCGACCTGTTCGGCCCGCTGCAGGCCCGGCTGCGCGCGGGGATGCCCGCGTACGGCTCGTGCGCGGGCATGATCCTGCTGGCCGACCGGATCATCGGCGGCATCGAGGGCCAGCAGACGCTCGGCGGCGTCGACATCACCGTCCGCCGCAACGCCTTCGGCCGTCAGGTCGACTCGTTCGAGACCGACCTGCGCATCGACGGGGTCGACGGGCCCGACCCGGTGCACGCGGTGTTCATCCGCGCGCCCTGGGTCGAGGAGGTGGGTCCGGCCGCCCAGGTCGTCGGGCGCGTCGCGGACGGGCCCGCCGCCGGTAGGATCGTCGCGGTGCGCCAGGGGGCGTCGCTCGTCACGTCCTTCCACCCGGAGGTGACCGGCGACACGCGGGTGCACCGACTGTTCGTGCAGATCGTCCGCGACACCCTGTGAGGTCGCGGCACCCCGCCGCCCGGTCCGCGTCGACGCCGAGCCGGGCACGCGGGGAGCGCGCTGCAGGGTCCGTCCGCGTCAGGCGAAGGGGTATCGAGGCATGTCGGGTCACTCCAAGTGGGCCACCACGAAGCACAAGAAGGCCGTCATCGACGCGAAGCGCGGCAAGCTCTTCGCGAAGCTGATCAAGAACATCGAGGTCGCGGCCCGCACGGGCGGCGGTGACCCGGCGGGCAACCCGACGCTGTTCGACGCCATCCAGAAGGCCAAGAAGTCGTCGGTGCCCAACGACAACATCGACCGGGCCGTCAAGCGCGGCTCGGGCGCCGAGGCCGGCGGTGCCGACTACCAGTCGATCACCTACGAGGGCTACGGCCCCGGGGGCGTCGCGGTGCTCGTGGAGTGCCTCACCGACAACCGCAACCGTGCCGCGTCCGACGTGCGCGTCGCGTTCACGCGCAACGGCGGCCAGATGGCCGACCCCGGCTCGGTCGCGTACATCTTCAGCCGCAAGGGTGTCGTCGTCGTCCCCAAGGAGGGCACCGACGAGGACGCCGTCATGGAGGCCGTCCTCGAGGCCGGCGGCGAGGAGGTCAACGACCTGGGCGAGCAGTTCGAGGTGCTGTCCGAGGCGACCGACCTCGTGCCCGTGCGCACCTCCCTGCAGGAGGCCGGCATCGACTACGACTCCGCCGACGTCGTGTGGTGGCCGTCCACGCAGATCGAGGTGGACGCCGACGGCGCCCGCAAGATCCTCAAGCTGATCGACGCGCTCGAGGACTCGGACGACGTGCAGAACGTCTACGCGAACTTCGACGCCTCCGACGAGGTCATGGCCGAGCTCGACGAGGACTGAGCCGGCACGCACGCCGCGCACGGGCGCCCGGGTCCAGCACCTGGGCGCCCGCGCTGCGTCCAGGGCGCCCCTCGCCCCGGCGCGGCGCACCGGCCCGGCCCCCGGGCCTGCGACGATGGGTCCGTGCGCGTCCTCGGAGTCGACCCCGGCCTGACCCGTTGCGGCCTCGGGGTCGTCGACGGCCTGCCGGGCCGCCGCCTGCGCATGGTCGCCGTCGGGGTGGCCACCTCCGAGCCGTCCCTCGACGTGGACCAGCGGCTGCTGCGCATCGAGCGCGGCATCGAGGAGTACCTCGAGGAGCACGCCCCCGACGCGCTCGCGGTCGAGCGGGTGTTCGCCCAGCACAACGTCAGCACCGTGATGGGCACCGCGCAGGTCGCCGGTCTGGCGATGGTCGCGGCCGCGCGGCGCCGGATCCCCGTCGCCATGCACACGCCGAGCGAGGTCAAGGCCGCCGTCACCGGCAGCGGACGCGCCGGCAAGGCCCAGGTGCAGACCATGGTGCAGCGGCTGCTGGCGCTCGACGAGCTCCCGCGCCCCGCCGACGCGGCGGACGCCCTGGCGCTGGCGATCTGCCACCTGTGGCGGCCCGCGGGCTCGGTCGGCGCGCCGCAGCGCCCGCCCGGCGCGCTGACCCCGGCCCAGCAGGCCTGGGCCGGCGCCGAGCAGGCGGCGCGCGCGCGCCGCTGAGCGCGCGTCCTTCGTACACATGTTCGCCCGCGTGTGGCACAGTGGTCGCCGCGCCCGCACCGGCGGGCCGACGGTGACGGGAGGTGCGGTGCGGTGATCGCGTCCGTGCACGGGACGGTCCTGACGGTGCGGCTGGACTGCGCGGTCGTCGAGGTCGGCGGGGTCGGCATGCTCGTGCACGCCACGCCCACGACGCTCGCCGGCCTGCGGGTGGGGCAGCCCGGGCGGCTGCACACCTCGCTCGTCGTCCGGGAGGACGCGCTGACCCTCTTCGGGTTCGCGGACGCCGACGAGCGCGACGTCTTCGAGACCGTGCAGACGGTCTCCGGCGTCGGTCCCCGCCTGGCCCTGGCGATGCTCGCGGTGCACACGCCCGACGGGCTGCGCCGTGCGGTCGCCGACGAGGACCTCGCGGCGCTGGTGCGCGTGCCGGGCATCGGGCGCAAGGGCGCCCAGCGCATCGTGCTCGAGCTCGGTGACCGGCTCGGCCCCCCGGTCGGTGCCGTCGTCGGGTCCGGCACGGCCGCCCCGGCGCCCGACCACCGTGCGGACGTCGTCGAGGCGCTCGTCGGCCTGGGCTGGCAGCAGCGCGCCGCGCAGGACGCCGTCGAGGGCGTGCTGTCCGGGGCCGCGGAGACCGCCGGTCCGCTGGGGGCGCAGGACGTCCCCGGCGTCCTGCGGGCCGCGCTGCGTGCGCTCGGCGGTGCCCGTGGCTGAGCAGGCCGGCGAGGACGGGACGGACGTCGACGTCTCGCTCGTGCGCCCGGGGGCCGACGACCTCGAGCGCGCCGCGGAGGCCGCGCTGCGGCCGCGGCGGCTGGAGGAGTTCGTCGGTCAGCGTGTCGTGCGCGACCAGCTCTCGCTCGTCCTGGAGGCGGCGCTGGGCCGCGGGCGGGCGCCGGACCACGTGCTGCTGTCCGGCCCGCCCGGCCTGGGCAAGACGACGCTCGCCATGATCATCGCCGCCGAGCTCGGGGCGTCGCTGCGGGTGACGAGCGGCCCCGCCATCCAGCACGCGGGGGATCTCGCGGCGGTGCTGTCCTCCCTGGAGGAGGGCGAGGTGCTCTTCCTCGACGAGATCCACCGCCTCGCGCGTCCGGCGGAGGAGCTGCTGTACGTGGCGATGGAGGACTTCCGCGTCGACGTCGTCGTCGGCAAGGGTGCCGGCGCGAGCGCGATCCCGCTGTCGCTGCCGCCGTTCACGGTCGTCGGCGCCACCACCCGCGCCGGCCTGCTGCCCGCGCCCCTGCGCGACCGCTTCGGCTTCACGGGCCACCTCGACTTCTACTCCGACGACGAGCTCGAGCGCGTGCTCGTGCGCTCGGCCGGGCTGCTCGGCGCCCCGCTGGAGGCTGCCGCGGCGGCGGAGATCGCGTCGCGCTCGCGCGGGACGCCCCGCATCGCCAACCGGCTGCTGCGCCGCGTGCGCGACTGGGCGCAGGTGCGCGGCGACGGCCGGATGTCGCTCGACGCGGCACGCGCCGCGCTGGAGGTGTACGAGGTCGACGCCCGCGGTCTGGACCGGCTCGACCGGTCCGTGCTCGACGCCCTGTGCCGGCGGTTCGGCGGTGGGCCGGTGGGTCTGACGACGCTCGCGGTCGCCGTGGGGGAGGAGCCCGAGACCGTCGAGACGGTGGCCGAGCCGTTCCTCGTCCGGGAGGGCCTCGTGGGCCGGACACCGCGGGGCCGGGTCGCGCTGCCGGCGGCCTGGGAGCACCTCGGCCTCGTGCCGCCGTCGGCCGGCGGGACGCTGTTCGCCTGACCGGTGCGGCGTCCGGCGCGGACGGCCGACCGGGCAGGGCGCGCCGGTGCGGCGCGCCGACTGCGGTCCGACCTGCGCGATCCCGGGAACCCGTCCCGGCGCCGGGACGTTGGAGCGGCGGGCCGCGGCGCCTAGACTGCGGCGGACGTTCCTGACGAATCCGGAGACACACACCCCTCATGGGCGACTACACGCTGTTCCTCTTCGTCGCTGCCGCGTTCGCGCTGCTGTGGTTCATGTCGAGCCGCAGCCGCAAGCAGCAGCGCGAGGCCATGGAGTTCCGCGACAACCTCCAGCCCGGCGACGAGGTCATGACCAGCTCCGGCATGTACGGCACCGTCACGGACGTCGAGGGCGACGTCATCACCCTCGAGTCCACGCCCGGCAGCTCGACCCGCTGGCTGCGCGCGGCCATCGCGCGCAAGGTCGAGCCCGTCGTCGTCGACGACGCGACCGACGACGAGGTCGGTGCGAAGGACGCGGACGTCGACGACGTCCAGGTCCCCGACGACCTGTCGTCGCTGCCCCCGGAGCCGCCCGCGGCGCCTCGGGACGACGAGCCCGGCAGCAAGCCCCAGGACCCCGGCACGAAGTAGCAGCGGTCCGGCTCGCCGGACCTCGATCCCCACCGCCTTCCGGCGGTGCGCGCACGAGAGAAGACTCCGTTGGCCCCACCTCCCCGCCGTCGTGAACGGCCGGTCCGCACCCTGGTGACCCTGCTGCTGGTGGTCGTGGCGATCTTCGCCTCGATCGCGGCCGGGACCCGCTGGGGCGACGCGTCCTTCACCCCGAACCTCGCGCTCGACCTCGAGGGCGGCACGCAGATCATCCTGCGGCCCGTCCCCGAGGCCGAGGGGAACGTCACCGACGACACCATCGCGCAGGCGATCGACGTGATCCGCCAGCGCGTGGACGCCTCGGGCGTCGCGGAGGCGGAGATCTCCAGCCAGGGCGGCCAGAACATCGTGGTCGCGCTGCCGGGGACGCCCTCGGAGGAGACGCTCGAGCTGGTGCGGACGTCGGCGCAGATGGAGCTCCGGCCCGTCCTCGCCGTCGCCGCACCCACGCCGGTCGTCACCGACGAGGCCACCGAGGAGGCCACGGACGACGCGACCGCCGCCCCGGAGGCGACGGAGGAGGCCGCGGCACCCGCGGACGACGCCACGGCGGAGGCCGACCCGGCCGCCACCGAGGAGGCTGCGACCGAGGACGCGGCGGCCGAGGAGGAGCTCTCCGACGAGCCCACCAAGGACGCGCCCGACAACGCCAGCGACCTTGAGTACTACCTGACGCCTGCGCTGCAGGCCGAGCTCGACGCGTTCGACTGCACGCTCCCGGAGAACCTCACCGGCGGTACGCCCGGTGCGGCCGACGAGGCCGTCGTCACCTGCGACCAGACCGGCTCGACGAAGTTCCTGCTCGGCCCGGTCGAGATCGAGGGCACCGACATCGCCAGCGCGAGCTCCGGCCTGCGCCAGCTCGCGAGCGGCGGCACGTCGAACGAGTGGGTGGTGAACCTCGAGTTCACGTCCGCCGGGACGCCGAAGTTCACCGAGGTCACCACGCGGCTCGCCGCCGCGACCGCACCGCTGAACCAGTTCGCGGCCGTCCTCGACGGGCTGGTCATCTCGGCGCCGTCGGTGAACGAGGTCATCCCCAACGGGCAGGCCGAGATCTCCGGCAGCTTCACGCAGGACTCGGCGGCTGCGCTGGCCAACCAGCTGAACTTCGGCTCGCTGCCGATCAGCTTCGACGTCCAGTCCGAGCAGCAGATCTCCGCGACGCTCGGCTCGGAGCAGCTGCGCAACGGGCTCATCGCCGGCCTGATCGGCCTCGCCCTGGTCGCCCTGTACTCGCTGCTGCAGTACCGCGCGCTCGGCCTGGTGACGATCGCCTCGCTCGTCGTCGCCGCCGTCGTCACGTACGGGGTCATCACCCTGCTGTCCTGGACGCAGGGGTACCGGCTCTCGCTGCCCGGCGTCGCGGGGCTCATCGTCGCGATCGGTGTCACCGCGGACTCGTTCATCGTGTACTTCGAGCGCATCCGTGACGAGCTGCGCGACGGGCGGACCCTTCCCGCCGCCGTCGAGCGGGCCTGGGTGCGTGCGCGACGGACGATCATCGCCTCGGACGCGATCAACTTCCTCGCCGCCGTGGTCCTGTACTTCCTCGCGGTCGGCGGCGTCCGCGGGTTCGCCTTCACCCTGGGCCTGACGACGGTCATCGACCTGCTGGTCGTGCTGCTGTTCACGCACCCGGTGATGGTGCTGCTCGCCAGGACCCGCTTCTTCGGCGAGGGGCACCCGGCGTCCGGCCTGGACCCCCGCCGCCTCGGCGTCGACTCCGCCCGGTACGTCGGTCGCGGACGCGTCGTCGCACCCGGCGAGAAGGCGGGCCGCACGGGCCGCCGGCCGGAGCCGGTCGCGGCCGGTGCGGGCGGGCTCACCATCGCCGAGCGGCGGGCCGCCGAGCGCGCCGCGCAGCCGCCGGAGCCGACCGACGCACCCACCACCGGGCGCCCCGAGGGGAGCGAGCACTGATGGCCAACGGATTCGCCCAGTGGGGCAACGACCTGTACACCGGTCGCCGCTCGTACGACATGGTCGGGCGCCGACGCGTCTGGTACACGATCTCGACCGCCATGGTGCTGATCTCCCTCGTGCTGCTGTGGAAGCCGGGCCTCAACCCCGGCATCGAGTTCCGCGGCGGCTCGGAGTTCGTCGTGTCGGGCGTCGCCGAGCTCGACCAGGAGCTCGCGACCGAGACGGTCACGTCGGTCAGCGCGGAGGAGACGCCCCGCGTCACCTCGCTCGGCCAGTCGTCGCTGCGTGTCCAGACCGCCGAGCTGACCAACGCCGAGGTCGACGCGGTCTCCGAGGCGCTCGCCGAGGCGTTCTCGGTCCCGGCCGACCAGGTGACCAGCACGTACATCGGCCCCACCTGGGGCCAGGACGTGTCGCAGAAGGCCCTGACCGGCCTCGTGGTCTTCCTCCTGCTCGTGACCGTGGTCATGACCCTGTACTTCCGCAACTGGCGGATGGCCGCGGCGGCGCTGCTCGCGCTGTTCCACGACCTCGTCATCACGGTCGGCCTCTACGCGGGGATCGGCTGGGAGGTCACGCCCGCCACGGTGATCGGGTTCCTCACGATCCTCGGCTACTCGCTGTACGACACGGTCGTCGTGTTCGACAAGGTCCGCGAGAACACCGCCGGGACGCTCGACCAGACGCGGTTCACCTACTCCGAGCAGGCGAACCTCGCGGTCAACCAGACCCTCGTGCGCTCCATCAACACCTCGGTCGTCGCGCTGCTGCCGGTGGCGTCCATCCTGGTCATCGGGGCGTTCATCCTCGGTGCCGGCACGCTGCGGGACATCGCGCTCGCGCTGTTCGTCGGCATGCTCGTCGGCACGTTCTCCTCGATCTTCCTCGCGACGCCCTTCGAGGTGACGCTGCGGGAGCGGGAGGCCGCGATCAAGGAGCACACGGCCAAGGTGCTGGCCGGTCGCGCCGCCCGCGCGGAGGACGGCACGGGCGAGCCCGTGGTCGCCGGGGCGCCGGCCGTCGGCGCCCAGCGCCCCGGGACCCACCTGGGGCACGACGCGCAGCCGCGCCGGAAGCGACGGTGAGCGCCGTGGGCACCGCCGGGCGCGAGGCGCTGGCCCGGCGGGTCGACGACCTGCTGCGCACGGTGCCGGACTTCCCGAGCCCGGGGATCCAGTTCCGCGACATCATGCCGCTGCTCGCGGACGCCGCCGCGTTCGCCGAGGTCGTCGCGCACCTGGCGCAGGCCGCGCGGGACGAGCACGGGGGCATCGACCTCGTGGCCGGCATGGAGGCGCGGGGCTTCCTCCTCGCCGCCCCGGTGGCGACGACGCTCGGTGCCGGGCTCGTGCCCGTGCGCAAGTCCGGCAAGCTGCCCGGTCCCGTCGAGCAGGTCAGCTACGCCCTGGAGTACGGCGAGGCCTCGGTCGAGGTGCAGCCGTTCACGATCCGCCCGGGTGCGCGCGTCCTCGTCATCGACGACGTGCTCGCCACCGGCGGGACGGCTGCCGCCACCGTCGACCTCCTCGAGCGCTGCGGCGCGCAGGTCGTGGGCCTGAGCTTCCTCGTGGAGCTCTCGGCCCTCGACGGTCGCTCGTTGCTCGACGGTCGCTCGGTCGACGCGCTCCTCGCGCTCGGCTGAACCCGCAGGACCGATCCGGCCCGGTGCGCCCCGCGCGCCGGGCCGGACCTGCGCCCAGGTGCGGTCGGACCGGACGTAGACTCGGTCGACCAGGTCCACGCGGAGGACCGGGCGACCGACGGCGGGCGCACGGACCGCCCCTCGCGCGTGGCAGGACCCACCGGGAGGGGGCGGCATGAGCGACGACGTGCAGGCCACGGGAGCGCCTGCCGCCCTCGGCGAGAGCACCGACGCGGCGGTCGACCCCGCGACCGGCTCCACGGGGCGGGTCCGGGCACGCCTCGCGCGGCTCTCCGGCCGCTCGGCACCGGCGTACCCGGCGCTCGAGCCGGTGCTGCAGGCCGTGCGGACCAACCACCCGAAGGCCGAGCTCGGCCCCATCGAGCAGGCGTACGTCGTCGCCGAGAAGGCGCACCGCGGCCAGCTGCGCAAGAGCGGCGACCCCTACATCACCCACCCCGTCGCCGTGGCGACGATCCTCGCCGAGCTCGGGATGACCCCGTCGACCCTCGTCGCCGCCCTGCTGCACGACACGGTCGAGGACACCGACTACTCCCTCGAGCAGCTGCGCAAGGAGTTCGGGCCCGAGGTCGCGATGCTCGTCGACGGCGTCACCAAGCTCGACAAGGTGACCTACGGCGACGCCGCCCAGGCCGAGACGGTCCGCAAGATGGTCGTGGCGATGTCGCGCGACATCCGCGTGCTCGTCATCAAGCTCGCCGACCGGCTGCACAACGCCCGGACCTGGAAGTTCGTCGCCGCGTCCTCGGCGGAGAAGAAGGCCCGCGAGACCCTCGAGATCTACGCCCCGCTCGCGCACCGCCTCGGCATGAACACCATCAAGTGGGAGCTCGAGGACCTGTCGTTCGCGACGCTGTACCCCAAGGTCTACGACGAGATCGTGCACCTGGTGGCCGAGCGGGCGCCCGCTCGCGAGGAGTACCTGGCGACCGTGCGCGACCAGGTCGGCACCGACCTGCGGACCGCCAAGATCCGCGCCACCGTCACCGGCCGGCCCAAGCACTACTACTCGATCTACCAGAAGATGATCGTGCGCGGCCGCGACTTCGCGGACATCTACGACCTGGTCGGCGTGCGCGTCCTGGTCGACACGGTGCGCGACTGCTACGCGGCGCTCGGTGCGCTGCACGCGCGGTGGAACCCGGTCCCCGGCCGGTTCAAGGACTACATCGCGATGCCGAAGTTCAACCTGTACCAGTCGCTGCACACGACCGTGATCGGCCCGGGCGGCAAGCCCGTCGAGATCCAGATCCGCACGCACGACATGCACCGCCGCGCCGAGTACGGCGTCGCCGCGCACTGGAAGTACAAGGAGAGCGCGAAGGACGGCACGCCCGACGCCGCCGGCAACGACATGACGTGGCTGCGCCAGCTCGTCGACTGGCAGCGCGAGACCGCCGACCCGACCGAGTTCCTCGACTCCCTGCGGTTCGAGATCGCCGGGTCCGAGGTGTACGTGTTCACCCCCAAGGGCGACGTCATGGCGCTGCCGTCGGGGTCGACACCCGTGGACTTCGCGTACGCCGTCCACACCGAGGTCGGCCACCGCACCATGGGCGCCCGGGTCAACGGGCGCCTCGTCCCCCTGGACTCCCGGCTCGAGAACGGCGACGTCGTCGAGGTGTTCACCTCGCGCTCCGAGACCGCCGGCCCCAGCCGTGACTGGCTCGGGTTCGTCACGAGCCCCCGGGCCCGGAACAAGATCCGGCAGTGGTTCTCCAAGGAGCGCCGCGAGGAGGCCGTCGAGCACGGCAAGGACGCGATCGCCAAGGCGATGCGCAAGCAGAACCTGCCGATCCAGCGGCTCATGTCCCACGAGGCGCTCATCGCGCTCGCGCACGAGATGCGCTACGCGGACGTGTCCGCCCTGTACGCGGCCGTCGGCGAGGGGCAGGTGTCCGCCGCGAACGTCGTGCAGCGGCTCGTGCACTCCCTCGGCGGGGAGCCCGCGGCCGAGGAGGACATCGCCGAGACCACCCGCCCGGGGACCACGACCCGGCGCGTGCGCACCGGCGACCCCGGTGTCGTCGTCAAGGGCGTCGACGACGTGTGGGTCAAGCTCGCGAAGTGCTGCACGCCGGTGCCCGGCGACGACATCGTGGGCTTCGTGACCCGCGGCGCCGGGGTCTCGGTGCACCGGTCGGACTGCATCAACGTCGAGCAGCTGCGGCGCGAGCCCGAGCGCCTCGTCGACGTCGAGTGGTCCCACACCAGCTCGCAGATGTTCCTCGTGCAGATCCAGGTCGAGGCGCTCGACCGGGCGCGGCTCCTCTCGGACGTGACCCGGGTGCTGTCCGACCACCACGTGAACATCCTGTCGGCGTCCGTGTCGACGTCCCGCGACCGGGTGGCGCTGTCGCGGTTCGTGTTCGAGATGGCCGAGCCGTCGCACCTGGCGTCCGTGCTGGCCGCGGCGCGCAAGGTCGAGGGCGTCTTCGACGTGTACCGCATCACGGGCGCCAAGGCGTCCGAGGAGCCCGTCATCCGCGCCTGACGGTGAGGATGTGGGCGAGCCCCGCAGCACCCGCCAGGGTCACAGCCCGGCGAGGAGCCGGGCCGCGCGGGCGACCCCGCGGTGCCCGGTGAACCTGCCGAGCTCGGCCAGCGCCGCGTCGGTGCGCAGACCGACCGCGACGAGCGCCCGCAGCGCCGGGACGGCGGCACCCTCCGGCACCCACCGGGCGACGTCGACGCCCGTGCGCAGGACCGTGGTCACCCGCACGCCCGCGACCACGAGGACGTCGCGCTCGTCCAGGACGGCCTCGGCCGCGCGGCGCAGCGGGTGCGGGTCGGTGCGACGTCCCCCGGAGGGCACGAGCACGTCGACGTGGTCGGGCGGGAGCAGACCGGTGTGCACCCAGGCGGCGGCGAGGCGGCCCACGGTGCCGCGGGCCGGGACCAGCCGGGCGAGGGCGAGCGCCCGACGGCGGTCGTCGGGCACGTCGCCGGCGGTGGCGGCCGCGTCGCCCCACAGCGGCTCCAGCAGACCGTCGCGGTGCAGGCCCACCCAGGCGAGCTGCGACAGGTCGTCGCGGTGGACCACGTCGGGCAGCCGGACGGGGACGGGGCGCAGCGCACGCATCGCCGCCGGCGGGCCGGGGCGGTCGTGGGTCGGTCGCGGGTGCGCCGGGGTCGTGCCGGCCCTGGGGGCGGCGGGCGTCGCGTGCATCGGTCGAGCATGACGCACGTGCGGGGCGCGTGCGTGCGGCCCTGTGGACGCAGGCCTCGCTCCGTCGTGCCGCCCCGCGGCGCCTCGGAGGAGCCGCGGGGACGGCGCTCACGGGAACGGTCGCTGCCTCCCCTCGGACCGAGGAGCTGCAGCGACCGTTCCCGTCTCGTCGTGCCGGGGTCTGCCGGTCAGCCGCGAGCGTCCTGCGCGGCGCGCTGGACCTGCTCGAGCCACGCCCGGCGGGCGTCGAGCGCGGCGCGCGCCTCGGTGATCCGCCGCTGGTCGCCCTTCGCCTCGGCGGCCGCGAGGTCCGCCTCGAGCCCGGCGATGGCCTGCTCGAGCTGGGCGGCGGCGCCCTCGGCACGGGCCCGGGTCTCCGGGTTGGTGCGCCGCCACTGCGCGGTGTCGGCGTCGCGGACGGCCGCCTCCACGGCCCGCAGGCGCGCCTCGACGCGCTGCAGGTCGCCGCGCGGCACGCGACCGGCGGCCTCCCAGCGGTCCTGCAGGGTGCGCAGGGCCCGCTTGGCCGCGTTGAGGTCCGTCACGGGAAGCAGGGACTCCGCCTCGGCGAGCAGCGCCTCCTTGACCTCGAGGTTGGCGCGGTACTCGGTGTCCACCGCGGCGTTGGCGGCGTCCCGGGCGGCGAAGAACGCGTCCTGGGCGGCGCGGAAGCGGGCCCACAGCGCGTCGTCGACCTGCCGGCTGGCGCGCCCGGCGTTCTTCCACTGCGCCATGAGGTCCCGGAACACGCCGGACGTGGCACCCCAGTCGGTGCTGTCGACGAGCGCCTCCGCCTGCGCGACGAGGTCCTCCTTGACCTGCTTGGCCTCGGCGTTGCGGGTCTCCAGCTCGGCGAAGAAGTGCCGGCGCTCACGGTCGAAGGTGGTCCGTGCGTGGCTGAACCGCTTCCACAGCGACTCCTCGGTGGGGCGGTCGATGCGCGGGCCGGAGCGCTGCGCGTCCTTCCACTGCTCGAGGAGCTGGCGCAGCTGCTCGCCCGCCGGCCGCCACTGGATGCGCCCGGGGTCCGTGCCGGCGATCTTCTCGGCCTGCTCCACGATCTGGGTGCGTGCCTCGACCGCGGCCGCCCGTGCGGCGGCGCGCTCGGCCTCGGCCTGGGCGCGCCGCTCCGCGGCCCGCTCGCGCAGGCCGTCGAGCCGGGCGCGCAGCGCGTCGAGGTCGCCCACGGCCGCAGGGGCCTCGAGCTCCTCGGTGAGCCGCGCGAGCGTCTGGTCGATCTCCTTGACCGCGAGGTCGGTGGCCTGGAGCCGCGCCTCGAAGAGCACGACCTTCGCCTGCAGGTCGAGGAAGCGGCGCACGTACAGGCCCAGGGCCTCCTCGGTGCTCGCACCGGGGAACTGCCCGACGACACGCTCGCCCGCGGCCTCGCGGACGTGCACGGTGCCGTCCTCGTCGACCCGCCCGAACGTGGCCGCGTGCGCGGCCTCGGCGGCGTCGACGGGGGGTGCGACGGGCGCCACGGGCGCGGCGGCCGGCGCCGGGGCGTGGGCCGCCGGACGGGGGAGCGGGCGCGGCACGGGGCGCACGGTCGACGGCGTGGGCCGCGGACCGGGCGCCACGGGGGCCGCGACCGGCTCGGCCGGGGCCTCGTCGGCACCGTCCGCTGCTGCCGGGTCCTCGGGCTCGGTCGGCTCGGCGGCGACCGGCTCGGCAGCGGTCTCAAGCTCCGCGGCACCGTCGGTCGTCGCGGCGTCCGCGGGGGAGTCGTCGACGGCTGCGTCCGCGTCCGCGGCGACGTCGGCGGGCTCGGTCTCGGCGGCGGTCGCGGTGCCTGCCACGAGATCGGTGTCGTCCGGCGTCACGGGCGCCGCGTCCTGCCCGTCGGCGTCGGTACCCGCCGCGGGCGCGTCCTGGCCGGCGACGTCGTCAGCCGTCGGCGCGTCGGACGCGGCCTCGGGAGGAAGGCCGCCGGCCTGCACGGCGTCGTCGCTCGACGGCGTCGGGGTCTGCTCGGTCACTGGATCTCCACTCCCTCGATGATGACGTCGGTGACCGGGCGGACGCCGTCCGCCCCGGTCCCCGCGTCAGCGA
Organism: Cellulomonas oligotrophica; assembly: GCF_013409875.1. GTDB lineage: Bacteria > Actinomycetota > Actinomycetes > Actinomycetales > Cellulomonadaceae > Cellulomonas > Cellulomonas oligotrophica. The sequence continues at coordinate 245,637 of NZ_JACCBK010000001.1, forward strand.
TGGCCTGCACCACGTCCAGGCCGGACGTGATGCGGCCGAACACGGTGTACCCCCCCGCCGCGTCGGACGGGATCTGCGACTCCTCGTAGACGAGGAAGAACTGGCTGCCCATCGACTCGCCGTCGCCGCCCACCCGGGCCATGGCGATGGTGCCCGCGGGGTAGACGTCGTCCGCGGGGGCGTTCTCGATCGGGCCCCACGCGTACCCGGGCCCGCCGCTGCCGGTGGCCGTCGGGTCGCCGCACTGCAGCACGTAGATGCCGCTCGTCACGAGGCGGTGGCACTGCGTGTCGTCGAAGTACCCCTCCTGCGCGAGCGTGACGAAGTTCGCGACGGCCTGCGGGGCGGCGGCGCCGTCGAGCTCGACCTCGACGTCCCCGGCCGTGGTCGTCAGCGTGCCCGACCAGGTGCGGTCCTCGGCGAGCGCGGCCTCCGGCAGGACGCCCCCGTTGCCGGTGCGCGCGGGCAGCGCGGTGGTCGAGGGGGCGGGCGTGGACGTCGCCGCGGGCGTGGCGGCGTCCGTGGCCGCGTCACCCCGGGTCAGCGCCACGGCCGCGACCACGCCGGTGCCGAGCACGAGGGCGCCGACGACGACGCCGGCGACGACCTGCTGGCGCCGACGCTGCGTCCGCGCCGCGGCCTGCCGCGCCACCCACTTCTCGTGACGCCGGCGCTCGTACTCACGATCGCGCTTGCTCGACACCGTTCTCCTCGCATGGTCGACCCAGGGCACGCCCCGCGTGCCTGCGACAGTCTAGGCAGGGCGGAGGTGTCGCCGACCACACGCCCGCCGTGGGGCGGGCGGCGCGTCGCCCCTCGCGCGTCGGGCGCGGGGCCCGGTGCCGGTGCCGGCGCGGTCCGCGTACCGTGCGTCGGGTGCAGATCCACACCGTCGTCGCCCCTGTCTTCGCCACCCGGTGCAGCGTGCTCGTCGCGCCCGACGGCGCGTGCGTGGTGGTCGACGCCGGTGCGGGGGCGGCCGGTCCCGTCCGGCTGCTGGTCGAGCAGCACGGGTGGCGCCCGCAGGCCGTGCTGGCCACGCACGGCCACGCCGACCACGTGTGGGACGCGGCCGCGCTGTGCGACGCGTGGGGCGTGCCGCTGGTGCTGCACGCCCGGGACGCGTACCGCCTCGACGACCCGTTCGGCACGCTGGGCGTCCTGGACCCCCGCGACCCGGCGGGCCCGCTCACGGCGGCCCTCGCCGCGGCCGGCGCCGACGTCGGGTCGTGGACCGTGCCCGCGCGCGTCGAGCCGTTCGGCGGCGACGAGCCGTCGGGGCGCACGGCGGACGTCGACCTCGACCTCGGCGGGGTGCGGCTGCGCGCCCGGCACGCCCCGGGGCACACCGAGGGGTCGACGCTCTACCTGCTCGACGGTGTGCCCGCGGCGGCCGGGGCCCCCGTCGTGCTGTCCGGCGACGTGCTGTTCGCCGGCGGCGTCGGCCGCACCGACCTGCCGGGAGGCGACGCCGCGACGATGGCGCAGACGCTCGCCCAGGTCGTGGGCGCCCTGCCGCCCGACGCGCCGGTGCTGCCCGGCCACGGGCCGGCCACCGACGTGCGCACCGAGCTCGCGACCAACCCCTGGCTGCCACGCTGACGCCGCACGTCGCCCGCCGCCGTCCCGACCGGGGGCCGCGGTTCGCGACTGCCGCGCGTTCAGTTGAGGACGCCGATCCCCACGTTGAGCGTCGTGGCGAAGGCGACCCACGTCATGTACGGACCCAGGAGCCACGAGGCGAGCCGGTCGTGGCGCCAGAACGCCACGGCGGTCGCCACGAGCACCGCCTCGAGCGCCACGATCACGACCAGCGCGACCCACACCAGGCTCCCGGAGAAGAAGATCGGCGTCCACGCCGCGTTCAGGCTGAGCTGGGCGACCCACAGCAGCAGGGCCGGGCGCGCGTGCGCGAGGCCGCCGACGCGCCACACGCGCCACGCCGCGACGGCCATCAGCACGTAGAGCACGGTCCAGGCAGGCCCGAACACCCAGTTCGGCGGGTTCCACGGGACCTTCTGCGCGTCCGCGTACCACCCGTCGACGGCGCCCTGCGTGGACAGCCCGCCCACGGCACCCACCGCGAGGCACGCGACGACGAGCGTCACGAGCACGAGCACGGAGCGGGCCCCGCGGCGCGGGGCGGGGCGGGCGTCGGTGGCGGGTCCGGCGGTGGTCGTCATGCCCCGACCCTGCGCCGCGGGCGGCGGACCGGCAACCGGGCGCCTACGGTGGCCGGGTGACGCGGACCACGCCCCACCCGCCCGCACCGTCCGACCCCGCGGCGGGGCGGTACGTCGGGCACATCGCGGGCCTCGGCACGGCCTCGGGCACGCGCCTGGTCGTCGGGCGGTGGGGGTCCTCGCCGCTCGGGGCGTTCGCCGACGTCATGGTCGAGCGCGGCGACGGCACCCGGCTGCTGCTGGCGCCGCGCGACGACGTCGCCGCCGTGGTGGCACGGGCGTACCGCTTCGACGACGTGCGGGTGGTGCCGGTCCACGTGCACGCGGACCGGTGGGCGCGCACCTGGACGGTGCTGGCGGGGCCGCTGGCGGTGACCCTCGTCGTCGGGCCCCGCACGCCCACCGGGCACCTGCTCGGGCTGCTGCCCCGGCCGCTCGCCGCCTCCACCCTGCTCGCCACCGTCGCCGACCCGGTCGCCCGCCTGCTGCTGCCCGGCGTGCGCACGCACGGCACCGCCGGCGGCGGGCTGCGCGAGTGGTACGGCGCGAGCGACCAGCACGCCGTCGTCGAGGCCGACGCGCGCTGGGACGGCGAGCCCCTCGGGCCGCTGGCGGACGTCGATCCGCCCGTGCGGTTCGGCTTCTCCTCGTCGCCGCCGCGTCCCTCGGTGACCCGCGTGACGACGACGCTCGCACCGGTCCGCGCCGGGCGGCGCGCTGCCCGGGGGAGCGTCGCCCGGGGGAGCGTCGCCCGGGGGAGCGCTGCCCGCGCGACCGGCACGGGTGACGCCCACTAGGATCGACCGGGCGTCCGACCGGGCGCCGACCGCCCGACCGAAGGACCGCGTCCCGTGCTCCGCACCCACACCGCCGGCTCGCTGCGAGCCGAGCACATCGGCACCACCGTCACCCTCACGGGCTGGGTGGACCGGCGCCGCGATCACGGCGGGGTGGCGTTCGTCGACCTGCGGGACGCGTCGGGCATCGCCCAGGTCGTCATCCGTGACGAGGCGGTCGCGCACGGGCTGCGCGCCGAGTACGTGCTCCAGGTCACCGGCGAGGTCGGCCGGCGCCCCGACGGCAACGAGAACACGAACCTCGCGACCGGCGAGGTCGAGGTCGTCGCGCACGAGGTCGTCGTGCTCAACGAGTCCGCGCCGCTGCCGTTCCCCGTCTCGACGTCGCTCGACGAGCAGGTCGGCGAGGAGGCGCGCCTGCGCCACCGCTACCTCGACCTCCGACGCCCCGCGCCGTCGCACGCGCTGCGCCTGCGCGCCAAGGCCAACCAGGCCGCCCGCCGCGTGCTCGACGCGCAGGGCTTCGTCGAGGTCGAGACCCCGACCCTCACGCGCTCGACGCCCGAGGGCGCCCGCGACTTCGTCGTCCCCGCACGCCTGGCCCCGGGCAGCTGGTACGCGCTGCCGCAGTCCCCGCAGCTGTTCAAGCAGCTGCTCATGGTCGGCGGCCTCGAGCGGTACTACCAGATCGCCCGCTGCTACCGCGACGAGGACTTCCGCGCCGACCGCCAGCCGGAGTTCACCCAGCTCGACGTCGAGGCCAGCTTCGTCGACCAGGACGACGTCATCGCGCTCGCGGAGCAGGTGCTCGTCGCGCTGTGGGACCTCATCGGCTACACCGTGCCGACGCCGGTGCCGCGGATGACGTACGCCGACGCCATGGAGCGCTTCGGCACCGACAAGCCCGACCTGCGCTTCGGCCTCGAGCTGAGCGACCTGACGGCGTACTTCGCGAGCACGCCGTTCCGGGTGTTCCAGGCGCCGTACGTCGGTGCGGTCGTCCAGCCGGGCGGCGCGGCGACCCCGCGGCGCGGGTTCGACGCGTGGCAGGAGTGGGCCAAGCAGCGCGGCGCCAAGGGCCTGGCGTACGTCACGGTCGGCGAGGACGGCGAGCTCGGCGGTCCCGTCGCGAAGAACATCACCGAGGAGGAGCGGGCCGGGCTGGCTGCCGCCACGGGGGCCTCGCCCGGCGACGCGATCTTCTTCGCCGCGGGCAAGCCGTCGGAGGCGCGTGCGCTGCTCGGCGCCGCCCGCCTGGAGATCGGCCGGCGCGGCGGACTCGTCGACGAGGACGCGTGGTCGTTCGTGTGGGTGGTCGACGCCCCGCTGTTCAAGCCCACGGGCGAGGACGACGACGTCGCCGTCGGCGGTGGCGCCTGGACCGCCGTGCACCACGCGTTCACCTCGCCCACGCCCGAGTGGGTCGACCGGTTCGAGGAGAGCCCCGGCGAGGCCCTGGCGTACGCGTACGACATCGTCTGCAACGGCAACGAGATCGGCGGCGGCTCGATCCGTATCCACCGCCGTGACGTGCAGCAGCGCGTGTTCGAGGTCATGGGCATCGGTGCGGAGGAGGCCCAGGAGAAGTTCGGCTTCCTGCTCGACGCCTTCGCGTTCGGCGCGCCGCCCCACGGCGGGATCGCGTTCGGCTGGGACCGGATCGTCGCGCTGCTGACCCGCTCGGAGTCGATCCGCGAGGTCATCGCCTTCCCCAAGTCGGGCGGCGGCTACGACCCGCTCACGGGTGCGCCCGCCCCGATCTCCGTGGAGCAGCGCCGCGAGACCGGCGTCGACGCGCGCCCCAAGGTCGTGGCCCCCGCCGCCGCGCCCGACCAGGGCGCCGACGCGACCCGGTGAGCACGGGCACGACCCCCGCCGCCGCGTCGGACCACCTGGTCCGGCGCGGCGGCGACCTCGTCGCCCGGCTGCCGCTGCGGTGGCGCACGGACCGGTGGCTCCTCGACGACCGTGAGCGGTGGCCGGACGCGCACGTGCTCGGCGACGACGGCGCCCTGCTGGTCGTCGGCACCGGCCCGCGCGGCACGACGCTGACCGGTCGCGGGGACCCCGCCCGCGTCGGCGCCCTCGTCGGCACCTGCCTGCCGGGCGCCCCTGCTCCCGGCACCCCGGTCGGTGGCGAGGTCGCGCTCGCGGGCGTGCGGTCCGCCGTGCGGTCGGGCGTCGGGTGGGTGACCGTCCCGCGGGACACCGACCTCGACCCGTGGGCCGACGCCCTCGGCGTCGCACGGTTCTCGAGCTGGGACCGCATGTCCACGTCGTCCGCGCCGCCGGCCGTGCCCGGCGAGGGCGACGTGGTCCGGCTCGAGGCCGACGCCCACGGCGACGTCGTCGCGTGCCTCGCCGTGGCGAACCCCGGCACGAGCGCACGGCCCGGCAGCGCCGACGACGCCGCGTGGTGGGGCGTGCGTCGCGACGGACGTCTCGTGGGCGTCGTCGGTGCGGCGCGCCGGCCCGGCGCACCGGGCGGGCGCGGGTCGTGGCACCTGCACGGTCTCGGCGTGCTGCCCACCGAGCGCGGTCGCGGCCTCGGTGCGGCGCTCACCGCCCGCGCCGTGCGGGACGCGCTCGGGGCCGGTGCGGACTGGGTGTCGCTCGGCATGTACGCCGACAACGCCACCGCCCGGCGCCTGTACGAACGCCTCGGGCTGGTCACGGACGCGCGGAACGCGTCATGGGCGCCGCACGGCGTCACGCAGGTGCCTGCGCACCTGGCGGCCCCGCGGGGCGCCTGACCGCACCGGTCCATCCGGAGACGGCCCGGAGGCCCGTCCGACCCGCGGTCAGCGCAGGCGGACGAGCGGGTCGCGCAGGCGCGCGAGCCAGGCCGCCCCCCACCAGCTCTGCCCGGCCAGGACGGTCGTCGCGGCCGGCAGGAGCAGGAGGCGCACGACCGTCGCGTCCAGGAGGACCGCGGCAGCGAGGGCCACGCCGATCTCCTGCAGGACCACGAGGTCGGCGACGACGAGGCCGCCCAGCAGCGCCACGAGGACCCCGGACACCGCCGTCAGCAGCACCCAGGACCTGCGGCGGGCCACCCGGGCGGCGACGTCCGTCCGCCGGCCCGCCTCGTGCAGCTCGGCGATGCGGGCGAGCAGCGCCATGCCGTAGCCGGCGGACAGCCCGAACGCCACCGGGGCGGCGATCGCGAGCGCCGACGTCTCGACGCCCCCGGTGGCCGCGGGGCCCAGCAGCGCGTCGAGGCGACCGGTCTGGAAGACCACGACGAGGGCGCCCGCGCCGGCCAGGGCGACCAGGGTGCTCGTGCCCAGCGCGGCGACCGACAGCGTGACCGAGCCGGTCGCGAGCAGGAGCAGCGCGAGCGTGACGACCGCGACGGCCGCCGCGGCCAGGGGCGCCCGGGCCTTGAGCATCTGCGTGACGTCCGTCTGCTCCGCGGCCTGCCCGACGACCCAGATCTCGAAGGGGGCGTCGAGGGCACGGACGTCGCGCACGACGCGCTGGGCGACGGCCCCGCCGGGGTCGGTCGACGCCGGGCGCACCCCGATCACCACGTACGAGCCCATGGTGGTGGGGGCGTCCACGGACGCGACGGCCTCGAGCGTGGCGACCTGCTCGGCCCAGGCCTGCGCCTGCTCGAGGTCCGTCTCGGCCACGACCGCCACGGCGGGCGACGACGCCGCGGGGTAGCCCGCGGCGAGGGCCTCGAGGAACGCCCGCTGCGTGGCCGTGGCCGGCAGGAGCTCGGTGCCCGACACGCGCAGGTCCACCCGGGACGCCGGCGCCACCAGCACGCCCAGCAGGAGCATGCAGCCCGCCACCACCCACCAGGGGCGGCCGCGCACCTGCGACCGCACCGCGGACACGCGCGGGTCGCGGGCGCGCTGCACGGCGCGGGCCCGCAGCGTGCGCACCCCGGGCAGCGGCCCCAGCACGCCGGGCTGGACCAGGCGGCGGCCCAGCACCACCAGCAGCGCCGGCACGAGCGTGAGCGCGGCGGCGGCCGCGACGAGGACCACGAGCACGACGACCACGCCTGCGGCGGCCAGCACCCGCGGACCCAGCAGCAGCAGACCGCTCACGGCGACCGCGAGGACCGCCGCCGAGCACGCCACCGTCCACCCGGCCGTCGCGGTGGTCCGCTCGACGGCCTCCGCCACGGCGCCGTCGCCGCGCCGACGCCGCGACCCGGCACCGTCGTCCTCGTCCACCAGGTCGTGCAGCTCGTCGAGGAACCGGTGCACGACGAGCATCCCGTAGCCCAGCGACAGCCCCAGCGCGAGCACGGCCGCGACGGTCACGACGGAGGCGTCGACGTCCGTGACGGCCGCGACCACCCAGAGCGCCGCGAGCCCCACGGCGAGCGCGACGGCCGCCGCGGCGAACGGGATCGCGGCCGCGAGCAGGCCGCCGAGGACGAGGAGCACCAGCACCGCGGCGACGGGCAGCGTCAGCAGCGCCCCGGTGCCCAGGTCGCGCCCCACCTCGACGGTGAGCTCCTCCTGGACGAGGTGGTCGGCACCCACGATCCCCGTGGCGCCCGGGGCGACGGCGGCGAGGTCCTGGGGCAGCGTCGTCAGCCGGGCCGTGACGGCCTCCAGCGACGCCTCCTGCGCGCCCTCCCCGAGGTCGGGCGCGAGCTCGACGACCACGAGGAACCCCTGCCCGTCGAGGGCCAGGAGCGGCGCGGCGGCCGGGTTCGTGATGCCGTCGGGCAGGCCGAGCGGGTCGTACACGCCGACCACGCCAGTGATGGCGGCCAGCGCCGTGCGTGCCGGGTCGAGCGCGTCGTCGAGACCCTCGACGGTCGGGTCGACGCCCTGCACGACGAGCGTGACGCTCGGGCCCGACGTGCGTGCGTCCGCCAGGACCTGCGCACCCTGCGCGGACTGGGAGCCCGGCGCGACGGGCGTGGCCGTCGTCACGCGGCCGAGCGCGCCGTCGCCGACGACGCCCCCCGCCAGCGCGACCCCCAGGACGGACAGGACGAGCCACGCGACGACGACGATGCGCGGGTGGAGGGCCACGGTGCGGCCCAGGCGTGCGAACACGCGCGCCATCGTCGCAGGTCGCCGGGCGTGCGCGCACATCTGCACCCGTCGGTGCAGCCGGCACGGCGTGGCGCCCCGCCCCGACCGGTCCGCACCGCCCCGGCGCCCGGGACCGTCGGACGGCGCGCGTAGGCTCGCCGCCATGGACCTGTTCGACGCGGTGAGCACCTCCGCGCACGGCGTCCCCGCACCCGGCGCCGGCGCCCCGCTCGCGGTCCGCATGCGCCCCCGCACCCTCGCGGAGGTCGCGGGCCAGGGGCACCTGCTCGTGCCCGGCTCGCCGCTGCGCCGGCTCGTCGAGCCGACCGACGACGCCACGCGCCGGGCGGCGCCGTCCTCGGTCGTGCTCTGGGGCCCGCCGGGCACGGGCAAGACGACCCTGGCGTACCTGGTGGCCAGCACGTCCGGGCGCCGGTTCGTCGAGCTCTCGGCCGTGACGGCCGGCGTCAAGGACGTGCGGGCCGTCATCGACGACGCCCGCCGGCGGCTCGCGGGCGACGGCACCGAGACCGTGCTCTTCGTCGACGAGGTGCACCGCTTCACGAAGGCGCAGCAGGACGCCCTGCTGCCCTCCGTGGAGAACCGGTGGGTCACCCTCGTGGCGGCCACCACGGAGAACCCCTCGTTCTCCGTGAACTCACCGCTGCTGTCCCGCTCCCTGCTGCTCACCCTCCAGCCGCTGACCACCGACGACGTGCGGACCCTCGTGCAGCGCGCCGTCGCCGACGAGCGCGGGCTGGCCGGGTCCGTCGTCCTCACCGAGGACGCCACGGACCACCTGCTGCGCCTCGCGGGCGGCGACGCGCGCAAGTCCCTGACGATCCTCGAGGCCGCGGCCGGGGCGGCGCTCGGGGACCGGCCGGTCACGGTCGACGACGACCCCGCGGACACCGAGCCGGCGGTGATCGACCTGCCGACGGTCGAGCGGGCCGTGGACGTCGCGGCCGTCCGCTACGACCGGGACGGCGACCAGCACTACGACGTCGTCAGCGCCTTCATCAAGTCGGTCCGCGGCTCCGACGTCGACGCCGCGCTGCACTACCTGGCGCGGATGGTCGCGGCGGGGGAGGACCCCCGGTTCATCGCCCGCCGCATCGTCATCTCCGCGGCCGAGGACGTCGGCATGGCCGACCCGAGCGCCCTGCAGACCGCGGTCGCCGCGGCCCAGGCCGTCGCGCTCATCGGCATGCCCGAGGCGCGGATCATCCTCGCCGAGGCCGTCGTGCACCTGGCCACCGCACCGAAGTCCAACGCCGCGTACCTCGGCATCGACCGCGCGCTCGCGGACGTGCGCGCCGGGCGCCTGGGCCCGGTGCCCGCGCACCTGCGCGACGCGCACTACGCGGGCGCGAAGCAGCTGGGCCACGGGGCCGGCTACCGGTACGCGCACGACGAGCCGCACGGGGTCGCGCCGCAGCAGCACCTTCCGGACGAGCTGGTGGGCACGCGCTACTACGAGCCGACGGACCGTGGGTACGAGCGGTCCGTCGGCGAGCGCCTCGCCCGGGTCCGCGCGATCCTCGACGACGCCTGACCGGGGCGAGGGGTCCCCGGCTCGGGGCCGCCGTCGAGGTCGCCCGTCCAACTGTCGGACACGGACGTCACGGGGCTGCTTGACTGCAGGTGTCCGTCACCGGGGGCCGTCACTGACGTGGCACTGCCGACGGCACTCCTCCTCCGGCGACCCGTACCGATGCAACGGAGCACCAGTCATGTCCCGACAGCGCCTCATCTCCTCCGCCCTCGCCGCCCTGCTGGCCGCGGGGCTCGGCCTCGCCGCCGCCGCCCCCGCCTCCGCGGCGTACGGGCCGTGCAACGCGCACGACGCCCGGGAGACCACGAGCGTGCCGTTCTCGACCACGAACAACACCAACAACTGCTACCTGGTCCAGGGGAACACCGGCACGGGCGTCCGCATGCTGCAGACGGCCCTGCGTGGCTGCTACGGCCAGGCCATCACCGTCGACGGGATCTTCGGAGCCGCCACACGGGCGGCCCTCGTCAACGCCCAGCGGCGCATGGGCGTGACGGCGGACGGTGCCTACGGACCCAACACGCACAACGCGATGCTGTTCCAGGGGTACGGCAACGGCAACGGCACGCCGTTCTGCGCCAAGGCCGTCTACAAGGCCTGACGAGCACCGCCGGTCGCCGGGGGCTGGATTTTCGCTCTCGGCGCCCGGCGGGTAGCATCGCAGGGCTGCCGGTGCGCTCTTGCGCCGGCGTCACCCCTGGGGCCTCAGCCCGCACCCGTGTTCCGTGCCGGGTGCACCATGGTCGGCCCCACGCCTGCCGGAACCTCTTTCCGTCCGGACCTCGTCCGGTGCGCGGGTGTGATCGTCACGAGACACGACAGGAAGTACCGCTGTGAGCAGTGTGACCCGTTCGCGCCGCCAGGTCCGCCTGAGCCGCGCCCTCGGCCTGGCCCTGACGCCCAAGGCCGTCAAGCACTTCGAGAAGCGCCCCTACCCGCCCGGCGAGCACGGCCGTGCCCGCCGTCGCACCGAGTCGGACTACGCCGTCCGTCTGCGGGAGAAGCAGCGTCTGCGCGCCCAGTACGCGCTGCGCGAGAAGCAGCTCGCCAAGGCGTACGAGAACGCCCGCAAGGCCCCGGGCCTGACCGGTGAGGCCCTTGTCGAGGACCTCGAGACGCGCCTGGACGCGCTGGTGCTCCGCGCCGGCTTCGCCCGCACGATCCTGCAGGCCCGCCAGGTCGTCGTGCACCGTCACGTGCTCGTCGACGGCAAGATCGTGGACCGTCCGTCCTTCCGCGTGTCGGAGGGCCAGACGCTCCAGATCAAGCCCAAGAGCCAGACGACGGTGCCCTTCCAGGTCGCCGCTGCCGGTGCGCACCGCGACGTGCTGCCCACGCTCCCGGGCTACCTGGACGTGCAGCTCGAGAAGCTGAGCGCCACCCTCGTGCGCCGCCCCAAGCGCGCCGAGGTCCCGGTGACGTGCGAGGTCCAGCTGGTCGTCGAGTACTACGCCCGCTGACGCACCCCTCCTCGACGCCCCGCCGTGCCCTGCGCACGGCGGGGCGTCGTCGTCCCGGGGTGGCGACGGCCCGGGCGGCGGCCGCGTGCCGCGCCGCACCCGGTCCGCGCGCGCGGGTAGGGTTGCCGGGGCGCAGCGCGGCTGCGCACGAGTCGAGCGGGGGAAGGAGCCGGGATGTCGGTGGGAGACGTCGCGGGACTCATCGCGGCGATCGCGTTCGTGCTGCTCGTGGGGCTGCTCGCGGTGCCGCTGCTCAAGCTCGGCGGTGTGCTCGACGAGGCCCGCGCCTCGGTCAAGGCGCTGACGGACCACTCGGTGCCGGTGCTCGACGAGACGGCCCAGCTCGTGGCCTCGTCGGCCGGCCAGCTCGAGAAGGTCGACACGGTCACCACGGCGGCCGCGCAGGTCGGCGAGAACGTCTCGGCGCTCACGTCGCTGGTGACCGCCACGGTCGGCGGGCCGCTCATCAAGGTCGCGGCCTTCTCCTACGGTGTGCGGCGGGCCGTCGACGGCCTGCGCCGGGGCAGCCGGCCGTGAGGCGGATCTTCTGGATCGGCGTGGGCGTCGCGCTGACGGTCGTGGTCGTGCGGCAGGGCCGCCGGCTCGTCGAGACCTACGCGCCGCCCGGGGCGAGCGAGGCCGTCACCGGGGCCGTCCGGCTGGCCCGGGCCGCCGACGCCGCCCGCACGGACTTCCGGCAGGGCGTCGCCGAGCGTGAGGCCGAGCTGCTGGCCGCCCTCGTCGGCGACGTCGACGTCGACGAGCTGCGGGCCCAGGCCCCGCGCCGGCGCGACGAGCTGCGCACGGCCTTCGGCGGTGGGCGCGGCGGCGAGGACGACCTCGCGGCCGACCTGGCCGCCCGCGGCTGGCGCGACGCCCCCACGCAGGACCCCGACGACGACGACCGGGCACCGTTCTTCTGAGCCCGACCGGCCGCACCGCGGCCCCGCCCGACGTGCACCGCGCGCCGGCGCCCCCGAACCGAGCACCGCCGCCCGCGGCGACGAGAACCACGAGGACGACATGCGTACCGCCGAGATCCGCCAGCGCTGGCTCGACTACTTCGCGAGCAAGGACCACGAGATCGTGCCGTCCGTGCCGCTCATCTCGCCGGACCCGTCGATCCTGTTCACGATCGCCGGCATGGTGCCGTTCATCCCGTACATCCTCGGGACGCAGGACGCGCCCTGGCCGCGGGCGGCGAACGTGCAGAAGTGCATCCGCACCAACGACATCGAGAACGTCGGTCGCACCACGCGGCACGGCACGTTCTTCCAGATGATGGGCAACTTCTCCTTCGGGGACTACTTCAAGGAGGGGGCGATCGAGCTCGCGTGGGAGCTGCTCACGTCCCCCCAGGACGCGGGCGGCTTCGGGCTCGACCCCGACCGCCTGTGGGTGACGACGTGGGACCAGGACGCGGAGGCGCTCGACGCGCTGCTCCGGGTCGGCGTGGACCGCCGGCACGTCGTGCGCCTGCCCCGCCAGGAGAACTTCTGGGACACCGGCCAGCCCGGTCCCGCGGGCCCCTGCGCGGAGTGGCACTACGACCGCGGTCCCGAGTTCGGCCCCGAGGCCGAGGGGGGCACGGTCGACCCCGGCGGCGACCGGTACCTGGAGATCTGGAACCTGGTGTTCGACCAGTTCGTGCGAGGCGAGGGCCGGGGCAAGGACTACCCGCTGCTGGGCGAGCTCGAGCAGAAGGCCATCGACACCGGTGCGGGCCTCGAGCGCATCGCGTACCTGCTGCAGGGCAAGAACAACCTGTACGAGACGGACGAGGTCTTCCCCGTCATCGCCCAGGCGCAGGAGATCACGGGCCGCCGCTACGGCGCGGTCACGGAGGACGACGTGCGGCTGCGCGTCGTGGGCGACCACGTGCGTTCCAGCCTCATGCTCATCGGCGACGGCGTGACGCCGTCGAACGAGGGGCGCGGGTACGTGCTGCGCCGGCTGGTGCGCCGCACGGTCCGCTCCATGCGGCTGCTCGGGGTCGAGGAGCCGGTGATGCCGCACCTGCTGCCCGTCAGCCGCGACGCGATGGCGGTGTCGTACCCCGAGGTCGCGCGCGACTTCGAGCGCATCGCCCAGGTCGCGTACGGCGAGGAGGAGGCGTTCCTGCGGACGCTGACCGCCGGCACGACGATCTTCGAGGGGGCGGTGGCGAAGGCGAAGTCGACCCCGGCGCCCGTGCTGACGGGCGAGCAGGCGTTCGCGCTGCACGACACGTACGGCTTCCCGATCGACCTGACGCTCGAGATGGCGTCGGAGCACGGGGTCGACGTCGACGAGCAGGCGTTCCGCACGCTCATGCAGGCGCAGCGGGACCGGGCGCGCGCCGACGCGCTGGCCAAGAAGACCGGCCACGCGGACACGTCCGCGTACCAGCAGCTGCACCAGGCGCTCAGCGCGGAGCAGGGCGCGCCGGTGCGGTTCGCCGGCTACACCGACGCGACCACGCGCAGCCGGGTCGTCGGCCTGCTCGTCGACGGCGTGCCGCAGCCCGCCGCGACCGCGCCGGCGGATGTGCAGGTCGTGCTCGACGTGACGCCGTTCTACGCGGAGGCGGGCGGCCAGCTCGCCGACGAGGGCACGATCCACCTCGACGCGGGCGGTCTCGTCCAGGTCGACGACGTGCAGGCGCCGATCAAGGGGCTGTCCGTGCACCACGGTCGCCTCGTGGACGGCACGATCACGCTGGGCGACGCGGGCACCGCGCAGATCGACGTGCAGCGTCGTCGGGCGATCGCCCGCGCGCACACCGCGACGCACATGGTGCACAAGGCGCTGCACGAGGAGATCGGCTCGACCGCGACCCAGGCGGGCTCGGAGAACGCGCCCAGCCGGCTGCGGTTCGACTTCCGCTCCGGCGCGGCCGTCCCCGCGGGCTCGCTCGCGCAGATCGAGGGGCGCGTCAACGAGCGCCTGCAGGACGACCTCGACGTCACCGAGGCCGTCATGCCGATCGACGAGGCACGTGCGCTCGGCGCGATGGCGCTGTTCGGCGAGAAGTACGGCAACGAGGTCCGGGTGGTGTCCATCGGCGGCGACTGGTCGCGCGAGCTGTGCGCGGGTACGCACGTGCGGCGCTCGGGCGAGCTCGGGCTGGTCACGCTGCTGGGGGAGTCGTCGATCGGGTCGGGCGTGCGGCGCGTCGACGCGCTCGTCGGTGCGGGTGCGTACGGGTACCAGGCCAAGGAGCGCGCGCTCGTGGGGCAGCTCTCGGGGCTGCTCGGTGCGCGTCCGGACGACCTCGCGGACCGCGTGTCCTCGCTGATGCAGCGGCTGCGCGAGTCGGAGAAGGAGCTGGCCCAGCTGCGTCAGGCGCAGGTGCTCGCCGCGGCTGGCCGCCTCGCGGCGTCGCCGGAGCAGGTGGGGGCCACGCTCGTCGTCGCGCACGACGCGGGTGACGTGGCGGGCGCCGACGACCTGCGCACCCTCGCGCTGGACGTGCGCGGGCGCCTCGGGGACGGTGCGCCGTCCGTCGTGGCCGTGGGCGGCACCGCCAAGGGACGCCCCCTCGTCGTCGTCGCGACCAACGCGCCGGCCCGGGAGGCGGGCCTGCGGGCCGGTGCCCTCGTGCGCACCGCGTCGGGCGTGCTCGGCGGCGGTGGTGGCGGCAAGGACGACGTGGCGCAGGGCGGCGGGCAGGACCCCGCGCGCCTGGCCGACGCGTTGTCCGCGGTCGTGGCGGCGGTGCGCGGCTGACGTGGCGCGCCGCTCCGACGACGCACCCGTGACCCGGGGCGCCCGCGTCGCGGTCGACGTCGGCAGCGTCCGCGTCGGGGTCGCGGCGAGCGACCCCGACGGGATGCTCGCCACGCCGGTCGCGACGGTCCGACGCGCCGCCGGGACGGTCCACGCGACCTCTCCGGACGTCGTCCGGATCGCGGACGAGGTGCGTGAGCGTGGTGCGCAGGTCGTGTATGTCGGACTTCCGCGGCACCTCTCGGGTGCCGAAGGCTCGTCGGCGGGCGCCGCGCGCGCGTACGCTGTCGCCCTGGCGCAGGCCGCGGCCCCCACGGGGGTCCGTCTGGTCGATGAGCGGATGAGCACCGTGTCCGCGCATCACGCGCTCCAGGCGTCCGGCCGATCCGGACGCCGCCACCGTGAGGTCGTCGACCAGGCGGCCGCGGTGGTGATCCTGCAGTACGCGCTGGACGCCGAGCGGGCGACAGGCCGTCGCCCCGGGGAACGGGTCGACGTGGACCTGGAACCACGGAGCCCGGCGTCGGGGGAGGCTGCAGGCGACGGCACGACGACCGTGGAGTGACGACCAGGTGAGCAACCACACGGAATGGTGGGCCCCGGCTCAGGCCGAGGGCGGCGCCGCCGACCTCTTCGGTGACCGCACGCCCGCGGGCGCGCCCCCGGAGGAGCCCCGACGCCGCTCGCGCGCCTCGTCGCGCCGGCGCCAGGAGAAGGTCAAGAAGCAGCGTCGCCGCCGCTCCTACGCCATCCTCGCGGTCGCGCTCGTCATGGTCGCCGGTGCCGGCTACGTGGTGTTCTCGCTCTTCGGCGGTGCACTCGGCGGACTCTTCGGCGGCGGCTCCAGCTCTGCCGCCGCCGTGACCGACTACACCGGTCCCGGCCGGCCGGGCGGCAACCCCGTCGTGATCCCCGCCGGTGCCACGGGTGCGGACATGGCCACGGCCCTCGTCGAGGCGGGTGTCGTGGCCAGCGAGGGAGCGTTCCTCGACGCCTTCGAGGCGAACCCCGACGCGGCGTCCATCCAGCCCGGCACGTACAACCTGCTGCTGGAGATGAAGGCCAGCGAGGCGGTGGTCGCGCTCCTCGACCCGTCGAGCCGGGTGACGATGAACGTGACGATCCCCGAGGGCTACACGGCCGAGCAGATCTACCAGCGCATCAACGAGGTCACCCTCATCCCCGTCGAGGACCTCCGGGCAGCGGCGGCCGACCCCGCGGCGATCGGGCTTCCCGCCGAGGCCAACGGGGCCATCGAGGGATGGCTGTTCCCGTCGACCTATCCGGTCGAGGAGGACGCCGACGCCGCGAGCGTCCTGTCCCAGATGACGGCGAAGACGGTCGAGACCCTCACAGCCAAGGGTGTCGCCCAGGACCAGTGGGAGGACCTGCTGAAGAAGGCGTCGCTGGTCGAGCGGGAGGCCAAGCTCGATGAGGACCGCCCGAAGATCGCGCGGGCGATCGAGAACCGCCTGGCCCAGGGCATGCGCCTCGACATCGACGCGGCCGTCGCGTACGGCGCCGGGATCTCGGGAACAGAGTTGAACGATGACTACCTCAACGACACGAGCAACCCCTACAACTTGCGGCGCCTCACAGGGCTGCCGCCCACGCCGATCGCCTCGCCCGGTGAGAAGTCGATCGATGCCGTCCTCAACCCCGCGGAGGGCGAGTGGTTGTTCTGGGTCACGGTGAATCTCGACACGGGAGAGACCCGCTTCGCGACCACCAACGACGAGCACAACCAGAACAAGGCCCTCTACCAGCAGTGGGTGGCCGAGAACTCGTGACGCCCGGCCTGATGCGGGCGGCCGTGATCGGCCACCCGGTGGCGCACTCGCTGTCGCCCGTGCTGCACCGGGCCGCGTACGCCGCCCTGGGCATCGACGACGTCTGGCGGTACGAGGCCGTCGACGTCACGGAGGACCAGCTGCCGGGGTTCGTCGCCGGGCTCGACGGGACGTGGGCAGGGCTGAGCGTCACCATGCCGCTCAAGCAGGCGGTCCGCCCCCTGCTGCACCACGTCGAGCCGCTGGCCGACGTCGTCGGCGCGGTCAACACGGTGCTCATCCAGGGCTCCGGTGCCGGACGCGTCCTCACGGGTGCGAACACCGACGTGCACGGGCTGGTCGCGGCCCTGGGCGAGGGCGGCATCGCCGGGGGGCTGCGCAGCGCCGTGGTGCTCGGCGCCGGCGCCACCGCTGCGTCGACCCTGGCGGCGCTCGCCCAGCTCGGCTGCACCACCCCGACGGTGCACGTGCGCTCGGTGGCCCGCGCCGCCGGCCTGCTGCGTGCCGCGCACCGCATGGGCGTCAGCCCGGTCCTGCGTCCGCTCGACGAGGCCCCGGCCGCGCTGCGGTCGGCGGGCGCCGTCGTCTCCACGCTGCCCGCGCACGCCGCCGACGACCTTGCGGGCGCTCTGGCCGGCCCCGTGGGCGGCGTCCTGCTCGACGTCGTCTACGACCCGCGCCCCACCGCCCTGTCGCAGGCGTGGGCCGCGGCGGGCGGCACCGTCGTGGGCGGCGAGCGGATGCTCCTGCACCAGGCCGTCGAGCAGGTCCGCCTGATGACCGGCCACCCCGCACCGGTGGAGGCGATGGGGCGGGCCCTGGAGGCCGCGCTCGTCACCACCGTCTGACGCGGCGGCGGCCACCACCTGACACGGGTCGGCACGACGACGGACGGGCTCACCTCCGTGCTCGGTCCCAGGGGGACGGCGCAACGGGGACGGCCCGGACGACCCGGACGAACCGGGTGGGCCGACCGGAGGAGGCGTCACCCGTGTGGGCGTGCCCACGGGTGGACCTGGTCAGGTGTCCTCATGGGGGCGCCGCACCGTGCCGATGGCCTCGATCGGGAGCGTGGACACTCGCGCGCCCGGCGAGGACGGGGAGGCGCGCACGGTGAAGCAGCTCGGGGAGATCCTGCTCGACGAAGGATTCGTGACGGAGTCGCAGCTGCTGGCTGCGATGGACGAGCAGATGACGCGGGGCAGCTCCCTGGGGCGCACGCTCGTCGAGCTGGGCGTCCTGTCGGAGGGGCAGCTGGTCCAGGCGCTCGCCCAGCAGGTCGGCATGCAGTTCGTCGACCTCGACGAGTACCCGGTGGAGCGCGCCGCGGTCGCGATGGTGCCCGGTGCGCTGTGCCGGCGGTACACGGTCCTGCCCGTCGGGTTCTCCGACGGCGCGATCCTCCTGGCCACGGCCGACCCGGGCAACGTCGTCGCGGTCGACGACGTGCGGTCCATCTCGGGCCGGGCCGTCGTGCCCGTGATCGCGGCGTACGACAACCTGCTGCGGGCCATCGACCGGTACGTGCGCGCGGACGGCGAGATGGAGGACCTCTCGTCGGCGTTCGAGGACGAGCACGCCGAGCCCGAGGCCGACCTGTCGCGCCTGGGCGAGTTCGTCGACGACGACGCGCCCATCGTGCGCTACGTGAACCTGCTGGTCACGCAGGCGATCACCGACCGGGCGTCGGACATCCACATCGAGCCGACCGAGCACGACCTGCGGGTGCGGTACCGCATCGACGGGGTGCTGCACGAGACGCAGCGCTCGCCCAAGAACATCCAGGGCGGCGTGATCAGCCGCGTGAAGATCATGAGCGACATCGACATCGCGGAGAAGCGCAAGCCGCAGGACGGCCGCATGTCCGTGGTGCACAACGGGCGCAAGATCGACCTGCGCGTGGCGACGCTGCCGACGGTGTGGGGCGAGAAGATCGTCATGCGCATCCTCGACAACTCCACCGCTAGCCTGGACCTGCGGGACCTGTCGTTCCTCGACCACAACTACACGACGTACCGCGAGGCGTACACCAAGCCCTACGGGATGATCCTCGTGACCGGGCCCACGGGCTCCGGCAAGTCCACGACCCTGTACGCGACGCTGAACGCGGTGTCCAAGCCCGAGATCAACGTCATCACCGTCGAGGACCCCGTCGAGTACCGGCTGCCCGGGATCAACCAGGTGCAGGTCAACCCCAAGGCCGGCCTGACGTTCGCCGGGGCGCTGCGGTCCATCCTGCGGTCCGACCCCGACGTGGTGCTGCTCGGTGAGATCCGTGACCACGAGACCGCGCAGATCGCCGTCGAGGCGGCCCTGACCGGTCACCTCGTGCTCTCCACGCTGCACACCAACGACGCCCCGTCGGCCGTGACCCGACTGACCGAGATGGGCATCGAGCCGTTCCTCGTGGGCTCGGCGCTGGACGCCGTGGTCGCCCAGCGGCTCGCGCGGCGCCTGTGCGGCAAGTGCAAGGAGCCGTACACCCCGACCCCGCACGAGCTCGAGGCCGCCCGGTTCCCGTGGATGCCCGGCGAGCCCGTGCCCGAGCTGTTCCGTCCCGCGGGCTGCGCCACGTGCTCGCGCACCGGCTACCGGGGGCGTCTCGCGCTGCACGAGGTCATGCGGGTCACCGAGGAGATCGAGCGCCACGCCGTCGCGCACTCCTCGGCCGCGGACATCAGCGCCACCGCCGTCAAGCAGGGCATGATCACGCTCCGCGAGGACGGCTGGTACAAGGTCGCCGCGGGGGACACGTCGATCGAGGAGATCCTGCGCGTCGTCGCCTGACGACGCGCCCGACGGCACGGTCGCACCCGGACACCCGCTCAAGTACCGGGCCGGTGCGGCCGATGAGATGACGAGCCCCGGCAGGGGTCGGCCCCGCAGCCGGGCGCCGACCGCCGGGACGACGACGTGGAGGGACGACGTGACCGACTCCTACCCGAGCGGGGAGCCGAGGCGGCCGCTGCCGCCGTACCGGCCCGCGGGGCCCCAGGCGGGCCCGGCACCGCAGGCGGTGTACGCGCCCATCCCGTCGCAGGGAGCCGCCCCGTCGGCGCCCATGCACGCCGTGCCCGCGCCGGTGCCCGCGTACGCGACGGCACCGGGCCACGCGCAGGGCGCTGGGCCCGCGCACGCGCAGGGCGCGTGGGGCTCGATGACCCCCGGTGTGCCGACCGCCGCACCGCCCGCCCCGCCCGAGGGGCTGCCGCCCTACGTGCCGCCGGCCGCCGTGCCCGCGGGGCAGGTCCCGCCGCCCGCGCACACGTCCGTCCCGGTGCCCGCCTCCATGCGTGTCGCCGCGCCGGCACCGGGTGCGCCGGCACCGCAGACCCGGGCCGCCGGCCGCGCCGCCGCCCGCGCAGGCGTGGGGCAGGACCGGCGCGAGGACGACATCGACGTCGACCAGGTGCTGCGCGAGCTCGTCCGCCTCGGCGGGTCGGACGCGCACCTGACGACGGGCTCGGTGCCGATGGCCCGGGTCAGCGGGTCGCTCAAGGCGCTCGACGGGTTCGCCGTCGTGGAGGGCGACGCGCTGCGCCGGTCGCTGTACGCGATCCTGTCGCAGAAGCAGCGCGAGCGGTTCGAGGAGCACCTCGAGCTCGACCTGTCGTACTCGGTGCGCAACCTGGCCCGGTTCCGCGTGAACCTCTACCAGCAGCGCGAGGCCGTCGGTGCCGCGTTCCGCGTGATCCCCTACGAGATCAAGCCGCTCGAGGAGCTCGGCGTGCCGCCGGTCGTCGGGTCGTTCGCGAACCTGCCGCGCGGCCTGGTGCTCGTCACGGGGCCCACGGGCTCGGGCAAGTCGACGACGCTGGCGGCGGTGATCGACCTCGCGAACCGCACCCGCGAGGACCACATCATGACCGTCGAGGACCCCATCGAGTTCCTCCACAACCACAAGAAGTGCCTGGTCAACCAGCGCGAGATCGGGCAGGACACCCACTCGTTCGCCAACGCGCTCAAGCACGTGCTGCGCCAGGACCCCGACATCATCCTCGTCGGCGAGATGCGCGACCTGGAGACCATCTCGGTCGCGCTGACCGCCGCCGAGACGGGGCACCTGGTGTTCGCGACCCTGCACACCCAGGACGCGGCGCAGACCATCGACCGCATCATCGACGTGTTCCCGCCGTCGCAGCAGGCCCAGGTGCGCACCCAGCTCGCCGGGGCGCTGCAGGGCGTGGTGTCCCAGACGCTGTGCAAGCGCGCGGACTCGCCGGGGCGTGCGGTCGCGACCGAGGTGCTGGTGGCCACGCCGGGCATCCGCAACCTCATCCGTGAGGGCAAGACCCACCAGATCTACTCGGCGATGCAGGCCGGTGCCCAGCAGGGCATGCACACCCTCGACCAGCACCTGGCCGAGCTCGTGAAGTCCGGCCGCGTGAGCTACGAGGTCGGCCTGGAGAAGTGCCACCACGTCGAGGACTACAACCGGCTCACCGGGCGGTCGGGCTCCGCCCCGCAGGGTGGGGCCGGCGGCTACGGAGGACCGGGGTACTGATGGCGACGGCGAAGACGTTCGAGTACGCGGTCCGGGACCGCAACGGCAAGATCGTCAAGGGGCGCGTCGAGGCCCCCAACGAGGCGGCCGTCGCGAACCGGCTGCGCGAGATGGGCCTGGCGGCCGTCTCGATCAACCAGGTCAGCACGTCGGGCCTGAACACCGAGATCTCGATCCCCGGCATCAGCGACCGGGTCACGATCAAGGACCTCGCGATCCTGTCGCGCCAGCTCGCGACGATGATCAGCTCGGGCCTGTCGCTGATCCGCGCCCTGGCGATCCTCGCCGAGCAGACGGAGTCCAAGCCCCTGGCGAAGGTCGTCGCGCAGGTGCGCAACGACGTCGAGACGGGGCAGGCCTTCTCGGCGGCGCTGGCCAAGCACCACCAGGAGTTCCCGCCGCTGATGATCAACATGGTCAAGGCGGGCGAGGTCGGCGGGTTCCTCGACGAGGTGCTGATCTCCGTCGCCGCGAACTTCGAGGCCGAGGTCAAGCTGCGCGGCAAGGTGAAGTCCGCGATGACCTACCCGGTCGTGGTGTTCGTCATCGCGATCCTCGCGGTCGTGGGCATGCTGCTGTTCATCGTGCCGATCTTCTCGGAGATGTTCGCGTCCCTCGGCGGCGAGCTGCCCCCGGCGACGGCGTTCCTCGTGTGGCTCTCGGGCGTCGTCAAGTGGACGGCGATCCCGACGGCCGTGGCGCTCGCGGTCTTCGCCGTGTGGTGGGGCAAGCACAAGAACGACCGTGCCGTGCGCGAGAAGGTCGACCCGGTCAAGCTCAAGGTGCCGGTGTTCGGCAAGCTCTTCCAGAAGATCGCCATCTCGCGGTTCACGCGCAACTTCGGGTCGATGATCCACGCGGGCGTCCCGCTGCTGCAGGCCCTGGAGATCGTGGGGGAGACCAGCGGCAACATCGTCATCGAGCGTGCCACGCGCCAGGTCCAGGAGTCGGTGCGGTCCGGCAACTCGCTGTCCGGCCCGCTGTCCGACCACCCGATCTTCCCGCCGATGGTGGTGCAGATGATGGCGGTCGGCGAGGACACCGGGGCCCTGGACACGATGCTGTCGAAGGTCGCGGACTTCTACGACCAGGAGGTCGAGGCGACCACCGAGCAGCTCACCAGCCTCATCGAGCCGCTCATGATCGTGGTCCTCGGCTCCGTCATCGGCGGCATGATCATCGCGATGTACCTGCCGATCTTCACCATCTTCGAGTACATCCAGTAGGCCGCGGTGACCCCTGACCACCCCGCCGCCGGCGGGGCCGCGCGCGAGCGCGGGTTCACGCTGACCGAGCTGCTCGTCGTCGTGATCATCATCGGCGTGCTCGCGGCGATCGCCGTGCCCGTGCTCATCGGGCAGCGGACCTCGGCGATCGAGGCGTCCGTGCAGTCCGACCTGCGCAACCTGCTCGTCGCGGTCACCGCGGCGCGCGAGGGCGACGCTGCCATGGACGCCGACAAGGTGCGGGACGACGTGCGCGTCACGCCCGGCAACACGCTCGACGTGGTCGTCGACGCCGGCGTCTACTGCCTGCGCGGAGCGAGCGACCGCGGCGGGCGCACGTACGTGCTCGACGCCGACGGGCTGCGCCCCCAGGGCGGCGGCGACTGCGGGGGAGCGGCCGTCCTCACGCTGCCCTGACGCAGCTCTCGGCGACGACCGGAGGGTCGACGGTCGCGGCACTGCTCGGACCCGTCACGACGCCCCGTGGAGCACCTCCACGGGGCGTCGTGCTGCGTGGCAGGAGTGGCGGTGCCCCGTCCGTGGCGGCGTTCGGGGCACCGTGTGGGCCGGTCGGGTGATTGCCGGGTGGAGGGGGGCGGGTCCTCTCAAGTGGAGGGGTGTCCTGGACGACAGACCGGGTGGAGCGGCTCCCCGGGGCCGACCGCTGACACCACCTTTCACCGACACCGAAGTGAGGCCGAGCATGATCGCTCGCATCCGTAAGGCCATGGACGAGAAGGAGCAGGGCTTCACGCTCGTCGAGCTCCTCGTCGTCGTCATCATCATCGGCATCCTCGCCGCCATCGCCATCCCGGTCTTCCTGAACCAGCGTCAGGGCGCCGTGGACGCGGGGATCAAGTCCGACCTGCGCACCATCGCGACCGCAGTCGAGACGGCGTTCATCAACACGCAGGAGTACCCGGCCACGGCCAACGGCACCGGCACCGTCACGATCGACGGCGAGGACATCGTGCTCTCGAACGAGCAGACGGTCGTGGAGTACACGAACGTCGGCGACGGCACGTACACCATCACGGGCATCAACACCGACGCCGGGACGGGTCTGACGTTCACGTACGACTCCGCCGCTGGTGGGCTCGACCCCGAGGGCCAGTGACGCTCTAGCACGTCAGCAGTCCTGAGGACGCACGACGGGTGCCGGGCCGGTCTCGGCCCGGCACCCGTCGGTCCGTACCAGCACCGCCCCATCCCGGAGGACAGGTCCATGGCCCAGCCCGACGCGTCGGCCACGACGCGGCTCCGCACCGACGACGGGTTCACGCTCGTCGAGGTGATCGTCGCGCTCGCGCTCATGTCGCTCGTCGCGTCGGCGGCGCTGTACTTCTTCCTCTCCGGTACCCGCACCATCACCCACCAGCAGCGCACGCAGAACGCGGTCGTCGTGGCCAACGACGCCATGGAGGCCGCGTACGGCGTCGTCGCGCAGCCCGTGGACGACGTCAGCGGCCTGCTCGTCGGGCGCAGCGAGGCCGCCGTCACGGCCGGCTGGTCGACCGGCACCACCCTCGGCGTCGAGGGCATGGCCGCGACCTACCCCGCGTGGGACCCCGCGGGCACGGGCCAGGGCACGCTGCCGGTCTCGCAGGAGCGTTCGCTCAACGGCGTCGACTACCAGGTCCTCACCCTCGTCGGGCACTGCTACCGCCCGATCTCCAACACCGCCGCCGCGTGCTCCACGGTGCCCGGCAACCTCACCGACCCGGCGACGGTGCCGGCCGGGTACGCGCAGATGCTGCGCGTGATGGTCCACGTCAGCTGGGACTCGGTGCAGAGCCCCTGCGGGGACACCGCGTGCTCGTACCAGGTGGCCTCGTTGGTCGACCCGAACTCCGACCTGGAGTGGAACAACACCACCCGCCCGATCGCGGTCGACGACGTCGCCGTGGTCGAGGTCGGGCAGGCCGTGACGGTCGACGTGGTGCGCAACGACGTCATCGGCTTCGTCGTCACCAACCCGGTCCGCAACGTCACCGTCACGGGCGGCACCGGCACCGCGACGCTGCAGGCCGACGGCCAGGTCCGGTTCCAGGCCCCGACGAACGCGTCGGGCATCATGACGTTCACGTACATGCTCAAGGACGCGGCGGGGCGCGAGTCCAACACCGCGACGGTGCGCGTGTCGGTCATGCCCCGGGCGGTGGACGACACCGCGACCACGAACCGCGCCACCCCCGTGACGATCCCCGTCACCACCAACGACCAGGGCACGCCCGCGAGCGTGCAGATCATCACCCAGCCGGCGTTCGGGCGGGCGACGCCGTCGGGCACGGGTGTGGTCTTCGACCCCCAGGGTGGTGTCGGCTCGCCGTGGTTCGAGTACCAGTTCACCGACACCTCAGGCCTGGTGAGCACCACAGCCCGAGTCCGGCTCACCGTCACGACGTACGCCAACCCGATCGCGCTGGATCTCACGGTCGGGATCGCAGCGACGCAGGCGGGCTCGACGGCACCGATCGACTGGGTGACGCTCACGGGCAACCCCTCGGGTTACCAGATCGAGGTCATGTCCAGCGACATCACGCAGGGCAAGCTGAAGATCAACGGTAACGACTACAACGCCACCACCAATCGCCGGGGGACACAGCTCGCGTACGCCCAGCAGGGCAACGTGCCCGGCTACTGGACCGTGCAGTACCGCGTCTGGACGCCGGACGGCTCGGTCTCCTCGGAGATCAAGACGATGCGGATCATCCTCGTGCCGACGCCCGCCAACGACTCGGTCAATGTCACGAGCGGGACGACCAACAACTCCATCAACGTCGGGTCGAACGATGCGCCGAACAACTTCGGTGGCACGGTCCAGTTCCGGCCCACGTCGACCAGCACGCTGGCGTCCAACTGCGGCACCCTGCCCACGACCCAGCCCGACCTGAACAACGGCATCTTCCGGTACAACGCGCCGACGCTGCCCAACGGGACGAACAGCCGCACGTGCACCTTCACCTACGTCATCCAGGGCACGGGGCAGTACACCAACCTCGTCTCGACGCCGGCGACCGTGACGATCCGGGTGGGTCGGTGAGCCCGGTGGCCCGGCTGCGCGCGCGCCTTCACGGCACGCGTCCCGACGCCGGGATGACGCTCGTCGAGCTCATCGTCTCGATCGGGATCTTCACGATCGTCGTGTCGGTGTTCATGGCCGGTGTCGTCATCATGACGAACAACACCGTCCGGTCCGACGTCACCGCGCAGTCGGGGGACTCGGTGCGCCTGGTGTTCCAGCGGCTCGACCGGCAGGTCCGGTACGCCGAGGCGATCAACCTGCCCGGTGCCGGAGCGGGCGGCGCGCAGTACGTCGAGTTCCGCACGTCGGCACGGTCCTCGGCCACCGGTGTCGCCATGTGCACGCAGTGGCGCTGGGACCCCACGACCGAGCTCGTCCAGCAGCGTTCGTGGCAGGACGTCGCGGGCGCGGTCGCCCCGGACTGGTCGACGCTCGTCACCGACGTGCTGCCCGACTCCGACACCTCCGGCCGCGGGTACCCGTTCGAGGTCCTGCTCGCCGACGACGTCACCCCGCACCAGCGGCTCGTGCTCCGCCTGACCGTCGGCTCGCAGAACGCCGACGTGACCGTCGACAGCGAGACGTCCTTCGTGGCCCGCAACTCCACGTCGACCTCGTTGTCCAACGCCGACGAGAACGGCGACGGGGTGTCGGACACGCCCGTCTGCCTGGCCGCGTCCGGCCGCCCGTGAGAGGACCCACCGTGGACATGACGACAGGCGCGATGCGACGGCTGGCGGCCTGGCGGCGCCGGGACGAGGGCGTGGCCATGATGAGCGCGATCCTCATGGTGCTGCTCATGGGCGCGCTCAGCACGATCATCCTCGCGCTGGTGATGTCCCAGGTGACGCCGACGCAGTTCGCGCGCAAGAACACGCGGACGATCTTCGCCGCCGAGGCCGGGGTGGAGGCCGCGCTGTCGCAGATCCGCTCCGCCGCGGCCGCCCCCGACTTCACCGGTGAGGTCTACGGCTCGCTGGCCGCCCTGCCGTGCACGCTCACCGGCACGGTCGCGGACTCCGGCGGCGACCTGCGGTACGACGTGCAGGTGCGGTACTACAAGGAGAACCCGGCCGGGCGCACCGAGACGTGGCTCGCCGCCAACGCCATGTCGTGCCGCCCCGTCCAGCAGCCCGCGTACGCGTACGTCATGTCCGAGGGGTACGCCGAGAACCTCGCGCGCCTCGAGGCGACGTCCGGCGACCGGACCCTGGCGAGCGTCTACCAGTTCAAGACGACCAACTCGAACATCGCCGGCGGGCGCATCTACACCTTCGGCGACGGGTTCTGCCTGCGAGCCGACGGCATCACCGTCGGCTCGACGATCCGCTACGTCGACAAGGCGGACTGCGGCTCCGACGACGAGCACGAGCTGTTCCTCTACGACACCGACTACGCGATCAAGCTCGCGTCGAGCACGCTGCCGGGCAGCACGCCGCTGTGCCTGACCGGCCCGCCGTCGACGTCCTCGGGGAGCGTGCAGATCACCCTGCAGGTGTGCCAGAGCGGCAGCGCCCGCTGGAACCAGCTCTTCAGCTGGGAGGGCGGCTCGCGCTGGAAGGGCGAGAACACCTCGATCACCAACTACTCGAGCTACTGCCTCTTCTCCGGGTCGACCTCGAACACCGGGATCGCGGGGCGCAAGCTCTACGTCGGCACCAGCTGCGCGCAGGACCAGCCGTGGGGCTCCTTCAACCCCGACCCGGCGGTCGGCGCCGGCGCCGCGAGCATCACCACGCGGCAGGTCGTCAACTACCTGGAGTTCGGCCGCTGCTTCGACGTCACCGGCGGCAACGTCTCCGCGGCGTACATGATCGTGTACCCCTGCAAGCAGGACCCGTCGGGCGGCACGCAGCTCAACTGGAACCACAAGTGGTACTACTCCGAGCCCGCCGTCGGGTCGCCGTCGCTGGGCCCGCA
Source organism: Cellulomonas oligotrophica (assembly GCF_013409875.1). Classification (GTDB taxonomy): domain Bacteria; phylum Actinomycetota; class Actinomycetes; order Actinomycetales; family Cellulomonadaceae; genus Cellulomonas; species Cellulomonas oligotrophica. The sequence goes on from NZ_JACCBK010000001.1 coordinate 272,814, forward strand.
GCAGATCTACATCCTCCAGAACAACTCGACCTCCTCGAAGTACTGCCTGCAGTCCCCGGCCGCCGGAGGCCAGTACGTCACCCTGACGTCGGCGTGCAGCACCAGCGCGGCGAACCAGCGGTGGACCCGCTACCAGGACACCGGCAACTACGGCACCAGCTACACGTTCGTGGACTACCTGGGCCGGTGCATCGGCCTCGGCGACAAGTTCAACGGCTCCTGGTCCAAGATGGTCGTGTCCTCCTGCACCGGCGGCGTCGACCAGAAGTGGAACGCCCCGCCGCTGGACGTCGAGGCGAACGTCGGCGACTACGTGGAGACCTACGGTGGCTGACCTGACCCCGCTGCTCGTCACCCTCGCGGGGGTGCTCGGGCTGCTGGTCGGCTCGTTCCTCAACGTCGTCGTGTGGCGGGTGCCGCGGGGCGAGTCGGTCGTGGCACCGCCCAGCGCGTGCCCGGCGTGCGGGGCGCGGATCCGCCCGTACGACAACGTGCCGGTGGTCTCGTGGCTCGTGCTGCGCGGACGCTGCCGGGACTGCGCGGCGCCGATCTCCGCCCGCTACCCCGCGGTCGAGCTGCTCACCGGCGTGGCGTTCGCGGCCGTCGCGTGGTGGTCCGGCCCGGGCTGGTGGACCCCCGCGCTGCTGTACCTCGTCGCGATCACGGTCGCGCTGACCGCGATCGACCTCGACGTGCACCGGCTGCCCGACGCGATCGTGCTGCCCTCGTACCCGGTCGCCGCGGCGCTCCTGGTGCTCGCGTCCGCCGACCCGGGCGGCACCGCCGACTGGGGGGCGCTGCTGCGCGCGGGCGTCGGGGCCGCGGCCCTGTTCGCGTTCTACTTCGTCCTGCTCGTGGCGTACCCGGCGGGCATGGGGTTCGGCGACGTCAAGCTCGCCGGCGTCCTCGGGCTCTACCTGGGCTGGGTGGGGTGGGGCGCGCTGGTCGTCGGCGCGTTCGCCGCGTTCCTCGTCGGCGGCGTCGTCGGGCTCGCCCTCATCGCCCGCCGCCGTGCCGGGCGCCGCACCCAGATCGCGTTCGGCCCGTGGATGCTCGCCGGTGCCTGGATCGGCCTCGTCGCCGGTCAGCCGCTGTGGGACGGGTACCTCGGGCTGCTCTGACCGGGCCCTCGCCCGACCGTCGCCTCAAGGATGCCGGTCATCCGTCCGATAGGGAACGTGCAAGCTCCTCGGAGAAAGGACCACCGTGGCCTCCACGAACGTCATCGGCCTCGACATCGGGACGAGCGCCGTCCGTGCCGTCGAGGTCGCCTTCGGCAAGGGCGGCCCGCGCGCGGGCGGCACGCTGCAGCGCGTCGGCGAGGTGGCCCTGCCACCCGGCGCCGTGCGCGACGGCGAGGTCAACGAGCCGGCGGTCGTCTCCGACGCCCTGCGCCGGCTCTGGGCCCAGGCCAAGTTCACCAGCAAGGACGTCGTGCTCGGCGTCGGCAACCAGCGCGTCGTCGTCCGCGACATCGAGCTGCCCTGGATGCCGCCGGCCGAGCTCAAGGCGTCCCTGCCCTACCAGGTGCAGGAGCTGCTGCCCGTCGCCTCGGGCGACGCGCTGCTGGACTTCCTGCCCGTCGACGAGGTCGACGGGCCCCGCGGCCGCATGGTCAAGGGCATGCTCGTCGCCGCCCAGCGCGACGTCGTCGTGGGCAACGTCCTCGCCGTCGAGGGCGCGGGCCTGCGCCCGAGCATGGTCGACCTCAACGCGTTCGCGCTCGTGCGGGCCCTGGCCCGCGGCGACCTCGCCGAGCGGACCGTCGCGTTCGTCGACGTCGGCGCCCGCATCACCAACGTCGTCGTCGCCAGCGCCGGCACGCCCCGCCTGGTCCGCCTGCTCGCGCAGGGCGGGCAGCACGTCACCGACGCGGTGGCCGCGGCCATGGCGCTGCCCCAGCCGGAGGCCGAGGGCCTCAAGCGGGACATCGGCGTCGGCTTCTCGGCCCCGCCGGAGTACGCGCCCGCCGTCGAGGCGATCACGTCCTCGTGCCGCACCCTCGTCGAGGGCATCCGCAACACCCTCGTCTACTGGTCCTCCCAGCACCGCGAGACCCCCGTCGAGGCGCTCGTCGTCACCGGCGGCGGCGCGCACCTGCCCGGTCTGGGGCAGTACCTGTCGAGCTCGTCGCGGATCCCCGTGATGCTCGGCGACGCGTTCGCGGGCCTGCGGGTCGGCAAGACGATCGACCGTTCGACGCTCACCGGTGCCGAGTCGCTGCTCGCGCTCCCGGTCGGCCTGGCCCACGGAGTCGCGGCATGAGCACCGTCCTGGACCGCGGCAAGACCCGCGGCAAGCAGAAGACGAAGGCCCCGGCGCCCGCGCGCACGGTCGTGCCGACGATGCCGCAGGTCAACCTGCTGCCGCCGGAGGTCCGCGCGGCCCGCTCGCTCGCGGTCGTCAAGCGCTGGCTGGGGATCTCCCTGCTCGCGGTCGTCGTGGTCGTGGGCCTGGTGTACGCGTTCGCCCAGCTCGTGCGCACGCAGGCCGACAACGAGCTCGCCGACGCCGACGCGCAGACCATGCAGCTGCAGGCCGAGGAGCGCCAGTACGCCGAGGTGCCGCTCGTCCTGGGGCAGATCGCCGACATCGAGGAGGCCCGCCTCGTGGGCACCGCGACCGAGATCGCGTGGAAGCCGTACGTCGACGCGATCACCGCGGTGCTGCCCGCCGACGTGAGCATCGACTCGCTGTCCGTGCAGGGCCCGTCGCCGTTCGCGGCGCCGACCGACCCGCTCGACCCGCTGCAGGGCGCGAGCATCGGCTCGATCTCGTTCGAGATGCGCAGCAAGACCGTGCCGAACACGTCCGACATGCTCGACGCCTTCGCGGGCGTGCCCGGCCTGGCGGACCCCTGGGTGTCGTCGGTGACGGCGTCCGAGGAGGAGGGCTCGACGTTCTACGCCGTGTCCGCGACGGTCCAGCTGACCGAGAGCACGCTCTCGGGCCGGTTCGAGGACGTCCCGGACGAGGCGACGGACGAGGACGCGGCCGACGAGGCCGCCACCGAGGGGGAGGGCTGACATGGGACGCTCGAAGTCGTCCACGTGGATCGGCGGTGCGGTCGTCGTCGCGCTGCTGGTCGTGACCGCCGCATGGTTCCTCCTGATCGGGCCGGTGCTGACCGCGGCCGCCCAGACGCGTGAGCAGGCCGAGGGCGTGCGCGCCACGAACGACGTCATGCGGGACCGCATCGCGGTGCTCAGCGCGCAGTTCGAGGAGATCGACACCTACCGTGCCGAGCTCGAGGACCTGCGGGTCTCGGTGCCGGCGACCGCCGACGTCGCGGACTACCTGCGCGACGTGCAGCAGGCGGCCGAGGCCCGGGGGCTGACCGTCACCAGCGTGGTGCCGGGCACGCCCGAGGAGTTCCTGCCCTACGCGGCCCAGGCCGCCCAGGCCGCCGCTGCGGCGGCCGCCGCCGAGGCCGCCACGGAGGAGGGCTCCACGGACGCCGCCGCGACGGCCGGCGCCGCACCCGTGGCCGTCGACACCGGGGTGCCCGCCGGCATGGTGGACGTCCCCGTGCAGCTCACGGTCGTCGGCCCGTACGCCCAGGTCGTGGCCTTCATCGACACGCTGCAGCACGGCACCGACCGGCTGCTGCTCGTCACGTCGTTCACGGGGACCGGCCAGGACGACGCCGAGGCGTCGGGCGGCAAGCCCGCCACCTCGGTCGGCGACCTGGAGGCGACGATCTCCGGGTACCTGTACGTGCTGCCGGAGGACGGCGCCGCGACGCCGACGGACGAGGAGACCGAGGAGCCGGCGCTGCCCGGTGCGGTCGACGGCAAGAACCCGATCGTGCCCGTGGGCTGAGCGCCCGCGCAGCACCAGCACGACCGCCGGGGGCGGGCCGCAGCAGCGGCCCGCCCCCGGCGTCGTCGTGCCCCGGCGCCCGTGCCCCGGGGCCCGGCGTGCCGTGGGAGCCCGGCGAGCCCGACGGACGGGGTCGCCGTCCATGGTGCCCCGGGGCGGGTCCGGGTCGAGGAGGGCGTGCGGTCGGGGCCGGGCACGGCGGCGCACGGGCGGCGCACCGTCCGTGCGCGCCGCGTCACCCGCGTCGCGTCGGGCGCGGTCGGACGGAGCCCCGCCGGATCCCGGCCCTCGCACGGGCGGGGCTCCGCACCCGCGGTGCCCGGCGGGACGGTGCCCGCCCGCTCCGTGCCCTCGCCGGCGCACCTCGGTGACGGCACGCACCGGACGCGGCGGACGTCGCCGGGGGCACGCAGAAGGGCCCGGGCGGGACGACCAGGTCGTCCTGCCCGGGCCCTCGGGGCCGGACGTGCGGGTCAGCGCCGCACGGCGGAGACCGTCGAGCTGACGGGGCTGTTGCCCAGGGTGCTGGTGGCGTACACGCGGAAGTAGTACGTGCGGCCCTTGGTGCCGCCCGTCCACGTCGCCGAGGTGCTCGACGCGGTGCGCTTGGTCATCGTGCGCCACGTCGTGCGGTTCGAGGAGTACTGCACGACGTAGCCGGTGATCGTCGCGCCGTTCGTCGTCGGCCGGGCCCAGGTCACGGTCGTCTTCCCCGTGGTGCTCGCGGCCCGCACGGACTTCGGCGCGGCCGGCTTCGTGGCGGGCGTGACCCGGACCGCGGTGCTGGTGGTGCCGGTGCCGATCGCGTTCTTGGCCGCCACGCGCACCTCGTAGAGCGTGCCGTTGGTCATGCCCGTCACGGTGGCGGACCGGGCCGACGCCGTGAGGGTCGCCTTCGTGGCCCACGTGGACCAGGTCTTCTTCGTCGCGGAGTACGCGCGGGTCTGGACCACGTAGCCGGTGACGGCGCTGCCGCCGTTCTTGCTGGCCGGCACGCCCGCCCACGTGACCTTGGCCGACCGGTCGCCGCGGGCGGCGGTGACCGACGTCGGGGCGGCGGGCGTGGCGACGACCGAGCTGGTGACCGACGCGGCCGGGCCGGTGCCGATGGCGTTCACCGCCTGGACCTGCACCTCGTAGGTCGCCAGCGGCGTCAGGCCCGTCAGCGTCGTCGTCGTGGTGGTGACCGTCCGGGCCGACCAGTCCTCGTCGCCGACGCGCCAGCGCACGGCGTACGACGTGACGGCGGAGCCGCCGTCGCTCGACGGGGCCGACCAGGACATCGCCAAGGAGGACGCACCCTGCGTGGCCCGCAGGGAGCGCACGACGCCGGGGACGGTCGCGGTCGCGGCCGTCTTGACGGGCGACCAGGCGCTCGTCCCGACGGAGTTCCACGCCCGCACCCGGAACCCGTAGGTCGTCGAGTGCTCGAGCCCGGCGACGGTCGTCGACAGGACGCCGGGGCTGACCTCGACGGCGGGTCCCCACTCGTCGACCTGGCCCGTGGTGCCCGCGACGCCGTACTGCACGGTGTAGCGGGGCGCCTCCGACGAGCCGCGCTTCGACGGGGTCGCGGACAGGTCCGGCCACGTCAGCGCGACCGACGTCCCCGTGGCCTTCGCGCTGGTCAGCGTGGCGCCCGACGGGGCCGTCGTGACCGTGAAGGTGCGCACGGGGCTGGTGCCGAGGGTCAGGCGCGTCGAGCCGGAGGCGAGCTCGCCGTAGGCGACCACCTGCCAGGAGTACGTCTGCCCGTAGACGAGGGCACCGGTGGGGACGTACGCGGTGGCGACGGTCTCGGTCGCCGCCGACGTCGCGGTCAGGCCGGCCGACGTCGTCGCGACCCGGACGGCGTACCGCGACGCCCCCGGGACGGCCTCCCACCGCAGCGGGGCGCTGGCGCCGGCGAGCACCGCGCCCGTCGCGGTGGTCAGGGCGGGCACCGCCGCCGCCACGGTGAAGGTCGGTGCGGGGCTCTGCGTGGCGGAGCGGTTCGCGTTCGTGTCGAGGGACTCGACCTGCCACGCGTAGGTGCCGGGGGCCAGGTCGGGCACGACGACGGCCCGCTCGCGCAACGTCCCGGTGCCCGGGACGACCTTCACGGTGCCGGGCGTCGCGGTGCTCCAGTACCGCACGACGTACCGGGCGGCGGCGGCCCCGGCGTCCCAGGACAGCCGCACCGACCCGGACGCCGGGGCGGCGGTCAGGCCGTCGGGCGCGGGCGTCGCGACGGTGAAGGCCAGCGGGGCCGACCGCGTGCCGGGGTTGCCGTTGGCGTCCAGCGCGGCCACGGTGGCGGTGTAGGACCCCGGGCCGAGCGGCTTGCGGGACGTCGGCGACGCCGCGGGGACGTGCGCGACGAAGAACGGGTGCTCGACCTTCTGGGTGCCGACGGTCGTCCCGCTGCTGCTGACGACCGTGACCTGGTAGCCGCGGGACCCGCCGTCCAGCGGCGCGGACGCCGACTGCGGCCGCCACGACAGCACCACGGTGCCGTCGGCGGTGGTCCGCACCGGCGTCGCGACGTCGAAGTCGACCGGCGTCGACGTCTTGCGCCACGTCGCCACAGGGGACCAGGGCTGGGGCTCCGGGAAGGTGTACGTCGACCAGCCGTCGTCGAACACGATGCCGCGCACGCGCCAGTAGTAGGCGTCGGACGTCGTGTCGCCGAACACCCCCGTCGGCCGGACCCGCGTCGACGGCGTGTACAGCGTCGCGACGTGCGTGGTCATGCTGACGTCGGTGTAGACCTCGACCTCGTACGCGTTGACGCCTTCCATCGGCTCCCACGCCATCACGGGCGCCGGCGGGGCGGTCTCCTGGGTGGACCACTCGCCCTCCCACGCGGCGACGTCGACGTCCACGGACGTGGCCGTCGAGGTCCGGGGCGCGGTCACGCGCAGGTAGCGCGGCCCGACGACGTCGTCGGACCACTGCGACACGAGCGTGCCGACGGGGTTCGCCGCGTTCAGCGCGGTGGTCTGGTCGCCCGCGTAGTCGACGGCCTGCACGCGCCACCGGTAGTCGACGCCCGCGCGGACGCGGCGGTCGGCCGACGACGCCCACAGGCACGTGGAGGACGCCTTGAGCCGGTCGGGGTCCGTGCGGCCGCTGCCGACCCGGCCGACCACGGTCACCGAGGTGCTCGCCGTGCGGCAGGTCAGCACCGGAGCCCCGTCGAGCGCGTACAGCTCGACGGCGTAGAGCGTCGCCCGGGCGACGGGCTCCCACGCCAGCTCGAGGTCGGACAGGCTGACCTCCTCGGGGGCCCCGATGTCGGCGCTGCCCGTCAGCGGGACCGGGTAGGCCTTCGCGACGCCGGTCGCGGACGCCTCGCTCGTCGCGTTCCACTGCTTGGTGAACGCGACGACCTCCGACGGCGCACCCGGCACGTCGGCGATGTCGAGCGCGGTGACCTGCCAGTAGTACCCGGTGTCGGGCAGCGTGCCGGTCGGCACGTACGCCGTGGCGCTCGTGGTCACGTCGACGACGTCGGCGACGACCACGCCGCCGGGGGCGGACTTGCCGACGACCAGGCGGTACGCGGACGCGCCGTCGACCGGGGACCACTCGAACAGCAGGTCGGAGTGCAGGCGCCCGCCGAGGGGACGCAGCGGCGTCGGCGCCGACCGCTCGGCGGACCACGTCACCTGGAAGGAGCGGGCCACGCCCCACGGCCCGGGGCGGGGCGTGGTGCCGGACGCGGGCGCGAAGTTCGCGCGGACGCGCCACGACCACGTGATGGGCGCACCGCCGGCCTCCCGCGCGAGGGGCGCCGACGGCGTGAACGCCGTCGCCGTCGTGGTCGTGCTCGTGGTCACGCTCCCGGCGGGGAACGTGTCGTCCGAGGAGTGCTCCAGCGTGTAGGACACCGCACCGGGCACGGGCTCCCACCGGAACGTCGCCGGCTCGGGGTACCGGACCTCGGCGCCGTCGGCTGGCGCGACCGGCACCGGCGTCGCGAGCGCGGGGCGCTCGAGCGTCTGCCAGTCCGACCACGCGCCGCGGCCCGTCGTCCCGGTCGGCCCCGACTGGGCGGCGACGCGCCAGTACAGCGCCGCACCGTCCGCCGTCGCCGTGGCCGTCGTCGGCACCCACGCCGGGACCGCCGTCGTGCCCTGCGCGACGAGGCTCGACGCGGCGTCCGACATGTCGACGGCGACCTGCACGGCGTAACCCCCCGCGCCGTCCACCGACGGCCAGGTCAGCAGCGGCGCGCCGTCGACGTCCTCCACGGCGCCGACCCCCGGCGGGGCGAGATCGGCGAGCGCGGGTGCCGCGCCGCCCACGACGAGCGCCGTCGACACGAACGACGCGGTGAGCAGGGCGAGGGTGCGACGCAGCCGCACGGGTGCCTCCAGGGTGATGACGAGACCGGTCCGGCTCGGTCATCGGCACGTGATCCGCGCGAGGTGAGACGAACCGGCCCGACGCTTGCCACGGTCACCCGGTCGGCGGCACGCGCGCAGGGGCGCAGGCGTTCAGCCGGGGGTGACGGCCGCGGCTCGCACGGCCACCCGGTCCAGCACCCCGACGACGTGCGCCAGGTACTCCTCACGCGGGCCGGGGGCCGACAGCAGCAGGTCGTGCACCCCGCCCTCGACCGCGTGGACGTGCACGCGCTCGCCCAGCCCGGGGGCCCGCCGGGCGATGGCCCGCACGTCGAGGACCGTGTCGGTGCGGTCCAGGTCCGGGTGGCCGGGCCGGTCCGGCCCCGAGCGCGCGGAGTGCAGCACGTGCACGTCGCACGCGATCTGCAGGCCCACGGCCACACGACGCTGCCCGGCGAGGACGGCCCGCAGCCACGCGGCCCGCACCGGCACCCCCTCGGGGCGCTTGAGCGTGGTGTCGAACTCCCACCGCCCGCCCGCGTCCACGTGCTGCGCCGCCGCGTAGTGCGACGGCCCCTGCGCGAGCACCAGCTCCGGACGCACCCGCCCCAGCCGCGCCACGAGCGCGTCGCCCAGCGGCCGCGGCAGCGGCGTCCCGCCGTCCAGCCACGGACTGTCCAGCACGAGCGCGTCCGGACCGCCGCCCGCGCGGGCGGCGTGCGCCCACAGGGCCGCGACCAGGCCACCGGTCGAGTGCGCGTGCACCACGACCGGCAGCCCGGGACGGTCGGCGCGGGCGTGGGCGACGGCGAGCGCCAGGTCGGAGGCCTGCTCGCGCAGGTCGTGCTGCAGGTGCGGCACGTCACCCGGGCGCAGCGACCGCCCGGCGCGGCGTGCGTCGACCGCGAGCAGGTCCCACCCGGCCCGGCGTGCGGCGTCGGCGAGGTGCACCTGGAAGAAGTAGTCGTTGTAGCCGTGCAGGTGCACCAGCGTCCCGTGCACGCGGTCGGGACCCGTCGCCGGGCGCACCAGCGTGACGACCGGGTCCGGTGCGGTGGGCACCGCCCGGTGCGTCGGCGCGGGCGGCGCCGGCGGTGCGGGCAGGGTGCGCCGCACGAACCCCGGCAGCACGTCCGGCTCCCACCCCGTCACGGCTGCGTGGTCCCCTCAGCGGTGACGGGTCGTGCGGGCACGGGACCCCGGGCCGCGGCACCACCGGCGGCGCTCGCGGGCAGGCGCACGGCGAGCAGCAGACCCAGACCGGTGGCGAGCACGGCGACGATGCCCAGGACGCCCCAGTGCTGCGCGCCGCCGAGGGTCACGGCGACGGAGAACGCGGCGGGGGCGAGGAAGCTGGCGGCGCGTCCGCTGGTGGCGTAGAGGCCGAACAGCTCGGCCTCGCGGGCGGGCGGTGCCAGTCGGGCCAGCAGGGTGCGTGACGAGGACTGGGCCGGGCCGACGCCGGCGGTGAGCAGCAGCCCGCAGACCCAGAAGGCGGTCTGGCCGCGGTCGTGCAGCACGAGCAGGGCCGTCCCGGCCGCGACGAGCAGGACGAGCGAGACGAGGACGACCCGGCGCGGGCCGACCCGGTCGTCGAACCAGCCGGCGACGAGCGTGCTGACGCCGGCCACGACGTTGGCGGCGACGGCGAACACGAGCACCTGGGCGGCGTCGAAGCCGAAGGTGCCGGCGGCGAGCACGGCGCCGAAGGTGAAGACGCCGGCCAGGCCGTCGCGGTAGACGGCGCTGGCGGCCAGGAACCAGACGGTGGCGCGGCGGGTGCGCCACAGGGAGCGCACGTCGCGCCCGACCTGGCGGTAGGCGTCGACGAGCGTGCGTCGGGCCGGCGCGGCGGCGGGCCCGTCCGCGGCCGCGACGCGTGCGGGCGGCCGGCGCAGCAGGGCCGGCAGGGAGAACACCGCCGTCCACGCCGCGGCCAGCAGCACCGTCGCCCGGATGTCGGCGCCGTTCTCGGAGGTGACGCCGAACCAGCCGACCTCGGGGGCGATGAGCCCGGTGTAGACCGCGAGCAGCAGCACGATCCCGCCGAGGTACCCCGCGCCCCAGCCGAGGCCGGAGACCCGGCCGACGGTGCGGGGCGTGGACACCTCCAGGAGCTGGGCGTTGTAGGCGACGGACGCGATCTCGAACGCGACGGTCCCCAGCGCGAGCAGCCCGATCCCGAGCAGCACCTGCCGACCGGGGTCGGCCGCGCCCGGGTCCACGAGCGCCATGGCTGCGGTGAGCGTGACGACCACGGCCGAGGCGACGGCGAGCTGGCGCCGGCGGCGTGCGGCGGTGTCGGCGAGCGCGCCGAGCGCGGGGGCGAGCACGGCCACGACGACGCCGGCGGCGGTCATGCCCCAGCCGAGCCACGCGGTGTGGCGGGCGACGGCCGTCGCGGGGTCCTCGCCGGGGGCGACGAAGGACTCGGAGGTGAGCCACACGGTGAACACGAAGGTGGTGACGACCGCGTTGAACGCGGCCGAGCCCCAGTCCCAGGCGGCCCACGCGGCGACGTCGCGGGGGCGGGGCGGGGCGGGCGTGCTGCCCGGACGGGTGGTGCTCGCGTCGACGCTCACGTCCGGACCCTAGGGCCGGGCGGTGTCCGGGGCACGGCGGCCGCGCGGCCGGGGGGTGAACGGGCGGGGGAGCGGACGGCGCCGTTCACGTCGCGGATGCGCGCGGAGGGCACCGGTGCGCACGTGGCAGGATCGGCCCATGCTGCGTTGGTTGACCTCGGGCGAGTCGCACGGTCCTGCGCTCGTCGGCATCCTCGACGGCCTGCCCGCCGGTGTGCAGGTGCGCACGGCGGACGTGCAGGAGGCGCTCGCGCGCCGTCGCCTGGGGTACGGGCGGGGCGCACGGATGAAGTTCGAGCAGGACGAGGTGCGTCTGCTCGCGGGCGTGCGGCACGGCCTGACCCAGGGCGGCCCGCTCGCGATCGAGGTCGCGAACACCGAGTGGCCCAAGTGGGTCGAGGTGATGTCCGCCGACCCGGTGGAGGACCCGGCGGTCCTGACCCGGGCGCGCAACGCCCCGCTGACGCGCCCGCGCCCGGGCCACGCGGACCTGGTGGGCATGCGCAAGTACGGCTTCGACGACGCCCGCCCGGTGCTGGAGCGGGCCAGCGCCCGCGAGACCGCCACGCGGGTGGCGCTGGGCACGGTCGCGGCGCGGTTCCTCGAGCAGGCCGCCGGGGTGCGGCTGGTCTCGCACGTGGTGGGGATCGGGCCGGTGCAGGTGCCCGACGACGCCCCGGTGCCGACGCCCGACGACGTCGCCGCGCTCGACGCGGACCCGGTGCGGTGCTTCCACGGGCCGACGTCGGCGGCGATGGTCGCCGAGATCGACGCGTGCCACAAGGACGGCGACACGCTCGGCGGCGTCGTCGAGGTGCTGGTGCACGGGCTGCCGTCGGGCGTCGGGACGTACGTGCAGGCGGACGGCCGGCTCGACGCGCGCCTGGCCGCGGCGCTCATGGGCATCCAGGCGATCAAGGGCGTCGAGGTCGGCGACGGCTTCCGCACGGCCACCCGGCGCGGCTCGCAGGCGCACGACGAGATCGAGCGCGACGCCGACGGGCGGATCGTGCGCCGCACGAACCGTGCGGGCGGTGTCGAGGGCGGCATGTCGAACGGCGAGGTCGTGCGCGTGCGCGCGGCGATGAAGCCGATCTCGACGGTCCCGCGCGCGCTGGACACGGTCGACACGTCGACGGGCGAGGCGGCCAAGGCCCAGCACCAGCGGTCCGACGTGTGCGCGGTGCCGCCGGCGGCGGTGGTCGCCGAGGCGATGGTCGCGCTGGTGGTGGCGCAGACGCTGCTGGAGAAGACCGGCGGCGACTCGGTCGACGAGGTCCGGCGCAACCTCGACGCGTACCTCGCGTCGGTCCCCGAGCTCCTGCGCTGATCCGTCGACCGTGATCTGGATGTGATCCAGATCACAGTCCGATGTATCCGGCGCGCCCGCTACCCGCTCCTTGCTCCTGGAGCCGCTGCGTCCGCAGCGACCCGTCAGGATCGGGGGGAGTCATGTCGAAGCAGGCGCACGACGGTGGCGGGGTGCACAACGCACCCCGTCCGACCGAGCAGCTCGCGGCGGTGACCACCGCGTCGCACGGGCTGACCTACGCGGGCCGGCCCGCGCGCGGGCACGGGTACGAGACCCGGGGCCTGCAGTACCTGCCGCTGTCCCGGCTGCACGAGGGGCGGTTCGGCCGGATGTTCCGGCTGCCGCCCTACGTGCCGTCGGACACCGAGATCCAGCGTGTGGCCGACCTCATGCAGGAGGGCCCGGCCGGGGGCGCCCCCGCGCTGAACAGCACGACGATCCCGTCGGGCTACACCTACCTGGGGCAGTTCGTCGACCATGACCTCACGTTCGACCCGGTGTCCAGCCTGACCCGGGAGAACGACCCGGACGCGCTGACGAACTTCCGCACCCCGCGGTTCGACCTGGACAGCCTCTACGGGTCCGGGCCGGCGGACGAGCCGTTCATGTACGACCAGGACTCCCTCGTCGCCGGGGCGGCCAAGCTCCTGGTCGGCACCAACGGCCGCGACGACGACCTGCCGCGCAACGCCCAGGGCGTCGCCCTGACCGGGGACCCGCGCAACGACGAGAACACGTTCGTCAGCCAGCTGCAGCTGACCATGCTCAAGTTCCACAACACCGTCATGGACCTCGTCCTGGACGACCCGCACCTCGCGCGCGGCTCGGAGACGCCCTTCGAGACGGCGCAGCGGATCGTGCGCTGGCACTACCAGTGGGTCGTCGTGCACGACTTCCTGCGCCGCACGATCGGCGCCGACATGCTCGCCGAGCTGCTCGACGTGCGCGGCGGCGTGCCCTACCCGGCGCTGCGGCACTACACGCCCAAGAACTCCCCGTACATGCCGGTGGAGTTCTCCGTCGCCGCCTACCGGTTCGGGCACTCCCAGATCCGCGGCCGGTACCGCCTCAACACCCTGGTCGGCGCACCGCGCGACGGAGCCCCTCCCGGGCTGCCGACCTTCACCGCACCCTCCGTGCACGCCGACCCCCTCGGGCACTTCGGCGGCTTCCGCCCGCTGCCGCAGTTCTGGACGATCGAGTGGGCCCGGTTCTTCGAGGTCGACGGCGCCGGCGCCGACCAGCGCCAGTCCGCCCGCAAGATCGACACCCTGCTGGCCAACCCGTTGGCCCAGCTCCCGCCCGAGATCGCCCGCGACATGCCCAGCCTCGCGCAGCGCAACCTCACCCGCGGGGCCCGGCTCCTGCTCCCGTCCGGGCAGGCCGTCGCCGCCATGATGTGCGCGCGCGTCCTCACCGACGACGAGCTCGGCCTCGGCGGCGCCCCGGCACCCCTGTGGTACTACGTCCTGCGCGAGGCCCAGGTCCAGTCCGACGGCGAGCACCTCGGCCAGGTCGGCGGCCGGATCGTCGGCGAGGTCTTCCTCGGCCTCATGGCCGCCGACCCGTCCTCCTGGCTGCGCAACGACCCCACCTGGCGTCCCTTCCTCGGCACCGGGGGCGACTTCACGATGCCCGACCTGATCGCCTTCACCGGCCACGGCCTCGGCGTCACCGACCTCACCCCGCCCGACGTCACGGAGCCGCCGGCCTGACGCGGCCCGTCGTCACGGCCCGGCGCCGCCGGGCGCACGACCGCTCGGCGCCCGCGGGTGGACCCACCGCCCGCGGGCGCCGAGCGCGGCGTTACGCTGCCCCCCGTGCCCCGCCCGACGACGCCCCAGCGCCCCCGCATCGTCCTGGTCGGCCCGCCGGGCGCCGGCAAGAGCACCGTCGCCGCCGCCCTCGCCGAACGCTGGCAGCTGCAGGTCCGCGACACCGACGCCGACGTCGAGGCGCTCGCGGGCCGGTCGGTGGCCGACATCTTCGTCGAGGACGGCGAGCCCGCCTTCCGCGACCTGGAGCGGACGGCGGTCCTCGCGGCCCTCGACGGGCACGACGGGGTCCTCGCGCTGGGCGGCGGAGCCGTGCTCGACGCCGGCACGCAGGACGCCCTGGCCCGCTACGTGCGCGCCGGCGGGGTCGTCGTCTACCTCGAGGTCTCGCTCGCGCACGCCGCGCCCCGCGTCGGCCTCAACCAGGCCCGGCCCCTGCTGCTCGGCAACCCCCGGGCCCGCTGGCAGCAGCTCATGGACGCCCGGCGCCCCGTCTACGAGGCGGTGTCCACGCTCGTGGTCGGCACCGACGGGCGTCGACCGCACGAGGTCGCCGAGGCGATCGAGGAGGCCCTCGCGCACCGGCGCGTGGCCACGCCCGCCGAGCAGCAGCCCACCGAGCAGGACCCCACCGGGCAGCAGCCCGCCGAGCAGCACCCCCTCGAGGAGGACGCGTGAGCACCACCGGCCCGACGTCGCACGACGCGGTCACGGTCCGGGTCGACGGCGAGCAGCCGTACGACGTCGTCATCGGCCGGCACCTGCTCGGCCACCTGCCGGGCATGCTCGGGGAGCGGGTGCGTCGCGTCCTCGTCGTGCACCCGGCGGCGCTCGCGACGACCGCGGAGACCGTCCGCGAGGACCTCGTCGCCGAGGGGTACGAGGCGTTCCTCGCCCAGGTCCCCGATGCCGAGGAGGCCAAGACCGCACAGGTCGCGGCCTTCCTGTGGGGCGTCCTCGGGCAGGCGGACTTCACGCGGTCCGACGCGATCGTGTCGGTGGGCGGGGGCGCGACCACGGACCTGGCCGGGTTCGTGGCCGCCACCTGGCTGCGCGGCATCCGCGTGGTGCACGTGCCCACCACCGTGCTGGCCATGGTCGACGCGGCGGTCGGCGGCAAGACCGGCATCAACACGACCGAGGGCAAGAACCTCGTCGGCGCGTTCCACCCGCCGGCGGGTGTGCTGTGCGACGTCGCGGCGCTCGGGTCGATGCAGCGGCACGACTTCGTCGCCGGGCTCGCGGAGGTCGTCAAGGCCGGGTTCATCGCCGACCCCCGCATCCTCGAGCTGGTCGAGGCGCACACCGACCTGCTGACGGACCCGGCGGCCGCGGCGGGCTCGCCCGTGCTGGCCGAGCTCCTCGAGCGCGCCGTGCGCGTCAAGGCCCGGGTCGTGGGGGAGGACCTGCGCGAGGCCGGGCTGCGCGAGATCCTCAACTACGGGCACACCTTCGGGCACGCGGTCGAGCTGGTCGAGCGATACCGGTGGCGGCACGGCGCGGCGGTCTCGGTCGGCATGGTGTTCGTCGCCGAGCTCGCGCGGCTGGCCGGGCGCCTCGACGACGACGTGGTCGCCCGGCACCGGTCGGTGCTGACGGCCCTGGGGCTGCCCGTGACGTACCGCGGGGACCGGTGGGAGCAGCTGCTGACCGCGATGCGGCGGGACAAGAAGACCCGGGGCGACCTGCTGCGGTTCGTCGTGCTCGACGGCCTGGGCCGCCCCGCGCGGCTCGAGGGTCCGGACCCCACGCTCCTCGCCGCGGCCTACGCGGAGATCAGCGTGGCCGCGGGGCCGGCGCCGACGTTCGTCTGACCGCCGATCAAGCCTCTGGGCTTGTGCGCCGCTGAACAAGGTGCTGCACTTGTGGCATGTTCGTCGTCGATCTCGACCAGCGCGGCAGCCGGCGCGGCACCGACCAGGTGCCCGCCCTGCTCGACCGCCTGCGTGACGTGCCCGCGCTGCGGGCGTTCGAGCGCACCGTCGGCGACGAGGTCCAGGGCGTCCTCGACGACCCCGACGACGTCGTCCGGCTCGTGCTCGGCGTGCTGCGCGCCGGGGGCTGGTCGGTGGGTGTCGGGGCCGGGCCCGTCGACGAGCCGCTGCCGGCGTCGCCGCGGGAGGGCTCCGGGGCCGCCTTCGTCCTCGCCCGCGAGGCCGTCGAGGCCGCGAAGTCCCGGGCCCGCCCCGTCAGCCTCGCCGTGCGCGGCGCGCAGCCGGGCGCCGCGGCCGACGCCGAGGCCCTCCTGACCCTGCTGGCCGCCGTCCGCGCCCGACGGACCCCCGCCGGGTGGGCCGTCGTCGACGCGCTCGACGGCCTTCCCGACGGCACGGGCACCGGCGGGCCCGACGCCCTCGCCCGGCCACGCCCGGCCGCGGCCGCACCCGCGCAGGAGGACCTCGCGCAGGCCTTCGGGATCAGCCAGCAGGCCGTCAGCCAGCGGCTGCGCGCCGCGCTGCGGGCCGAGGAGGTCGCGCTGCACCCCCTCGCGGCGCGCCTGTTGACGCAGGCGGGCGGCTGACGGAAGGGTCGGGGCCGTGCACCCGGCGCAGCAGGTCCTCGTCTGGTCAGCAGCACTCGTCGTGTCCGCGGGCGGGGGATGGCTGGCCGTGCTCCTCGTGCTGCGCCTCGCGTCCCGGTCGACCGACGCCGGCCGGGGCCGCTCGCGCACGCGCGGCCCGGTGCTGCTCGAACCCCTCGCGCAGAGCGACGGGCCCGAGGGCGAGGGGGCGCAGCTCGTCCTGCGCGGCGGCACGTGGATCGGCCTGCTGGAGCGGGTCCTCGTCACCGGGGCGCTCCTGGCCGGGCAGCCCGAGGGCGTCGCGGTCGTCGTCGCGATCAAGGGCCTGGGGCGCTACCCGGAGCTGCGGGAGAACCCGGGGGCGTCCGAGCGCTTCGTCATCGGCACGCTCGCGTCCCTCGCGTGGTCGGCGGGCGTCGGGCTCGTCGGGCACGCGCTGCTCACCTAGCCCGGCTCCTCGGCCGCCGGCCGGGTGCGCGGCCCCGGCCGGCGGGCGAGGCCCCCGACGGGCCGTCACCGTGCGCCGCGCTAGGATGGTCGACGGCCTGCGGCCGTTCACCCGCCCGCCCGGCACGACGTGCCGGCGCCGAGGCCCGACCACCGCACCCGATCCGTGACTTGGAGAACGACGCCCGTGGCGACCACCAACGACCTGAAGAACGGCACCGTGCTGCGCATCGACGGCCAGCTGTGGACCGTCGTGGAGTTCCAGCACGTCAAGCCCGGCAAGGGCGGCGCCTTCGTGCGCACCAAGCTCAAGAACGTCCTGTCCGGCAAGGTCGTCGACAAGACGTTCAACGCCGGCATCAAGGTCGAGACGGCCAACGTCGACAAGCGCGACATGCAGTACCTGTACAAGGACGGCACGGACTACGTGTTCATGGACACGGACACGTTCGACCAGCTCAACGTGCCCGAGACGACGGTCGGCGACGTCGCCAACTTCCTGCTCGAGAACCAGAGCGCGCTGGTCGCCACCAACGACGGCGTCCCGCTGTACGTCGAGCTCCCGCCGTCGGTCGTGCTCGAGCTGACCTACACCGAGCCCGGCCTGCAGGGCGACCGCTCGACGGGCGGCACCAAGCCGGCCACGCTCGAGACGGGCTACGAGATCCAGGTGCCGCTGTTCCTCGAGGCCGGCACCAAGGTCAAGGTGGACACCCGTGACGGCAGCTACCTGGGCCGTGTGAACGACTGACGTGGCAGCCCGGAGCAAGGCCCGCAAGCGCGCGCTCGACGTGCTCTTCGAGGCCGACCAGCGCGGTGTCGACCCGGCCGAGCTGCTCGCCCGACGGATCGTCGAGCCGGGCACCGAGGCGGCGCTGCCGCAGTACGCCGTCGACCTCGTCGAGGGCGTGCTCGACCACCGCGAGCGCATCGACGAGGTCCTGGCCACGCACGCGCACGGCTGGACGATCGCGCGCATGCCCGCCGTCGACCGTGCGCTGCTGCGGATCGGCACGTGGGAGGTCCTGTTCAACGACGACGTCCCCGACGCCGTCGCGGTCGACGAGGCCGTGGACCTGGCGCGTGCGCTGTCGACCGACGACTCGCCGTCGTTCGTCAACGGTCTGCTCGGACGGATCGTGGAGCTGAAGCCGACGCTGCTGGCCTGAGGGCCCGTGCGACGAGGGGCGCACCGCCTGCGGGCGGTGCGCCCCTCGTGCTGCGCCGGTCGGGTGCGTGCCGCGCACCGACCCGTGCGCGGCGCCGTCCGGCGCGGGGTGCGGCGGGTGCCGCGGTCGGGAGCCGGGCGTCGTGCGCCCGGCGGGTCAGAGCAGCTCGGGGGCCACCGTGTCGTCGGCGACGACCCGCAGGGGCCGGGGGACGACGTCGCCGGTGCCGGTGCGTCGTCGCAGCGGGCGGGGACGGGCGACCGGGCGGGGGACGGGTCGCGCGCCGCGCACGGGGATGCCCGGGGCGGGCCGGCCCACGAAGTTGCCCTGCACGCGCGGCACGCCGAGGTCCACGAGCGCCTCGAGGTCCGCGGCGGACTCGACGCCCTCGGCGACGACCTCCAGGCCGTGGTGCCCCGCGAGGGACACGATCGCGCGGACCGCTCCGGCGCCGCGCGGCGTGCGGACCTCGCGCACGAACGACCGGTCGATCTTGAGGATGTCGACGGGCAGGCGGGCCAGGCGTGCCAACGAGGAGTAGCCGGTGCCGAAGTCGTCGAGCGCGATGTGCGCGCCGCGTGCCCGCAGCTCGGACAGCACCGGCACCGCGGCCGAGGTGCGCAGCATCACCGACTCCGTGATCTCCAGGGTCAGGTGCTCCCACGGCCCCCCGGACCAGGCCTCGTCGATCCGGTCGAGGACGTCGGGCTCGTGCAGCTCGCGGGCCGAGAGGTTGACGGCCAGGGGCATCTGGTGGCGGTCCAGGGCGCGGCGGGCCAGGCGCAGCATGTGCCGCCCGATGGGCACGATGAGGCCGGACTCCTCGGCGATGTCGATCCACTCGCCGGGCAGCACCAGGTCGCCGTCCTCCTCCCACCGGGCGAGGGCCTCGAGGCTGAGGACCTCGAGGGTGCGGGCGTCGACGATGGGCTGGTAGTAGGCGGTGATGCGGTCCTCGGCGACCGCGCGCTCGAGGGCGGCGCGGCGGCGGCGCTGCTGCTCGGTGCGCTCGCGCAGCTCGCGGTCGTAGACGCGGTGGCCGCTGCGGGTGCGCTTGGCCTCGAGCATCGCGGCGTCCGCGTCGCGCAGCAGCACGTCGGGCGCGGCCACGGCCGTGGGCTCCCACGCGGCGACCCCGCAGGTCAGGCGGGGGCCGCCGGCGCCGCCGACGTGCTCGGCGAACCCCGCGCACAGCGCGGCGGCCCGGGCGGCGAGCTCCTCGTCGCCCGGCGCCCGGCACACCACGACGGCGAACTCGTCGCCGGCCAGGCGCCCGACGAACGTGTCGGGGTCGGCCTGCGAGGTGCGCAGCCAGTCGGCGACCCGGCGCAGCAGCTCGTCGCCGCCGGCGTGGCCGAGCCGGTCGTTGACGGCCTTGAACCCGTCGACGTCGACGTACAGCAGGGCCACGCGGGTGCGCTCGACACCGGCCTGCTCCAGGGACTCCTTGAGGTGGTCGTCGACGGCGCGCCGGTTGGGCAGGTGCGTGAGCGGGTCGGTGACGGCGGCGCGGGCGAGCCGGTCGGCGAGCACGTACCGCTCCGCGGCGGTCGAGACGACCTGGGCGAGGTCGACGAGGAACGCGCGCTCGAACGGCAGCAGGTGCGTGGCGTCGTCGACGTACAGCTCGGCCACGAAGCGGCCGTTCTGCAGCGGGCGCAACGAGCCCTCGACGCTCGGGTCGCCGAGCACGGTGCGGGCGGCGTCGCGGGCGTGCTCGAGGAGCTGGTCGGCGTCCTGGCGGAACCAGGCGGTGTTCGTGACGTCGGCCAGGGCGTCGCGCATGACCCCGCGGCGCCGGGCGGTGCGCTGGGAGCGGCGCAGCCGCACGAGGGCGACGGTCTCGAGCGCGAGCACGAAGGGCAGGGGCCACAGCGCGGCGATCACGTGCGCGTCCTGCGTCCCGGTGTGCACGACCGACCACGTGAGCAGGGCGAGGGACACGCCCCCGAGCGTGGCCACGAGCCAGCCGATGCCCTGCAGGCGGGTCCGGCCGAGGGCGGCGACGACGTAGGCGAGGACGACGGCCACGACGACGAGCAGCAGGGCGACGGCGACGGGCCGTCCGACGACGACCTGCGTGCCCAGGCGCAGGTCGACCCACCAGAGCACGGAGCGCACGGCGAGCACTGTGCCAGCGGCGACGACCCAGGGGCGCGGCGACGGGCCGCCGCCGAGGGCGCGCGTGGTGGGGATGAGCAGGAGGGCGACGACCCCGGAGACCTGCGCGTGCACGCCGGTGAGGATCTCGGGGGCGAGGTCGCCCGCGACGAGCCCGTGGACGCCGGCCACGAGGAGCTGCACGGCCACGGCCGACGACAGCGCGAGCGGCCACAGGCGGCCCTCGGCGCGCAGCGACCCGCGCCAGCCGACCCACTGCAGGACGCAGAAACCGCCGACCAGGCCCGCAGCGAGGAACTGCAGGACGGTCGTCCACAGCGGGACGTCTCCGAGCATGCTCTCCCCATCGGCCGCGAGCCGCCCGGGTGTGACGGGCCGTCCGGGTGACCGGGCGCCCGGTACGCCGGGTCCGTCCCGGCCCTGCGGGCGTGCGGGTCACCCGTCCGGGTGGCGGGGACGTGCGCCGTCTCACGCCGTGGCGGACGGGGGAGCGGCGCGACGGCGACGGTAGGGTGAAGGCGACCGGCGTCCCGCCGGCCGGCCTTCCTTTAAGACCCGTCCCGTGAGGCGGGGAAGGAGTCGTACGCATGAGCAGTGGCACACCCGCGCCCGCGGACGGGCGCACGGACGGCACGACCGTCCTCGGCCCGCAGGAGATCGCCCGGGCCCTGACCCGCATCGCCCACGAGGTCGTCGAGCGCAACAAGGGCGCGCACGACGTCGTCCTGCTGGGGATCCCGACCCGTGGCCTGCCGCTCGCGCGGCGCCTGGCTGAGAAGGTCGCGCAGGCCGACGGCACCCCGGTGGCCGGGCTCGTCGGCAGCCTCGACGTGACGATGCACCGCGACGACCTCGCGCACCAGCCCACCCGCACGATCGGCGCGACGGACCTGCCGGCGGGGGGCATCGACGGCAAGGTCGTCGTGCTCGTCGACGACGTGCTGTTCTCCGGCCGCACGATCCGCGCGGCCCTCGACGCGATCAGCGACCTCGGCCGCCCGCGCGCGGTGCAGCTGGCGGTCCTCGTCGACCGCGGGCACCGCGAGCTGCCGATCCGCGCGGACTACGTCGGCAAGAACCTGCCGACGTCCGCGAGCGAGCGCGTCGGGGTGCAGCTCGTCGAGACCGACGGCCAGGACGCCGTCGTCATCGCCGCGGGGGGTGCGCGATGAGGCACCTGCTCTCGGCGGCGGACCTCAGCCGCGACGAGGCCGTGCACGTGCTGGACACCTCGGCGCAGATGGCCGCGACGCAGGCCCGGGAGATCAAGAAGCTGCCGACGCTGCGGGGGCGCACGGTCGTGAACCTCTTCTTCGAGGACTCCACGCGCACGCGCATCTCGTTCGAGACGGCCGCCAAGCGGCTGTCGGCGGACGTCATCAACTTCTCCGCCAAGGGCTCGAGCGTCTCCAAGGGCGAGTCCCTCAAGGACACCGCCCTGACGCTGCAGGCCATGGGCGCCGACGCCGTCGTGGTGCGGCACCAGGCCTCGGGCGCGCCGCACACCCTCGCGCACGCCGGCTGGACGCACGGCGCGGTCGTCAACGCCGGCGACGGCACGCACCAGCACCCCACGCAGGCGCTGCTCGACGCGTACACGCTGCGCCGGCACCTCGTCGGCGACGGCGGCCGGTCCGACGTCACGGGCCGGGACCTGGCGGGCGTGCACGTCGCGGTCGTCGGGGACGTGCTGCACTCGCGGGTCGCCCGCTCCAACGTCCAGCTGCTGCACACGCTCGGTGCGCGCGTCACCCTGGTGGCACCGCCCACGCTCGTGCCCGTGGGCGTGCACGCGTGGCCGGCGCAGGTGTCCTACGACCTGGACGCCACGCTCGCCCAGCAGCCCGACGCGGTGATGATGCTGCGCGTCCAGCGCGAGCGGATGTCGAGCGCGGGCGGCGGGTTCTTCCCCAGCGCCGTCGAGTACACGCGCGGCTACGGGCTCGACGCCCGACGGCTGCGGCTGCTGCCCGACCACGCGGTGGTGCTGCACCCGGGCCCGATGAACCGCGGGCTGGAGATCTCCGCCGACGCGGCCGACTCCCCGCGCGCGGTCATCGTGGAGCAGGTCGCGAACGGCGTGGCGGTCCGCATGGCGGTGCTCTACCTGCTCCTGGCCGGCGACGGCCGCACGACGAACGACGAGGCGCGCGCCACGCCGGCGCGCACGGACGGGACGAGGGTGCACGCATGACCACCTACCTGCTGCGGGGCGTCGCGCCCCTGGGCGGCGAGCCCACCGACGTGCTGCTCGCCGACGGCACGGTCGCCGCGCTCGGCGCCGCCGCCTCCACCGACCCCCGCGCCGCCGACGCGCACGTCGTCGAGGGCGCCGGGCACGTGCTGCTGCCCGGCCTGGTCGACCTGCACACCCACCTGCGCGAGCCGGGCCGCGAGGACGCCGAGACCATCGTGTCCGGCACCCGGGCCGCCGCGCTCGGCGGGTTCACCGCCGTGCACGCGATGGCGAACACCACCCCCACCCAGGACACCGCGGGCGTCGTGGAGCAGGTCTGGCGGATCGGTCGCGACGCGGGCTGGGTCGACGTGCACCCCGTCGGCGCCGTCACGGTCGGCCTCGAGGGCGAGCGGCTCGCCGAGCTCGCCGCCATGGCCCGCTCCGCGGCCCGCGTGCGGGTGTTCTCCGACGACGGGAAGTGCGTGCACGACCCGGTCGTCATGCGCCGTGCCCTGGAGTACGTCAAGGCGTTCGACGGGGTCGTGGCCCAGCACGCCCAGGAGCCGCGGCTGACCGACGGCGCCCAGATGCACGAGGGCGTCGTCTCGGCCGAGCTCGGCCTGACGGGCTGGCCCGCGGTCGCCGAGGAAGCGATCGTCGCCCGCGACGTGCTGCTCGCCGAGCACGTGGGCTCCCGCCTGCACGTGTGCCACCTGTCGACGGCCGGGTCCGTCGAGATCGTGCGCTGGGCCAAGGCCCGCGGCATCGACGTCACCGCCGAGGCGACGCCGCACCACCTCATGCTCACCGACGAGCTCGTGCGCGGGTACGACCCGCGGTACAAGGTCAACCCGCCGCTGCGCACCGCCGCGGACGTCGAGGCCGTCCGCGCCGGGCTCGAGGACGGCACGATCGACATCGTCGCCACCGACCACGCCCCGCACACGCGTGAGGACAAGGACTGCGAGTGGGCCGCGGCCGCGTTCGGCATGACCGGGCTGGAGACGGTCCTGTCGGTCGTGCAGGCCGCCATGGTCGACACCGGGCGGATGACCTGGGCGGACGTCGCGCGCGTGCTGTCCACGACACCGGCCCGGATCGGGCGCGTCGAGGACCAGGGTCGGCCGATCGCGGTCGGCGAGCCGGCGAACCTCACGCTCGTCGACCCCGCCGCGCGCCGCGTGGTGGTGCCCGAGGAGCAGGCCACCGCGAGCGTCAACAGCCCGTTCGGGGGCGTCGAGCTGCCCGGTGCGGTCGTCGCGACGTTCCTGCGGGGCCGGGCCACCGTGCTCGACGGCCGCCCCGTCGAGCGCGCCGCCGCCGAGGGGGTGCACGCCTGATGCCGCTCTGGCTGTCCGTCACCCTGCTGGTCGGGCTCGCGGTGCTCGGCCTGTGGGGCATGTGGCACGGCTGGCAGGGGCGTGCGCGCCGCACGGCCGCGCTCGTGCCCACGCTGCCTGCCGTGCCCGCCGACGCCGGCACGCCGACGACCGGGCCCGCCGAGGCCGTGTACGTGTCCTCCACGCGCGCCGGCGACTGGCTCGACCGGGTCGTCGCGCACGACCTCGGCGTCCGCAGCCCCGCCCACGTCGCCGTGCACCCCACGGGCGTGCTCGTGCGCCGCACGGGTGCCGTCGACCTGTGGGTGCCCGCGTCGGCGCTGCTGGCCGTGGGCACCGCGCGCGGCCAGGCCGGCAAGTTCGTCGGGCGCGACGGACTCGTCGTGCTCACCTGGGTGCCCGACCCGACCACCGGCACCGCGCTCGACACCGCGCTGCGCGTGCGCCACGACGCCGACCGGGGGACGCTGCTCACCGCGGCGGCCGCCCTGGTCGTGCCCGGCGCGGACCACCCCGACACCGACACCGTCACCGCGCCGGCCCCGGCGCAGGAGGAGCAGTCATGAGCGACGCGATCCTCGTCCTCGAGGACGGCCGCACGTTCACCGGACGGGCCTACGGCGCCGTCGGTCGGACGCTGGGGGAGATCGTCTTCAACACCGGCATGACCGGGTACCAGGAGACCCTCACGGACCCCTCGTACCACCGGCAGATCGTCGTGATGACGGCCCCGCACATCGGCAACACCGGTGTGAACGACGAGGACGACGAGTCGACGCGCATCTGGGTCGCGGGCTACGTGGTCCGTGAGCCCGCGCGCCGCGCGTCGAGCTGGCGCGCGCGCCGCACGCTCGACGAGGAGCTCGTCGCGCAGGGCGTGGTCGGGATCAGCGGGCTGGACACCCGGGCGCTGACCCGGCACCTGCGCGAGCGCGGCGTCATGCGCGCCGGCGTCTTCTCGGGCGCCGCCCTGCACGGCGAGGACGGCACCCGCCGGCCCGTCGACGAGCTGCTCGACGAGGTGCGTTCGGCACCGCCGATGGCGGGCGCGGACCTGGCCGCCGAGGTCAGCGTCGACACCGCGTACGTGGTGCGCGCCCTGGGTGCGGACGGCACGCCGCTCGAGCAGCCCCTGGCGCGCGTGGCGGCCGTCGACCTGGGCATCAAGGCGATGACGCCGCAGCGGCTGGCCGAGCGCGGCGTCGAGGTGCACGTGCTGCCCGCGACGTCGACGATCGCCGACGTGCTGGCGGTCGGGCCCGACGGCGTCTTCTTCTCCAACGGCCCCGGCGACCCGTCGGCGGCCACGCACGAGATCGACCTGCTGCGCGGCGTGCTCGACCGCCGGGTGCCGTTCTTCGGCATCTGCTACGGCAACCAGCTGTTCGGCCGGGCCCTGGGCTTCGGCACCTACAAGCTGGGCTACGGGCACCGCGGCGTGAACCAGCCGGTGATGGACCGCACGACCGGCAAGGTCGAGATCACGGCGCACAACCACGGGTTCGCGGTCGACGCACCCCGGGACGCCGACACGGTCGCGCCCTTCGACGGCGGCCGGTACGGGCGCGTGCGGGTGTCGCACGTCTGCCTCAACGACGACGTCGTCGAGGGCCTCGAGGCGCTCGACCTGCCCGCGTTCTCCGTGCAGTACCACCCCGAGGCGGCCGCGGGCCCGCACGACGCGGCGTACCTGTTCGACCGGTTCCTCGACCTCATGACCACCCACCGCGACGGCTCGCACGACGCACCCGCGGGTGCCGCCGGGCCCACTGACGAGAAGGGTGCCGCCTGATGCCCCGCCGTGACGACCTCAAGAGCATCCTGGTCATCGGCTCCGGGCCGATCGTCATCGGCCAGGCGTGCGAGTTCGACTACTCCGGCACGCAGGCGTGCCGGGTGCTCAAGCAGGAGGGCCTGCGGGTCGTCCTGGTGAACTCCAACCCGGCCACGATCATGACGGACCCGGAGTTCGCCGACGCCACGTACGTCGAGCCGATCACCACCGAGGTGCTCACCACGATCATCGCCAAGGAGCGGCCGGACGCGATCCTGCCCACGCTCGGCGGGCAGACCGCGCTCAACGCGGCGATCGCGCTCGACGAGGCCGGCGTGCTCGCCGAGTACGACGTCGAGCTGATCGGCGCGAACATCGCCTCGATCCAGAAGGGCGAGGACCGCGAGGCGTTCAAGGAGGTCGTCGAGGTCGCCGGCGGTGAGTCGGCGCGGTCGGCGATCGTGCACACGGTCGACGACGCGCTCGCCGCGGTCGAGGACCTCGGGTACCCCGTCGTCGTGCGGCCGTCGTTCACGATGGGCGGGCTGGGCTCGGGCATCGCCTACGACGAGGAGGACCTGCGCCGCATCGTCGGCCAGGGCCTGCACTACTCGCCGACCACCGAGGTGCTCCTCGAGGAGTCCATCCTCGGCTGGAAGGAGTACGAGCTCGAGCTCATGCGCGACAAGCACGACAACGTCGTGGTGGTCTGCTCGATCGAGAACGTCGACCCCGTCGGCGTCCACACCGGCGACTCCGTCACGGTCGCGCCCGCGCTGACGCTCACGGACCGCGAGTACCAGCGGATGCGCGACATCGCGATCGCCGTCATCCGCGAGGTCGGCGTCGACACCGGCGGCTGCAACATCCAGTTCGCCGTCGAGCCCGACACCGGGCGGATCATCGTCATCGAGATGAACCCGCGCGTGTCGCGCTCGTCGGCGCTGGCGTCGAAGGCGACGGGCTTCCCGATCGCGAAGATCGCGGCCAAGCTCGCCGTCGGGTACACCCTCGACGAGATCCCGAACGACATCACCGGCTCGACGCCGGCGTCGTTCGAGCCGACGCTCGACTACGTCGTGGTCAAGGTGCCCCGGTTCGCGTTCGAGAAGTTCCCCGCCGCGGACCCGACCCTGACGACGACCATGAAGTCCGTGGGCGAGGCCATGGCGCTGGGCCGCAGCTTCACCGAGGCCCTGGGCAAGGCCATGCGCTCGCTCGACAAGGCGGGCAGCACGTTCCACTGGGACGACGAGCCGGCCACGGGCGAGGAGCTCGACCGGCTCGTCGCGTCGATCTCCACGCCGACCGAGCACCGGCTCGTCGACGTGCAGCAGGTGCTGCGCGCGGGGGTCGGCGTCGACGAGGTCTACGCCCGCACGGGCATCGACCCGTGGTTCCTCGACCAGGTGCAGCTCGTCAACGAGGTCGCGGCCGAGACCGCGGCGGCCGACGCGCTGACCCGCGACGTGCTCGACCGCGCCAAGCGGCACGGGCTGTCCGACGTGCAGGTCGCGTCGCTTCGCCGCTCCAGCGAGGACGCGGTGCGCCGTACGCGGTGGGCGCTGGGCGTGCGCCCCGTCTACAAGACGGTCGACACGTGCGCCGCCGAGTTCGCGGCCAGCACCCCGTACCACTACTCGTCCTACGACGAGGAGGACGAGGTCGCCCCCCGCGAGCGCCCCGCGATCCTCATCCTCGGCTCGGGCCCCAACCGGATCGGCCAGGGCATCGAGTTCGACTACTCGTGCGTGCACGCGGCGCTGGCGCTCAAGGGCGAGTACGAGACCGTCATGGTCAACTGCAACCCCGAGACCGTCTCGACCGACTACGACACGGCCGACCGCCTGTACTTCGAGCCGCTGACCTTCGAGGACGTCCTCGAGGTGTACGAGGCCGAGCTGCGCGCCGGACCGGTCGAGGGGCTGATCGTCACGCTCGGCGGGCAGACGCCCCTGTCGCTCGCGCAGCGGCTGGCCGACGCGGGTCTGCCGATCCTCGGCACGTCGCCCGAGGCGATCGACGCCGCGGAGGACCGCGGCGAGTTCGGCAAGGTCCTCGAGGCCGCGGGGCTGCCCGCCCCGGCGTTCGGCACCGCGACGACCCTCGAGGGCGCCCGTGAGACCGCCCGACGGATCGGGTTCCCGGTGCTGGTGCGTCCGTCGTACGTGCTCGGCGGGCGCGGCATGGAGATCGTCTACGACGAGGCCCAGCTCACGGAGTACGTGCAGCGCGCGCTCGTCGAGGCCGTCGGCGGACCGCGTGCCGGCACGCTGCCGCCGCTGCTCATCGACCGGTTCCTCGACGACGCGATCGAGATCGACGTCGACGCGCTGTTCGACGGCACCGAGCTGTTCCTCGGCGGCGTCATGGAGCACATCGAGGAGGCCGGGATCCACTCCGGGGACTCGGCGTGCGCGCTGCCGCCGGTGACGCTGTCGACCGCGGAGCTCGAGCGGATCCGCGTCTCGACCGAGGCGATCGCGCGCGGCGTCGGCGTGCGAGGGCTGCTGAACATCCAGTTCGCCCTGGTCTCCGACGTGCTCTACGTGCTCGAGGCCAACCCGCGCGCCTCGCGGACGGCACCCTTCGTCTCCAAGGCGACCGGGGTGTCGCTGGCCAAGGCGGCGGCGCTCGTCATGGCGGGGCGCTCGATCGCCCAGCTGCGGGCCGAGGGCGTGCTGCCGGCGACGGACGCGTCGGTGCTGGACCTCGACGCGCCGATCGCCGTCAAGGAGGCGGTGCTGCCGTTCAAGCGGTTCCGCACCCGCGAGGGCGTGGTCGTCGACACGGTGCTCGGCCCGGAGATGCGCTCGACGGGCGAGGTCATGGGCTTCGACGTGGACTTCCCGACGGCGTTCGCGAAGTCCCAGGACGCGTCGTTCGGGGGGCTGCCCACGTCCGGCACGGTCTTCATCTCCGTCGCCGACCGCGACAAGCGCTCGATCGTCTTCCCGGTCAAGCGGCTGGTCGAGCTCGGGTTCGAGATCCTCGCGACGGAGGGGACCGCCGCGGTGCTGCGTCGCAGCGGCATCACCTCGCGGGTCGTGCGCAAGCACTCCGCCGGGCGCGGGACGGCGGGGGAGCCGACGATCGTCGACCTCATCACCGACGGTGCGGTCGACATGGTCGTCAACACCCCGTCCGGGCAGGGCGCCCGGGCCGACGGGTACGAGATCCGGGCGGCGACGACGGCCGCGGACAAGGCGATCGTCACGACCGTGCAGCAGCTCGGGGCGGCGGTGCAGGCCATCGAGGCCCGCCAGGCCGGCCCGTACCGGGTGACGAGCCTGCAGGAGCACGGGGCTGCGGCGGACGCCCGGCGGGCGGCGCGCGTGGCGGCGTCCGCGTGAGCGCGGCGCCGGACGGCACCCCGGGGCCGGACGTCGTCGCGGCGCAGGGCGGGCCGGTGCGTGCGCCGTTCGGTGCACGCCTGGCCGCGGCGGCGGCTGCGCACGGTCCGCTGTGCGTGGGCATCGACCCGCACGCCTCGCTGCTCGCGGCGTGGGGGCTGACCGACGACGCCGCCGGGCTGCGCACGTTCGCGCTCACGGTGCTCGACGCGGTCGCCGGGCGGGTCGCGGCCGTCAAGCCGCAGGCCGCGTTCTTCGAGCGGCACGGTGCGGCGGGGGTGGCCGTCCTCGAGGAGGTCGTGGCGGCCGGGCGCCAGACCGGGACGCTCGTGGTCGTGGACGCCAAGCGCGGCGACATCGGCTCGACGATGGGCGGGTACGCCGACGCGTTCCTGCGTGACGGCTCGCCGCTGGCCGGCGACGCGCTGACCGTGTCGCCGTACCTGGGCGTCGGCTCGCTGACGCCGGCCGCGCAGGCGGCGCTCGCGACGGGGCGCGGGCTGTTCGCCCTGTGCCTGACGTCGAACCCCGAGGGGCGCAGCGTGCAGCACGCGCGCTCGGCGGACGGGGTCAGCGTGGCGGCCCAGGTCGCGGCCTGGGCGGCCGGGCTGAACGCGGGCGCCGACCCGCAGGGGTCGGTCGGCCTGGTCGTCGGTGCCACGGTCGGCGACGCCGCCGCGGAGGCGGGCGTCGACCTGGAGGCCGTGCACGGGCCGTTCCTGGCACCGGGCGTGGGCGCCCAGGGCGCGGGTGCGGCGGAGCTGCGGGCGGTGTTCGGGCGGGCGCGCGGGCACGTGCTCGCCTCCTCCTCGCGCGGCGTGCTCGGGGCGGGGCCGGACGTCGGCGCGCTGCGGGCGGCGGCCCGCCGGGCGGCGGACGAGGCGGCGGCGGCCCTGGGCTGAGGCGTCGCGGGGGTGGCGGGCACGCCGGGTGCGCAGGATTCACCCGGCGTGCCCGCCCGCGCCCGGGGGCGCCGCGCTGAATCGTGGCAGCGGCGCCCGTGGAGCCGCTGCGCCCGCCCGTCCGGGGCCCTCGACGTGCCCGGGCGAGGCCCGGCCGAGGCGTCGCCGCAGGTCGTGCGCGCGACACGCGGCGCGCCCCGCGTTGCCGTGGACGTGCCGCCTCGCTAGTTTCGGAACACGATCCCGCGCATTCCGACGAGGATCCCGGACCAACGACGAGAAGGTGACCGCGCGTGGCTCTTCCTCCGCTGACTCCAGAACAGCGCGCAGCAGCGCTCGAGAAGGCCGCCGCAGCCCGGCAGGCCCGTGCCGAGGTGAAGAATCGCCTCAAGTACTCCCAGGGTTCGCTCTCGGAGGTCATCGAGCAGGGCCAGAAGGACGAGACGATCGGCAAGCTCAAGGTCGCCGCCCTGCTGGAGTCCCTGCCGGGCGTGGGCAAGGTCAAGGCCCGCGCGATCATGTCCGAGATCGGGATCTCCGAGACGCGCCGTGTGCGCGGGCTGGGACCCCACCAGGTCAAGGCGCTCGTCGACCGGTTCGGCTGAGGCGGTAGCCTGCCCCCTTCGGCGTCCCGTCCCGGCCTGGTCGCAGGTCGGCGGCGGGACGCCGTCACGCGCCGCGAGCCGTCCGGCCCGGTGTCCCGCTTGTCGAGGAGCGCTCCACCCCCATGACGACGCAGCCGGCACGTCTGACCGTGCTCGCCGGACCCACCGCCGTCGGCAAGGGGACCGTGTCCGCGGACATCCGCGCCCGGTACCCGCAGGTGTGGCTCTCGGTGTCGATGACGACCCGTGACCCCCGCCCGGGCGAGGTCGACGGCGTGCACTACCACTTCGTGTCGACCGAGCGCTTCGAGGAGATGGTCGCGGCCGGCGAGCTGCTGGAGTGGGCCGTCGTGCACGGCCGCAACCGGTACGGCACGCCACGCGGCCCTGTCCTGGAGCGGCTCGCCGCGGGGGAGCCCGCGCTGCTGGAGATCGACCTGCAGGGTGCGCGTCAGGTGCGCGCGTCGATGCCCGAGGCGCGGTTCGTCTTCCTCGCCCCCCCGACGTGGGACGAGCTGGTGCGGCGCCTGGTGGGGCGTGGCACGGAGGGCCCCGAGGAGCGGGAGCGCCGGCTCGCGTCGGCCCGTGTGGAGATGGCCGCCGAGCCCGAGTTCGACCACGTCGTCGTCAACGACGACGTGCACCGCGCGACCGACGAGCTGGTCGGCCTCATGGGGCTCGCCCCGAGCGAGGGCTAGACTGTCCCGACCTGTGCGACCGGCGCGGCGCGTGAGCGCGGCGGACCGGGCGCGCATCGCAGACCATCATCCTCTCCAGAACGGGAGCCCTCCGTGTCCGGAACCGTCGCCGCCCCCACGGGCATCACCGACCCGCCGATCGACCGCCTGCTCGCCCGCGCGGACTCCAAGTACGCGCTCGTGCTGTTCTCGGCGATGCGCGCCCGCCAGATCAACGCGTACTACGCCCAGCTCAACGAGGGCCTGCTCGAGTACGTCGGGCCCCTCGTCGAGACCCGCCCGCAGGAGAAGCCGCTGTCCATCGCGATGCGCGAGATCGACGGCGGGCTGCTGACGTCCGAGGCGACGGCCGAGGCCTGACCCACCCGTCATGCGCATCGTCCTCGGCGTCGCCGGCGGGATCGCCGCCTACAAGGCGGTCCTGCTGCTGCGGCTGCTGCGCGAGCAGGGGCACGACGTGCGCGTCGTGCCGACCCGGGCGTCGCTGGAGTTCGTGGGCCGGGCGACCTGGGAGGCCCTCTCCGGGCAGCCGGTGACGACCGACGTCTTCGAGGACGTCGACCAGGTCGCGCACGTGGCGGTCGGCAAGTCCGCCGACCTGGTGGTCGTGGCTCCCGCGACCGCCGACCTGATGGCCCGTGCGGCCGCGGGCCGTGCGGACGACCTGCTGACCGCGACGCTGCTGGTGGCGCGGTGCCCGGTGCTGCTCGCCCCCGCGATGCACACCGAGATGTGGGAGCACCCGGCGACGGTCGCGAACGTGGCGACGCTGCGCGCGCACGGCGTGCACGTCCTCGACCCGGCGTCGGGCCGGCTCACCGGTGCCGACACCGGGCCCGGGCGGCTGCCCGAGCCGGAGGAGATCGCGGCGGCGGCCCTGGCGCTCGTCGACGCGTCGGCCGTCACGCCCGCCGTGCAGGACCTGGCGGGGACGCGTGCCGTGGTCTCGGCCGGCGGCACGCGCGAGCCGCTGGACCCCGTGCGCTTCCTCGGCAACCGGTCCTCGGGCCGGCAGGGCGTCGCGCTGGCCGCCGTCGCCGCGCGCCGCGGGGCCCGGGTGACGCTCGTCGCCGCCAACGTCGCCGCGGACGTGCTCGCACGCGCCGGTGCGACCGTCGACGTGGTCGAGGTCGAGACCGGTGAGCAGCTGCGCGAGGCGGTCCGCACCGCGGCGAAGGACGCCGACGTCGTGGTGATGGCGGCCGCGGTCGCCGACTACCGGCCGGCGAGCACCGCGCCGGCGAAGATGAAGAAGTCCGGCCAGGCGCCTGTGCTGCACCTGGTGGAGACGACGGACGTGCTGCGCGAGCTCGTCACCGACCCCCCACGTGCCGGGCAGACGGTCGTCGGGTTCGCCGCCGAGACCGGCGACGGCGACGGCGACGTGCTCGACCACGGTCGCGCGAAGGCGCGCCGCAAGGGCGCCGACCTGCTCGTGGTGAACGCCGTCGGCGCGGGCCTGGGCTTCGGCACCACGACGAACGACGTCACCGTCCTCGACCGCGAGGGCCGGACGGTCGCCACGGGCGCGGGCACGAAGGACGCGGTCGCCGGCGTGGTCTGGGACGCGGTGCGCGACCTCGTCGGCCGCCCGTCTGCCGCGGACGCGGCGCACGACCGTCCGGCCGGCGGGCCGCGCGACGGGCACGGTGCGGTCCGCCCGTCCTGACGCCGGTACGCTGCGGCCATGAGTGATGCGTCGTCGCGCCTGTTCACGTCGGAGTCGGTCACCGAGGGTCACCCCGACAAGATCTGCGACCAGATCTCCGACGCGATCCTCGACGCGATCCTCGAGCAGGACCCCGCCGCGCGCGTCGCGGTCGAGACGATGGTGACGACGGGCCTCGTGCACGTCGCGGGCGAGGTCACGACCAGCGCCTACGTCGAGATCCCGCAG
The DNA here is from genome assembly GCF_013409875.1 of Cellulomonas oligotrophica. Classification (GTDB taxonomy): domain Bacteria; phylum Actinomycetota; class Actinomycetes; order Actinomycetales; family Cellulomonadaceae; genus Cellulomonas; species Cellulomonas oligotrophica. Next base: position 305,642 of record NZ_JACCBK010000001.1, read on the forward strand.
ATCGTCCGCGAGGTCGTGCGCGGCATCGGCTACACCTCGTCGCACATCGGGTTCGACGGGGACTCGTGCGGCGTCTCGGTGTCGATCGGCGCCCAGTCGCCCGACATCGCCGCCGGCGTCGACAAGGCCATCGAGGTGCGTGACGACGCCTCGGACATGGACCCGCTGGACCTGCAGGGCGCCGGTGACCAGGGCCTGATGTTCGGGTACGCGTCGGACGACACGCCCACGCTCATGCCGCTGCCGGTGTGGCTCGCGCACCGGCTGGCCGAGCGTCTGGCCCAGGTCCGCAAGGACGGCTCGGTCGCCGGTCTGCGGCCCGACGGCAAGACCCAGGTGACGATCGCGTACGACGGCGACCGCCCGGTCGGCCTGGACACCGTCGTGGTGTCCTCCCAGCACGAGCCCGACCTGTCGTCGCGCGACCTGGAGCGGCTCGTCGCCGAGCACGTGGTGGCCCCCGTCCTGGAGGGCCTCGAGCTCGACACGGCGTCGCACCGGCTGCTGGTCAACCCCACGGGGCAGTTCGTCATCGGCGGCCCGCAGGGTGACGCCGGCCTGACGGGCCGCAAGATCATCGTCGACACCTACGGCGGCATGTCCCGGCACGGCGGCGGGGCGTTCTCCGGCAAGGACCCGTCGAAGGTGGACCGCTCCGCGGCCTACGCGATGCGCTGGGTGGCCAAGAACGTCGTCGCCGCGGGCCTCGCCCGCCGCTGCGAGGTGCAGGTCGCGTACGCGATCGGCAAGGCGCACCCCGTGGGTCTGTACGTGGAGACGTTCGGCACGAGCACGGTGCCGCAGGAGCGGCTGACCGCGGCGATCCGCGAGGTGTTCGACCTGCGCCCGGCCGCGATCGTGCGGGACCTGGACCTGCTGCGCCCGGTGTACCGGCGCACGGCCGCGTACGGGCACTTCGGCCGGGAGCTGCCCGAGTTCACCTGGGAGCGCACCGACCGGACGGCCGCGCTGCTCGCGGCCGTCGGCTGAGCGCCACCGGTCGCGCGGGCCGCGCCGCGGACCCCGGCGTGGACGGTCCGCAGCAGCCCGACCTCGGCCTCGAGCTCGCGCCGCCGGCGCGTGCCCGTCGGCGGCCGCGCCGCGCCGAGGGCGGGGTCGCGGTCGCCGCGGAGCTGCCGGTCGCGCGCGTCTGCGTGGACCTGTCACCGCCGCACCTGGACCGTGTCTTCGAGTACCTGGTGCCCGCCGACGCCTCGGACGACGCGGTGCCCGGTGCCCGGGTGAAGGTGCGGTTCGCGGGTCAGGACGTCGACGGGTGGGTGCTGGAGCGGGTCGCCGAGCCCGAGCACGAGGGACGCCTGCTGCCCCTGCGCCGCGTCGTGTCGGGCGAGCCCGTGCTGTCCCCGGCGGTGCTGCGGCTGGCCCGGGCCGTCGCCGACCGCTCGGCCGGCACCCTCGCCGACGTGCTGCGCCTGGCCGTGCCCCCGCGGCACGCCCGTGTCGAGGCCGAGCCGGCGCAGGAGCCGGCCCCGCCGCCGCCCGACCCGGGTGCGCAGGCGTGGGCCGCGTACCGCGGGGGACCGGCGTTCTGCCAGCACGTGCTGGCCGGCGGTGCGCCGCGCGCGGTGTGGACGGCGCTGCCGGGCGACGACGCGACCGGCTGGACGGCGGCCGTCGCGCAGGCCGTCGCGGCGTGCGTGCTGGGCGGGCGCGGCGCCCTCGTCGTGGTCCCCGACGCCCGCGACGTGGCCCGCGTGTGCGCGGCGCTGGAGCGGGTGGGCCTGCCAGCCGGCGTGCGCGGCGCAGGACCGGTGGCCCGGCTCGTCGCCGACGACGGCGCGGCGACCCGCTACCGGGCGTTCCTGGCGGCCCTGCGGGGCTCCGCCCGGGTGGTCGTCGGCACCCGCGCGTCGGCGTTCGCCCCCGTGGCGGACCTGGGCCTGGTGGTGTGCTGGGACGACGGGGACCCGCTGCACGCCGAGCCGCGCTCGCCGTACCCGCACGTGCGCGAGGTCCTCGCGCTGCGCTCGGACCTGGAGCGGGCGGCGCTGCTCGTGGGCGGGCACACGCGCACCGTCGAGGCCCAGCAGCTCGTCGAGCGGGGCTGGGCGCACGAGGTCGCCGCCGACCGGGCCGTGGTGCGTGCCCGGACGCCGCGCGTGCGGGCCCTGACGTCGGTCGAGCTGGCCCGCGAGGGCGCTGCTGCGGCAGCCCGGCTGCCGTCGCCCGCGTGGCGGGCGGTCCGCGACGGACTCACCCGCGGGCCGGTGCTCGTGCAGGTGCCCCGGGCTGGCTACGTGCCGGTGGTGGCGTGCGGGCGGTGCCGGGCCGCGGCGCGGTGCGGCGCCTGCCACGGTCCGCTGGGCCTGGACCGGGCCGACGGGGTGCCGACGTGCCGCTGGTGCGGGCGCACGGCGGGGGACTGGCGGTGCGACGAGTGCGGCGGCGCCCAGCTGCGGTCGGTGCGCGTCGGGTCGGAGCGCACCGCCGAGGAGCTGGGGCGGGCGTTCCCCGGTGCCACCGTGCGGGTCTCGGGCGCCCGGGCGGCGGGCGGGGTGCTCGCCGAGGTCCCGGGCACGCCGGCGCTCGTCGTGGCGACGCCCGGCGCCGAGCCGGTGGCCCCCGGCGGGTACGCGGCCGCGGTGCTCCTCGACGCCGCGACCGCGACCGCGGGCGCCTGGCTCGGGGCGGAGTCGCAGGCGCTGCGCCGCTGGCTGGCCGCGGCCGCGCTGGTGCGTCCCGCACCGGACGGCGGGGAGGTCCTCGTCGTCGGTGACGGCGCGCCCCGGCCGACGCAGGCCCTCGTGCGGTGGGACGCCGCGGGCCTGGCGTCCCGGGAGCTCGCGGAGCGCGCCGAGCTGCACCTGCCGCCGACGGCGCGTGTCGTGGCGCTCACGGGGACGCGCGACGCGGTCCAGGCGGTCGTCGACAGGGTCGTGGCGTCGCTGGCCGAGCCGGCGGCGGTCGTCCCGGTGGAGGTGCTCGGCCCCGTCGCCCTGACCGGGGACGAGGACGTGCTCGAGCGCCCCGTGCGCACGCTCCTGCGGGCGCCGCTCGCGGCCGGGAGATCCTTGACCCGGGCCGTGGCGGCGTCGGCGGCGGTGCGGTCCGCGCGCCGCGAGGGCGGCACCGTGCGCGTCCACGTCGACCCCGTCGACCTGCTCTGACGGCCACGGGCGCGCGGCCGTCGCCGTCGGCGCACCTAGGATCGGGCCCATGCGTCTGCTGTTCGCGGGGAGCCCCGCGGTCGCCGTCCCCTCCCTCGACGCCCTGCTGGCGTCCCGGCACGAGGTGGTGGCCGTCCTCACCCGCCCGGACGCCCGTGCGGGCCGTGGCCGCACGCTCGCGCCCTCCCCGGTCGCCGCGGTGGCCCGGGAGCACGGCCTGCCGGTCCTGACGCCGACGACGCTGCGCGACCCCGAGGTGCAGGCGCAGGTCGCCGCGCTGGGTGTCGACGCCGCACCTGTGGTCGCGTACGGGGTGCTCGTGCCGCCCGCGCTGCTCGACGTTCCCGCCCACGGGTGGGTCAACCTGCACTTCTCGCTGCTGCCGGCGTGGCGCGGCGCCGCCCCCGTGCAGCACGCGGTCATGGCGGGCGACGAGGTCACGGGCGCGTCGACGTTCCGGCTCGAGGCGGGCCTGGACACCGGGCCGGTGCTGGGCACCCTGACGGAGACGGTCCGCCCCCGCGACACGGCCGGCGCGCTGCTGGACCGCCTCGCCGTCGTCGGCGCCGAGCTGCTCGTGCGCACCCTCGACGCCCTCGAGGACGGCCTCCTCGTCCCCGTGGCGCAGCCCGACGAGGGCGTCTCGCACGCCCCCAAGCTCACCGTCGAGGACGCCCGCGTGCGCTGGGACCACCCGTCCCTGGCCGTGGACCGTCGCGTGCGCGGCGTGACGCCCGCGCCCGGTGCGTGGACGACGCTCCCGGACGGCGCACGGCTCGGCCTCGGCCCGGTCACGCCCGTGCCCGACGTCACCGACCTGGCCCCGGGACGCCTGCGCGCGGGCAAGGCGGAGGTGCTGGTCGGGACGGCGTCCGGGGCGGTGCGCCTGGGCGAGGTCACGCCGCCCGGCAAGCGCGCCATGGCGGCCGCCGACTGGGCCCGCGGGGCCCGCCTCGACGAGGGCACGGTCCTCGGCGCGACGACGCAGGGGCAGCGGTGAGCGGCCAGGACGCCCCGCAGGGCGGCGGACGCCCGGGCGCCGGCGGTCGAGGCTCGCGTGGCGGACGCCCGCCCGGCGCCCGGACCGGCGCGGGCCGGACCGGCGGGGGAGACCGTCCCCGCGACGACGCCGCCGACGCGCGCCGCGACGCGGCCGGCCGCCAGCGCGGTGCGGCCCGCGCGCAGGGCCGGGCCGGGCGCACGTCCGCCGCTCCGGGGCAGCGCGCCCGCACGGGCGACGTCGCGCGCACGGCCGCGTTCGACACGCTGCGCGCCGTCGAGGGCTCCGACGCGTACGCGAACCTCGTGCTCCCCCCGATGCTGCGCGAGCGGGGCGTGAGCGGGCGCGACGCCGGGTTCGCGACCGAGCTGGCGTACGGCACGCTGCGCATGCGCGGCCGGTACGACGCCGTGCTGGCGATCGCGTCGTCCCGCCCGCTCGACCAGGTCGACCCGCCGGTGCTGGACGTCCTCCGCCTGGGCGCGCACCAGCTGCTCGGCATGCGGGTCCCCGCGCACGCGGCGGTCGCGGAGACCGTCGGCCTGGCCCGCGACCGCGTGGGCGCGGGCGCCGCGCAGTTCGTCAACGCGGTCCTGCGCCGCGTGTCCGAACGCACCCTCGACGCCTGGCTCGACGCGATCGGCACCGCTGCCGACCCCCACGGCACGGACGCCGTCGCCCGCCTCGCGGTCGTCGGGTCGCACCCGGCGTGGGTGGTGCGGGCGCTGCGCGAGGCGCTCGTCGGCTCCGGGCGCGACGTCGACGAGGTGGGCGCGCTGCTCGACGCCGACAACGCCCCGCCCCGCGTCACGCTCGTGGCGCGCCCCGGCCTCGTCGACCGCGACGACCTCGCCGCGCAGGCCGGCCCCGACGCCGAGCCCGGCACGCTCACCCCCACCGCGGTGGTGCTGCCCGGCGGCGACCCCGCCGCGCTGCCCGCCGTCCGCGACGGCGCCGCCGGCGTCCAGGACGAGGGCTCCCAGCTGGTGACGCTCGCGCTGGCCGCGGCCCCCCTCGACGGCCCGGACGCCCGCTGGCTCGACCTGTGCGCCGGGCCCGGCGGCAAGGCCGCGCTGCTGGCCGCGCTCGCGGCGGACCGGGGTGCGCGCCTGGTCGCCACCGAGGTGCAGCCGCACCGGACCCGCCTGGTCCGCCAGTCGCTGCGCGCCGTGCCCGCCCACGCCGTCGAGGACGTCCGCACCGCCGACGGGCGCGAGGTCGGCGACCTGGAGCCCGCGTCGTACGACCGGGTGCTGCTCGACGCCCCCTGCACGGGCCTGGGCGCGCTGCGCCGACGCCCGGAGTCGCGCTGGCGGCGCACGCCCGAGGACCTGGCGCAGCTGACCCGCCTGCAGCGCGAGCTCCTCGCGTCCGCGCTGGCCGCAGTCCGTCCCGGCGGCGTCGTGGCCTACGTCACGTGCTCGCCGCACCAGGCCGAGACGCGCCTGGTCGTCACCGACGCGGTCCGCGCGGCCGCGCGCGCGGGGACGCAGGTCGAGATCCTCGACGCCGGCGCCGTGGTCGCGGGCATCGCCCCGGGATGGGCCGCGACCGCCCCGGCGGGTGAGCGCCGCGAGGTCCAGCTGTGGCCCCACGTGCACGGCACCGACGCGATGCACCTGTCGCTGCTGCGCCGCCTGTGACGCCGGGCACCGACCCGGCCGCCCGCGGGCCGGGTCGGTAGCGTGGGGCCCGTGCGACCGCAGATCAACCCCAGCATCCTGTCCGCCGACTTCGCCAACCTCGAGCGCGACCTGGCCGCGATCGCCACGGCGGACCACGTGCACGTCGACGTCATGGACCAGCACTTCGTCCCGAACCTGACCCTCGGCCTGCCCGTCGTGCGGCGCATCGCCGAGGTCAGCCCCGTCCCGCTGGACGTGCACCTCATGGTCGAGGACGCCGACCGCTGGGCCCCCGCGTACGCCGAGGCCGGGGCCGCGTCCGTCACGTTCCACGCCGAGGCCACGCAGGCGCCCGTGCGCCTGGCCCGCGAGCTGCGCGCCGGGGGTGTGCGTGCCGCCGTGGCGGTGCGCCCCGCGACCCCCGTGGAGCCGTTCCTCGACCTCCTCGACGAGATCGACATGATCCTCGTCATGACCGTCGAGCCCGGGTTCGGCGGGCAGGCGTTCATCGAGGGGACCCTGCCCAAGGTCCGCCGGGCCCGCGCCGCGGTCGACCGCGCCGGCACCGGCACGCGCATCCAGGTCGACGGCGGCGTCTCGCGCGCCACGATCGCCCGCATCGCCCGTGCCGGGGCCGACGTGTTCGTCGCCGGGTCCGCCGTGTACGGGGCCGAGGACGTCGCCGCCGAGATCGCCGCCCTGCGCGACCTCGCCGCGCACCCGCCCCTCGAGGCCTGACCCGACGGCCCGTGCCGGTCGGGAATGCCCGCTGTGGCATCATCGTTGGCGCAGCAAGCAGCACACACGTGCTCCGGGGTCGGTGCAATTCCGAGCCGGCGGTGACAGTCCGCGACCCGTGAGGCCCGCCAGGGCCGAGCGGTTGACCTGGTGGAACTCCAGGACCGACGGTGACAGTCCGGATGGGAGGAGACACGTGGCGGCGTACCCCTGGGGTGCGCCGCGACGGTTCGGCGTGCCCGACCCGTCCGACCCCGGAGCGCCCTGACGGCCCCGGAGGAGGACGCACGATGAGCACCACGCCGACGGCACCGGCCACCACGCCGACGCCCGCCGACGGCCCGGCCCGGACCGCCACCCCGGTCGAGACGGCCGCGATGCACCGCGCCCTCGGCCTGGCCGCCCGCGGACCCCGGGGCGTGAACCCGCAGGTCGGCTGCGTGCTGCTGCACCCCGACGGCACCGTGCTGGGGGAGGGCTGGCACCGGGGCGCCGGCACCCCGCACGCCGAGGTCGCCGCGCTCGCGGACGCGGCCGCGCAGGGGCGCGACGTGCGCGGCGCCACCGCGGTGGTCACGCTCGAGCCGTGCGACCACACCGGCCGCACCGGCCCGTGCTCGGTGGCGCTGCTCGACGCGGGAGTCGCGCGCGTCGTCGTCGGCGTCGAGGACCCCAACCCTGTCGCCGCGGGCGGTGCGGGGCGCCTGCGCGCGGCCGGCGTCGACGTCGTCACCGGAGTCCTCGCCGAGGACGGTGCCCGGCTGCTCGGCGTGTGGCTGCCCGCCGTCCGGCACGGGCGCCCCTTCGTCACGCTCAAGACCGCCACGTCGCTGGACGGGCGCGTGGCCGCCGCCGACGGCACGAGCCGGTGGATCACGTCCGACGTCGCCCGCCGGCACGCCCACGGGCTGCGCGCGCAGGTCGACGCGATCGTCGTCGGCACCGGCACCGCACTGACGGACGACCCGTCCCTGACCGCGCGCACGAGCGACGGCGGCCTCGTCGAGCACCAGCCCCTGCGGGTGGTCGTCGGCCACCGTGACGTGCCGGCCGGCGCCCGGCTGCACGGCCCCGGCGGCGAGCTGCTCCAGGTCCGCACCCACGACCCGGCCGTCGTCCTGGCCGCGCTCACGCAGCGCGAGGTGCGGCACGTCCTGGTCGAGGGCGGGCCCACGCTCGCCGCCGCGTTCCTGCGCGCCGGGCTGGTCGACGAGGTGCACGCCTACGTCGCGCCCGTCCTGCTCGGCGCCGGCCCGGCCGCGCTCGCCGACCTCGGCGTCACGTCGATCGGCGACGCGCTGCGCCTGACACCCACCCAGGTCCTGCCCCTGGGCCCCGACGTGCTCGTCGTCGCGACGCCCGTCCCGCCCGCGGCCCCCGCACCCACCCCCACGCCCGGACCCCAGGAGGTCTGATGTTCACCGGCATCGTCGAAGAGATCGGCACGGTCGTCGCGGTCGTGCCCGGCGACGACGACCAGGTCGACGCGCGCCTGCACGTGCGCGGCCCCCTCGTCACGTCCGACGCCCGCCACGGCGACTCCATCGCCGTGTCCGGGGTGTGCCTGACGGTCGTCGAGCTGCCCGGCGACGGCGTGTTCGTCGTCGACGTCATGCCCGAGACCCTGCGGCGCACGGCCCTCGGCGGCCTCGCCGCGGGCGACCGCGTCAACCTCGAGCGGGCCCTGCCCGTGGGCGGTCGGTACGGCGGCCACGTCGTGCAGGGCCACGTCGACGGCGTCGGCACGATCGCGTCGCGCGCCGCCGGGCCCCGCTGGGACGACGTGCAGGTCACGCTCGACCCCGCCCTGGCCCGGTACGTCGCCGAGAAGGGCTCCATCACCGTCCAGGGCGTGTCCCTGACGGTCACGCACGTCGGCGACGACCTGTTCGGCGTCTCCCTGATCCCCACCACGCTGAGCGCGACGACCCTCGGGACGCTCGCCGTGGGCGACCCCGTCAACCTGGAGGTCGACGTGCTGGCCAAGTACACCGAGCGGCTGCTCGCCACGGCGGGTGCCCGATGAGCGCCGACACCCCCACCACCGACGCGGCGGGCACCACGTCCACCACGCACGCAGCCACCACAGACGCCACGGGTCGCCCGTCGGACGTGGTGCTCGGCGACGTCGTGCTCGGCACCGTCGAGGACGCGCTCGCCGCGCTGCGCGCCGGCCGTCCCGTGCTCGTCGCGGACTCCCCGGACCGCGAGAACGAGGCCGACGTCGTCCTGGCCGCGCAGTCCGCGACCACCGAGTGGGTCGCCTGGACGATCCGGCACTCCTCGGGGTACCTGTGCGCCCCCATGCCCGCCGAGCGGGCCGACGCCCTGGACCTGCCGCTGATGGTCCCGCACAGCCAGGACCCGCGGCGCACCGCCTACACCGTCACCGTCGACGCCGCCACGGGCGTGACCACCGGCATCTCCGCCGCGGACCGCGCCCGCACCCTGCGCGTCCTGGCCGACCCCGCCTCGGGCCACGAGGACCTCGTCCGCCCCGGCCACGTGCTGCCCCTGCGCGCCGTCCCCGGCGGCGTCCTGCACCGCGCCGGGCACACCGAGGCCGCCGTCGACCTGTGCCGCCTGGCCGGCCTCGAGCCCGTCGGCGCGATCGCCGAGCTCGTCAACGACGACGGCACGATGGTCCGCCTGCCCGAGGCGTCCGCGCTCGCGCAGGCCGACGGCCTGGTGCTGCTGACCATCGCCGAGCTGCGCGCCTGGCGCCTCGCGCACGACGACGCCCCCGAGCCCGCACCGGTGCGCACCGACGCCCTCGCGCCGCGCGTGCACGCCACCCACACCGCGCACCTGCCCACCCGGCACGGCGACTTCCGCCTGCACGGGTACCGCGACCTGCGCACCGGCGACGAGCACGTCGCCCTCGTCCCGTCCACCGGCCTGTCCGCGACCCCCGTCGTGCGCGTGCACTCCGAGTGCCTGACCGGCGACGCGTTCGGATCGGCCCGCTGCGACTGCGGCCCCCAGCTCGACGCCGCCCTGGCCCTGGCCGCCGCCGAGGGCGGCGCCGTGGTGTACCTGCGCGGGCACGAGGGCCGCGGCATCGGCCTGCTCGCCAAGGTCGCCGCCTACGCGCTCCAGGACACCGGCAGAGACACGGTCGAGGCCAACCTCGACCTCGGCTGGCCCGCCGACCGGCGCGAGTACGGGGCCGCCGCCGCGATCCTCGCCGACCTCGGCGTCGCCCGCGTCCGCCTGCTGACGAACAACCCCGCCAAGGTCGCGGGGCTGCGCGCCCACGGCATCGACGTCGTCCAGGTCCGTGGCCTGGAGGTCGGCCGCACGCCCCACAACGCGGCGTACCTGCGCACCAAGGCCACCGCCATGGGCCACCTGCTGCACCTGCCCGAGCAGGCCGAGGCCGCACCCATCCACGTCCCGCCCGTCGAGGCCGCACCGGTCCCCGCCGGCGTCGACACCGCGGACCACGTCGAGCACACCCCCGTCCACCCCACCACCGTCGAGCACACCGAGGAGTCCGCATGAGCGGCGCCGGAGCACCCACCCTCACCCTGGACGGCAGCGGCCTCAAGGTCGTCGTCGTCGCCGCGTCCTGGCACACCACCGTCATGGACGGGCTCCTCGACGGCGCCCGCCGGGCCCTGGCCGACGCGCACGTCGACGACGTCACGGTCGTGCGCGTGCCCGGCTCGTTCGAGCTGCCCGTGGTGGCCCGGCACGCCGCCGACGCGGACGCCGACGCCGTCGTCGCCCTCGGCGTCGTCATCCGCGGCGGCACCCCGCACTTCGACTACGTCTGCTCCGCAGCCACGACGGGACTGACCGACGTGTCCGTGCACACCGGCGTCCCCGTCGGCTTCGGCCTGCTCACCTGCGACGACGAGGCCCAGGCCCTCGACCGCGCCGGCCTGCCCGGCTCCCACGAGGACAAGGGCTACGAGGCCGCGCAGGCCGCCGTCGCGACGGCCCTCGCGGTGCGGGTGCTCGAGCCGGCCGACGGACGCTGAGTCGGTGCGGGCCCCGCGGGCGTCTAGAGTCGGCGCGTGAAGTCGTTCGAGGACCTGTACGCCGAGCTCGCCGAGAAGGCCGCGACCCGCCCCGCGGGGTCCGGCACCGTCGCGGAGCTGGACGCGGGCGTCCATGCCATCGGCAAGAAGATCGTCGAGGAGGCCGCCGAGGTGTGGATGGCCGCCGAGCACGAGTCCGACGAGCGTGCCGCCGAGGAGATCTCCCAGCTGCTGTACCACCTGCAGGTGCTGATGCTCGCGCGCGGGCTGACGCTGCAGGACGTGTACAAGCACCTGTGAGCGCCGCTGCTCCGAGCACCCCGCACGCGCCCCGACCTTCCCCTGACGTCCCTTCCCGTACCCCCGAGGACACCGTGCTGAGGATCGCCGTCCCCAACAAGGGCTCGCTGAGCGAGCCCGCCGTCGAGATGCTGCGCGAGGCGGGCTACCGCCAGCGCCGCGACTCCCGCGAGCTCGTGCTGCCCGACCCCGACAACGACGTGGAGTTCTTCTTCCTGCGTCCGCGTGACGTCGCCGTGTACGTCGGCGCCGGCACGGTCGACGTCGGCATCACCGGCCGCGACCTGCTCATCGACTCCGCGTCCGCGGCCGTCGAGCACCTGCCGCTGGGCTTCGCCCGGTCGACGTTCCGGTTCGCCGCCACCGCGGGCCAGCTGCACGACGCCCGCGACGTCGCCGGCCTGCGCGTGGCGACCTCGTACCCCGAGCTCGTCGCGGCGCACCTGCGCGAGCGTGGCGTCGAGCCCGCGTCCGTCGTCCGCCTGGACGGCGCGGTGGAGTCCGCGATCCGCCTCGGTGTGGCCGACGTGATCGCCGACGTCGTCGAGACCGGGTCGACGCTGCGGGCCGCGGGCCTGGAGGTCTTCGGCGAGCCGATCCTGCGCTCGGAGGCCGTGCTGGCGCGTCGTGCGGACGTCGACGCCCCCGCGGGCCTGGACGTGCTGACCCGGCGCCTGCAGGGCGTGCTGACGGCCCGCGAGTACGTCCTCATGGACTACGACGTGCCGCTCGAGCTCGTCGACCAGGCCGTGGCGATCACGCCGGGCCTGGAGTCGCCGACGGTCTCGCCGCTGCACAACGGGCAGTGGGCGGCCGTGCGGGCCATGGTGCCGCGCGCGCAGACGAACCGGGTGATGGACGCCCTGTACGACGTCGGCGCGCGGGCGATCCTCGTCACGTCGATCCACGCCTGCCGGCTGTGACCTCCCGCGGCACGGCGGGCGAGGAGCCCGCGGGGCTCGACGCTCCGTTCCGGCCGCGCCTGGCGAGGTTCGTGACCCTGGGCGTGGCGGCCGCCGTCGCGGTGCTCACCGGTGTCCTCGTCGTCGTCATGCCGGGGCTGGGGCCGCTCGACCAGGCGGGTTTCGTGGCGTTCGGGGCGCTGATCGTGTGGTTCTGCTGGCGGCAGGCCTCGGTCAGCGCCGTCCCCGACGCCACGGGCCTGCGCGTGCGCAACCTCGTGGTCACCCGGCACGTGACGTGGGCGCAGATCGTCTCGGTGCGGTTCGGCCAGGGCCGTGCGTGGGTGCAGCTCGACCTCGCCGACGGCGACACCCTCGCCGTCATGGGCGTGCAGCGCGCCGATGGTGCCCGCGCCGAGCAGGAGGCCCGTCGCCTGGCGACGCTCGTGGCCCGCCGCTCGACGACCCGCCGCGACGACTGACCCGTAGCCCCTGCAGGCGCCCGGGCGGGGTTCAGCGCGAGCGCAGGGCGTCGACCAGCTCGGCCTTCGTCATGGTCGACCGGCCGGTGACGTCCAGCTCGGCCGCACGGTGCCGCAGGTCCGCCACGGTCCAGTCCTCGTAGGAGCCGGACCGCCCGCCCTTCGCCGCGACGTCCTCGCGGCTGCTGCGGGCGGCGGCGTTGGCGATCCGCGCGGCCTTCTCCTTGCTGCTGCCCTCGTCGCGCAGCTTCTCGTACAGCTCGGGGTCCTTCACGCTGGGCCCGGGGTCACGCTGGGGCATCGGTTCACCTCGTTCCGACGGGTCGGGCGCGGCGACCGGTGCGGCACGCCGCCTCGTCGAGCGTAGGTCGGTCCGGGCCGGTGCGCGCGTGCGCCGTCGACCTCGGACCCCGGACCTTGGACTCCGGACCCCGGACTCCGGACCCCGGACCCCGGTGCTCGCGGTGGTCGGACGTCCAGATGCGTCCCGGGGTGTGCGGGGTGAGCCTGGGGGAGAACGACGCGTCGAGAACGAGCGCGTGCCACGTCCCGGCCGTCCGGGCCGGGCGGGCGACCTCGAAGGAGACCCCGATGTTCTTCCACCGCCAGGAGCTGCAGCACCACGCCACGCCCGACAAGCCCGACGCCGTCTTCGCCCGCAAGCTCCAGGAGGTCCTGGGCGGGCAGTACGGCGAGATCACCGTCGCCATGCAGTACGGGTTCCAGTCCTGGAACGCCCACCTGCCCGGCAAGTACCGCGACCTGCTCTACGGCATCGGAGCCGAGGAGTTCGGGCACGTGGAGATGCTCGCGACGATGATCTCGCAGCTGCTCGCCGACGCCCCGGTCGGTGCGGTGGAGGGCGCGGTCCAGGACGATCCCACGGTCGCGGCGATCATCGGCGGCACGGACCCCCAGCAGGGCATCGTCGCCGGCGCCGGCGCGCGTCCGGTGGACTCCAACGGCAACCCCTGGTCCGCCGGGTACGTGACGGCCAGCGGCAACCTGCTCGCGGACTTCACGGCCAACGCGAACGCGGAGATGCAGGGCCGCCTCCAGGTCGCCCGGCTCTACCACATGACCGACGACCACGGCGTGAAGGACCTGCTGGCGTTCCTGCTGGCGCGCGACACGATGCATCAGAACCAGTGGATCGCCGCCGCCCGGCAGCTGCGCGAGGAGGGCGTGGAGGACCTGCCCGTGCCCAGCACCTTCCCGCTCGGCAAGGAGGACCGCGACGTGGCCTACCAGTACATCAACTTCAGCGACGGCGAGCACGCTTCGGAGGGCGCGTGGGCCAGCGGCCCGACCCCTGACGGGAAGGGCGAGTTCACGTACGTCGCCGAGCCGCCCGCCGGCGTCCCGATGCCGCCGCCCACCCAGCCGGACCCCCGGTTCCACGGCACCACACCGAAGCCGTCGGCGATGGAGAAGGCCACGGGCGCGGTCAAGG